>NZ_LR134293.1:1717500-2084744 GCF_900636575.1 Streptococcus canis
TCATCATAGGTCAATTCACCACGAATAGAAGGTGTTAAGTCTTTAGATGTGTTTTTAATGTAAGTTTCAGTCATAATAAGTCTCCTTTATTTTCGATTGATAAATTGATCAATAATACCTGTTTTTTTGGCATACAGGCCACCATAAATTCCTAAAAGAATGAAAATGATTGCTAGTAGTGTTTTAAATAGGCCAAAAGACATGAGCAATATGGCGATGATTAACCCTACCAAGCCACCAATAATGGGGTACTTGAATTTTTCATAAAATTCCATGAGACGTCTCCTATTCTACACGTTTTCTAGCAACACGCTTACGATCAGAGTCAGCAATGTCTTTGACATAAACTTTAAAATTAACAGGGCAATCTAAACCAAAGAATTCACTTAAACCAGTCTCGATGCCTTCTTTAATGCCGTTGATCTGATCGACAACTGCTACACGAGAAGCTAATTGTCCAGCTACATCAATTTTAAATTTATGTTTGTATAATGTCGCAGTGACGGTCGGTTTTGGCATCAAACCTGCCGCTTTGATAGCTGTCGCAACATAGCCTTCGATAGCTGATTTTTTCAATAAAAGTATTCCCTTGTTCTGACGTAACTTAATCTCAGTATATGTCCTAGGATAAAAAATAATAACTAATATCACTATAAGTGTGATAACAAATAATACAATGGCTGCCCAGAAGTAGTAATAATATAAAACCGGGTCTAGGAAATTGGGAAGTCTATCCACATCCCAACTTAGCCAACGATAACTATAAGGTAACCTCACATAATCTCCGGTCGTTCCTATCACCCATCCGAGTATGGATAATAAGACGAGTCCGATGAGACTATATGTAATCTTTAAAATTTTTGACATACGGACCTCTTTCCTACTTGACGTTCTCTATTCGTAATCACTTACTGAGTAGAGTAAAAACTAGAAATTAGTGACTAGTTTTGCTTAGTACAAAAGAAGTAATGATAACAACAATGATTGCACCAATAATTGATGGAATCAAGGCCATGCCTGCTAAAGAAGGTCCCCACGAACCAAGCAAGGCTTGACCAACATAAGATCCAACTAAACCGGCTGCAATGTTTGCAATCCAGCCCATTGAACCACCTTTTTTAGTAAGCGCTCCAGCAATCACACCGATAAGTGCACCAACGATTAAAGTCCAAATAAGTCCCATGATAATTCTCCTTTTAGATACCCCTGTATCTTTTGTCCAAGGAAGAATAACGGTTGTTATTCTTCAAGTAATAGTTTCTCATAGCCGCTGTTCTCTGAAAGTGACTATACAAATTAAATAACAAAGTGTTAGTTAATATATTCATTCAAATACTGCTCGTTATAAATTATATAAAACATTAACATATCAGTGTTTTATTAAGTGACCACTCGTTATTTAATTTATATTGTTATTATACACCTTTGGTTTTTAATTGCAACTAATATGCTTCCTAAAATGATATTTTTTTACTTTAAAATTTGGAAGAGTAAATAAAAAAACAAGTTTTCTACTATAATAAGTGAGTAGAAAACTTGTTTTTTCTTATTTTTTCTCAATAGGTGCAACACTTGCTAATAATTTTTTCAAGCCGACTTCAGGGAATTTAATTTTTAATTCCATGGTTTTTCCTGAGCCAGAAACCTCCAAAACAGTTCCATCACCCCATTTTTTGTGATGGGCAATATCACCAATTTGCCAAGTGACCACTTCTGAACTGCTATTAGGTTCAAAGGGGAATTTTGTTGTTCCTAAAGATTGCTTTGTGTGAGCAGACATCGGCTGGGCTGAACGACGGTCTTGTGCCTCAGCTTTTCTAGCTTGTAAAGCCTCTGACAAACTCATTCCTTGCCCAAACTGTGTTTGTTTTTCTGTCGAAAAGCGCACGCCAAAGGAAGAATGGGCTGGTCTTGCCAACCCCTGATAAGAAAGCAATTCTTCTGAAATTTCTCTTAAAAAACGGGTTGGACGGTTGTAATCACTCTTACCAAATAGAGTACGAGTATTCGCATTGGTCAGAAAGAGAACTTCTTCTGCTCTGGTAATCCCAACATAAGCTAAACGTCTTTCTTCCTCTAATTCATCTGGATCTTCTGAGGCACGTGATAAGGGAAAAACACCTTCTTCCATACCAATTAAGAAAACCACAGGGAATTCCAGTCCCTTGGCTGCGTGCAGGGTCATTAAGGTTACTTCTGCAGTCTCTGGGTTGGAATCATCGGTGTCTGCAATTAAAGCCAAATCATTTAAAAACCGTCCCAAGCGATCAGTGCCCGTTTCTTCCCCTTCTGGCGAAGCGTTTACATCATCGAAATTCTTAGTAACAGATAAGAATTCTTCGATATTTTCGATACGGGCTTGACTTTCCAACGTATTTTGCAGGCGCAAATTATCTAAATAACCTGTTTTTTCGAGCAAAGCTTCTGCTAAATCAGTAATACTCATGGTCTCTAAATCTTGTCGTAATTGATTTAAGATGCCTGCCAAATCCATCATAGCCTGCGCAGCTTTTCCTTTTAGTGGTGACATGAAGAGGTTTGAAGCAGCTTCCAATAAAGATTGATTGCTTTCATAAGCAAACTGACGCAGTTTATCAAGCGTTCCTGGGCCGACACCTCGTTTAGGCTCATTCACAATGCGCTCAAAGGAAATGTTATCAGCTGGATTAGCAACAATAGTTAAATAGGCAATCAAATCTCGAATTTCTTTACGGCTGTAAAACTTAGTGCCTCCAACCATGGTGTAAGGAATGTTGGATTTTAAGAGAGCTTCTTCAATCGTACGGGATTGGGCATTGGTACGGTATAAAACAGCGAAATCTTTGAAATTTTTCCCAAGCTCATGGCTCATATTGCTAATAGTTGAGGCCACAAAGATAGCCTCATCTCGCTCATCATTTGCCCTGTAATAAACCAGTTGTTCCCCATCAGCATTTTGTGTCCAAAGTTTCTTAGGGCGACGATTACGGTTATTATTAATCACATCATTGGCAGCCTGTAAAATTTTCTTGGTAGAACGGTAATTTTCTTCTAAAAGAATGACTTTAGCATCGGGATAATCTTTTTCAAAATCAAGAATGTTTTGCATGTCAGCTCCCCGCCAACCATAAATAGACTGGTCAGCATCCCCAACAACGCAAATGTTTTTAAAACGAGAAGCGAGTAACTTAACTAACTGATATTGAGCATGGTTAGTATCTTGGTACTCATCCACATGAATGTATTGGTAACGCTGCTGGTAATAAGCCAGCAGGTCAGGATTATTGTCAAACAGGCGCAGCGTCATCATGATTAAATCATCAAAGTCAAGTGCTTCACTACGTCGTAATTCTTCCTGATAAGCTTTGTAACATCGAGCTACGATTTGACTATACATATCAGCTGCCTGTGCTTCATACGCCTTCTCATCAAGCAAATCATTTTTAGCGTTTGAAATGGTTCCTAAAATAGAACGTTCATTCCACTTTTTAGGATCCAAATTGAGTTGCTTCAAAATGCGTTTCATCAATGTTCGTTGCTCACCCGGATCCACGATTGTGAAATTTCGATTGTAACCAATATGATCAGCCTCACGACGCAGAATCCGTACACACATGGAGTGAAAGGTGGCAATTAAGGTATCTTTAGTAGCTGGATTTAAAGCTAAGGCCCTTTCTTTCATCTCACGTGCAGCCTTATTCGTAAAGGTAATGGCTAAAATATTCCAAGGATTGACAAATTTTTCATCAATTAAATAGGCAATACGATGGGTCAATACCCTTGTTTTACCAGACCCAGCCCCCGCCATAATTAACAAGGGGCCTTCAGTTGTTTGAATAGCTTGTGCCTGCCGATCATTCATTCCATTTAATAAAGGATTCATACTTTCTCCTTAATCTCGTTCAGTGACATCTCTTTTATCAACCTTAAAATTATATCATGTTTCCAATAAAAATGACAAAAGAGACTCCAAAAGTAAAGAGATTCTTTTTCTATTTTAGGTTCAGAATTTTAAAAAATGATGGCTTTTTCTCAAGGCATTCTTTATTTTTTTGCCATTTTGATTGACATCATTCGTTTTTTTCGGTATGATAAATATAATTTAATAAACCGAATGATGTCATGCAGGAGAAGAAATTTATTTCGCCGAAGGAGTTATACTCTCAGGTGTTCAGTTTTTGAACGGGACTGTTTGATGGACGGACTTCTGGAGAGACCTTATTAGGCGCCGAAGGGGCAAGGCATACTGCTCAATCTCTCAGGCAAAAGGACAGAAGGTAAAATACAAACACTATTAAGAACAGTCTTAATCTTTTTGTGTTTGCTGTTTTATCATTGCTTCAGAAGTTATCTCCTAGAGATGGCTTTTTTTCTTTTGGCAACTTCGGTAACTTTTAGGAGAGATAGATGATAGCAATTGCTAAAATAATTGATGATTTTGTTTGGGGACCACCCTTGTTAATCTTGCTAGTTGGTACTGGGATTTATCTTACCAGTCGTCTAGGCCTCATTCAAATCTTAAAACTTCCCAAAGCTTTTAAACTGATTTTTTCTGATGATGATGGGCATGGGGATATTTCGTCATTTGCCGCTCTTGCAACTGCTCTGGCTGCAACCGTTGGTACTGGAAATATTGTTGGAGTCGCTACTGCTATTAAATCAGGGGGCCCTGGAGCGCTCTTTTGGATGTGGGTTGCCGCTTTTTTTGGAATGGCCACTAAATACGCTGAAGGGGTCTTAGCCATTAAATACCGTACAAAGGATGCCAATGGTCATATTTCTGGTGGACCTATGTATTATATCGTTAATGGTATGGGACAACAATGGAAACCTTTAGCTGTTCTGTTTGCTGGCTCAGGTATCCTAGTAGCCCTATTTGGAATAGGGACCTTCGCTCAAGTTAATTCCATCACCTCATCTCTAGGCCATAGTTTTGGATTATCCCCGCAAGTCGTGAGTATTGTTCTAGCTGTTTTTGTTGCGACCATTATTTTTGGTGGTATTCATTCCATCTCTAAAGTAGCTGAGAAAGTGGTCCCCTTCATGGCTATTTTTTACATTCTTGCTAGTCTAGCGGTTATTTTGGTTCATTACCAGCATATTCTACCTGTTATTCGTTTAGTCTTTCAATCAGCTTTCACTCCGACAGCTGCTATTGGAGGCTTTGCTGGAAGTCTAGTGAAGGAAGCCATTCAAAAAGGAATCGCACGTGGGGTCTTTTCCAATGAATCTGGTTTAGGTTCTGCCCCCATTGCTGCGGCTGCAGCAAAAACCAATGAGCCCGTGGAGCAGGGGCTTATCTCCATGACAGGAACTTTTATTGATACTATTATTATCTGTACTCTAACCGGCCTATCTATTTTGGTAACCGGCCAATGGACTGGGCAGCTCGAAGGGGCTCCTCTGACCCAATCTGCCTTTGCCTCTGTGTTTGGAAATTTAGGGTCTTTTGGCCTAACCTTTTCCCTAGTTCTCTTTGCCTTTACAACGATTTTAGGGTGGAGTTATTATGGAGAACGCTGCTTTGAATTCCTCTTTGGCATTACGCATCTCACCTACTTCCGTATTGTCTTTGTTTTAATGGTAGGCCTAGGAGGATTCCTTAAGTTAGAACTGATTTGGGTTTTGGCTGATATTGTCAATGGTTTAATGGCACTTCCTAACCTAATTGCACTCCTAGCTCTCTCTCCAGTTGTCGTTTTAGAAACCAAATACTACTTTATTAAAAAAAAATTAAATTAACACTAAGCAGTGATGTCTAGCTTTCTTCTGCCAACTCAGAGAAGTTAGGCTTTTTTGTTACGTGTCTTTTTGTGGTATAATATAATACTAACATTAAAGGAGCTATTATGACACAAGACCCAATTGAAAATTTGAAACTGGCCAAAAGAGGCCCAATTGTCAGCATTGTTGCCTATTTGCTACTCAGCGTTGCCAAATTGCTAGCAGGATATCTTTTAAATGCCAGCTCTCTTATTGCCGATGGTTTTAATAATTTATCGGATATTGTTGGTAATGTCGCCCTGCTCATCGGACTTCATCTAGCCAGTCAGCCAGCTGATGCTAACCACAAATTTGGGCATTGGAAGATTGAAGACCTATCAAGCCTCATCACCTCTTTTATCATGTTTCTTGTTGGTTTTCAGGTATTGATTCAAACCCTGCAAAGTATTTTTAGCGGACAGCAGACTCAAATTGACCCATTTGGTGCTATTGTTGGGATTATCTCGGCTTTTATTATGCTTTTAGTCTATACTTTCAATAAACGTCTCTCCAAACGTGTGAAGTCAAGTGCCTTGGTAGCAGCTTCCAAAGATAATCTGTCTGATGCTGTTACCTCGCTAGGAACGTCAGTTGCTATCGTCGCTGCTTCCTTACAATTGCCAATCATTGACCGTATTGCTGCTATTATTATCACTTTTTTTATCTTAAAAACTGCCTTTGATATTTTTATGAAAAGTTCTTTTAGCTTATCTGATGGCTTTGATAGTCGGCATTTAAAAAAATACGAAAAAGCAATCTTAAAAATTCCTAAAATTGTCGCCGTCAAATCTCAGCGTGGTCGAACTTATGGAAGCAATGTGTACCTTGATATTGTACTGGAAATGAATCCTGATCTTTCTGTGTACGAAAGCCATGCCATCACCGAACAAGTCGAACAATTACTTAGTGAACAATTTTCCGTCTATGATATTGATATCCATGTCGAACCAGCCGTGATTCCTGAAGATGAAATTTTTGAGAATGTTGCTAAGAAACTCTACCGTAATGAAAAGTTGATTTTAAGCAAAGTTCCTGATTACGATCACTATATTGCCAAAAGCTTCCAACTAATTGATAAAGATGGTCATATCTCTAACTACGAAGAGTTTCTGAATCAAGCAACCTACTACCCAAGTAACTTTGATAGTTTCAATATCCAATCTATCAGCCAAAAGACCAAACTAGTAACTTACCACTTAAATGGCAACCACCACACCAGTATTTGGCGACGTCACGAAACATGGTGTTTGATTTTTCATCAAATTACTCCTATTTACCAAAATCAAAGTCGTAAACATCATTATCGTATTATAAAGAGCTAAAAAATTCGCTAACCATTCGATTAGCGAATTTTTTTGTAGCTTTTAACCATTTTTCGGCTGTATCTTATAGGTTAGGAGGTCAAATAAGAAAGAAAAGAAAGGGTTAAAAGTTACCATAGGTTATCACACTAAACAGCGTTAGTCATGCCTTGTCACTGACAAAAATAGCAAAAACAAGACATCATCTGCTAATTGTAAGAGGAAGAAGGTCACTATGAGCAGACTGTCTTTAGCGAGAAGCTGTCGCTTTCCTAAGACTTTCAAAGTTAAGAAAGCAAGACTTGTGACCGGTCACCAAGTCTCTTTTCTAAAGTCAAATAAGCCTACTCATGTAAGAAATATCACTTAAAAGACTTGCTTATTGAAGAGCAGTTGCTAAAGCGTTTTGCAAAGCAACAATTTCTTGGTCAACTTGCTCCACAGTAGTTGTTGAGTTCAACTGAACACCAACAGCATGTGTGATTGCTTTATTAAGTGTATTGTAAACTTCAAAAGATTTGACACCTAAAACTTTTTTGTCTCTCTCAAAACGGGTGTTCCAAATAGCTTTATCAAGTTTAGCTTTAGTGTAAATAGTTGCACGATCAGTTGGTTGCAAATCTGGATAATTTAAGACTTTTTGTTCAAGAGCCTTAAGTTCTTCCACTTGAGCTTTAATGGCATCAACTGATGTGAATGGATCTAAAATGCGAATCACTAATTTAGTAATAGCAAATCCCATATCAATATGAGCCTGTTCTACCTTATTAGTTAATTGTGTAGTAGAAAATACAATAGCTTGAATAGCTTCTGACAATGCTTCAACTCTTGCACCAATTGAATTTAAATCATAGATGGTATCAGGGCTGAAACGAACAGATGTTTTCATGTGTTCAACAGCATCTTTAGCTTTGTCCACAGTAGCTTCAGCATCAGTGCCTTTAACCTCGTCTTTGATGGCATCTAATTGTTTGCTGCTATCATCAAGTTTTTGGATCAAAGCATCTTTTTGAGCAGTCACTTGATTGTTATCAGCTAAGACAGCATCAGGATTTGAGACATTATCAGCAAAAACTGACTGACCTACGGTTGGAAACAAAGCTAAACCAGCAACAACTGTTGAGAGATAAAGAAGTTGTTTGTGTTTCATTGTCATTCCTCCTGAGTAGAAAAACCTATTTAAATAGTTAAGTAAAGTTAAAATAATTTATAAGCGCTTATAAGTTTATCATACTACGTGTTTCTTTTAAGGTCAACATTCCTCTAATTTTCAAAAAAATTATTTTATTTCCAAATTCCCGCTTTTTTAATCATATTAAACAAGTTTCAAGATCTTTTTGATGGAATTGAAGTCTCTTAAAACGGTCATTTTATTAAGTTTTTGTTATTTTTAATTATTTAGAGAAGATTTGGGCATTAATCACAAATGATGAAAAATGCAATTTTCAGAAAGAATACGTTTTGATAAAAAATTCTTAAATAGCGATCTTTTTTCAAAAAAGAGGGAGATTTTGGATAAATTCCTCTCATTCTATCTCTATTATTATCTAAACACATGAAAAAAGACAGAACGTAGACAAACTCTATTTTTAAGAAGGTCTCGATGAAAATGATTTAATGATCATAACTTTAACTAACTCTTGAAACACTTATGTTATCGTGTTTCAGGAGTCTATCTTTTTTAGAAGAGCAAAAAAGATTGAAGAAAAATTGTCCTAAATGGACTTTTTCTTCAATCTGAAAAGAGACAATCGCCTCTTTAGTTTTTTATATTATCTGTAGCTACATCATCTCCAAACCACTTTTGAGAAATTCTTTGAAACTTGCCATCATGATAAAGAGTAGTCAAAGCTTGATTCATTTTTTTCTGCAAGGTTTTGTCTTCTTTTCTAAGGCCAACTGCAAATTGTTCGTTCTCAAAGTTAGTTGGAACCATGTGATAAACTTCTAGCTGTCCTTCTTGTGTCAAGTAATAGTTGGCATACACTTTATCAATCAATAACCCATCAATCCGATTGTTTTTTAAATCAATAAAGGCTTGCGTAAAGGTTTCATATTGCGTGGCATCTTTGTCCTTGACGAGATTTTTTAGAAGCTTAGGTTTCCTTGTTAAAGCATCGTAGCCAGAGGAACCCGATTGAGCTCCTAGCACCTTATGTTTCATGTCATCAACAGCATTAATACCTGAAGACTTCTTAACCACAATCACTTGCTCATTTTTCATGTAGGGAACAGTGAAAGCAACTTTAGCCTGTCGTTCTTTGGTCATTGAATAGCCATTCCAAATCATGTCAATTTTACCATTCTTCAGTTCAGCTTCTTTTAAATCCCAATTGATGGCTTGAAACTTAACCTTAATCCCATATTGGCTAAAGACAGCTTTAGCTAAATCAATATCGAAGCCCTTGTTTTGGCCACTCTCATCTTTATAGCCCATAGGCACAAAGGTATTATCAAAACCAAGAGTAATACTTTTTTCTTTTTGATAAGTTTGCCAGGCATCTCCTGTCTTGGTACGTTGATGAACTCCGCAGGCTACCAAAACAAAACTAACAACTATTAAAACTGCAGCTGCTAAACTTTTTTTCATACGCATAAGATAACTCCTTTCCTACTTAGGATTAACCTTAATAATGCGATCCGAAATGGCTTTTGCAAAAACCAAATCATGTGTGACCACAATTTGTGTTATCCCCATATCACGATTTTGCAAAATCAAGGCTTCAACTGTCTGACGTAACTCAGGATCCAAGGCACTTGTTGGCTCATCATAACCAATAATTTGAGGATCAATCATCATGGCTCTTGCCAAAGCAACCCGCTGTTTTTGTCCTCCTGACAAAGAACAGGGATAAACTAAGGCATGCTCTTTTAAGCCTAGACGTGCTAATAAATCTAAAGCCTTTTCGTTTACTTCACCTTTTGCCTTTCCCATTGTAATGGTCGGTGACAGCATTAAATTATCCAAGACAGTTAAATGGGGAAAGAGTTGAAAATCTTGAAAGACAAAGCCAAGGAGGTTACGATTTTCTAAATGGTCAATCCCAACGTTTTCTCCATTGTAAAAAACCTGACCAGAATCAATAGACTCAAGCCCAGCTAACATTCGTAAAAGGGTTGTCTTACCACCACCTGATGGACCAACCAGTGAGAGAACTTCGCCATCTTGGACTGTCAAATCAAAGCCATCAAAAATGGTTTTCTGCCCAAACTGTTTGGAAATATTTTTGAGTTCTAACATGAAGTCTCCTTATTACTGATAATAATTAAAGCGTTTTTCAACTTGTTTTGAGATAATGGTTACCAGTCCAATTAAGAGTAAATAAATCAAACCAGCAATGAACATTGGTGCCAGAGTTGCATCCCTGTTAGCAGCCGTCTTACTGGCTAAAAGAAGGTCCCCTACCCCAAGAACATAGACAAGCGAGGAGTCTTTAACCAAATTAATGACTTCATTGAAGACGCTCGGTAAAACAATTTTGAACACCTGTGGCAAAATAATGTAACCTATGGTTTGAAGTGGTTTTAATTTTAACACTTTAGCTGCTTCATATTGACCATTTGGAATGGCTTCAATCCCACCACGAAAAATTTCAGCAAAGTAGGCAGCATAATTCAAGGTAAAGGCTAAAATAGCAGCTGGCATTCGGTCAAAACTAATCCCGACACTTGGCAACACATAGTAGAAAAAAATCAATTGGAGTAATAAAGGGGTTCCTCTCATCATCCATACATATAAGGTTAAAAACCACTGTAAAGGTTTAAAAGATACCCTCATTAAAAAAGCTAGAATGACTCCTAAAGGTATGGAAAGAATGATAACAATAAAGAATACTTGTAAGGTGACCAGAGCTCCATCTAATAAGCTGGGCAATACTTGCTGAATATAGGTCATGCTACCTCCTAGAATTAAATATTTTACTATTATATCAAATTTTATGCTTTTTGGGGAGATATTTCCCTATAAAAATACAACCAGACTAGCCGGTTGTGTATTATTATTACATTTTCTTGACAAATTCTGATTTCAACTTCATAGCTCCAAAACCATCAATCTTACAATCAATGTTGTGGTCACCTTCTACAAGGCGAATATTTTTAACTCGAGTGCCTTGCTTAAGGTCTTTTGAAGCACCTTTTACTTTCAAATCCTTAATCACAGTGATAGTATCACCATCAGACAAACGAGCACCATTGCTATCCAAAACAATAAGTCCTTGTTCTTCAGCTACTTCTTCACCTGGTGTCCATTCGAAGGCACACATTGGGCAGATTAATAAAAGACCATCTTCGTAAACATATTCAGACTGACATTGCAAACAATTTGGTAATGACATCTCACACTCCTAAACATCTCTTAATGTTACCATTTTACTTTAGAAACGAGTATTTGACAAGATGAATACGTTCTCATGATTGCTATTCTTCAGGATTTATTTCTATTTTGTTTGCTCTGCGATGGCGGCATCAAAAGAATAAGGTAACCGCTTATTAGCGACTACCTTCTATGGCTTATCTTAACTATTCTACTGTTACAGCTTTAGCCAAGTTGCGCGGTTTATCAACATCAAGACCCCGTTGTAAAGAGGCATAATAAGCAATAAGTTGGGTTGGAATGACCATAGCAATCGGGGCTAAGAAAGGATGAACTTTATTGACAATAATATCGTCTCCTTCTCGCTCCAGCCCCTCTTCTACAACAGTTAAGACATGCGCACCACGAGCAGCAACTTCTTGAATATTACCACGCGTATGAGAAGCAACCAACTGACTAGACGAAATCAAACCAATGACTGGCGTTCCTTCTTCAATCAAGGAAATGGTTCCATGTTTTAATTCACCAGCTGCAAAGCCTTCGCATTGAATGTAAGAAATCTCTTTTAATTTCAGGGCAGCCTCCATGGCAACGTAATAATCATTGCCACGCCCAATATAAAAGGCACTACGTGTAGTGGATAACAGAGCTTGAACTTTTTCTGCCACAAGATTTTTTTCAGTCAAAGTCGCCTCAATAGATTGGGCAACTAAAGACAACTCATGTGCCAAATTAAAGTCAATAGCTTCTTGCTTACCATTTGCTTCCCCGACAGCTTTAGCTAAAAAGGCTAGGGCTGCAATTTGTGCAGTATAGGCTTTTGTGGAAGCAACTGCGATTTCAGGACCAGCATGAATCAGCATTGTATAAGTTGCTTCACGTGACAAGGTTGATCCTGGAACATTGGTCACTGTCAAGCTTGGAATACCCATCGCATTTGCCTTTACTAAAACCTGTCGACTGTCTGCGGTTTCCCCTGATTGGCTCAACAAGATAAACATTGGTTTCTTGCTAAGCAGCGGCATGTGGTAACCCCACTCAGAAGCCACTCCCAATTCAACCGGTGTATCTGTCAATTGCTCAAGCATATTTTTTGTTGCAAAACCAGCGTGGTAGGAAGTCCCTGCCGCCAATATATAAAGACGATCAGCCTCTTGAATAGAAGAAATAATAGCTGAATCAAGCAGCATTTTCCCAGATTCATCAGCGTAAGTTGAAATTAATCGACGCATTACGGTTGGTTGCTCATCAATTTCTTTCAACATATAAAAAGGATAAGTCCCTTTACCAATATCAGACAAATCCAATTCAGCAGTGTAAGCATTACGTTTTACAACTTGACCATCATAGTCTGTAATCGTTATACTATCCTTAGTTAAAACAACCACCTCTTTATCATGAATTTCCATGAATTCACTGGTTTCACGAATCATAGCCATGGCATCTGAACAAATCATGTTGTAACCTTCACCAAGTCCAATCAACAATGGGGACTTATTTTTAGCCACATAAATAGTATCTGTTGCTTGACTATCCATTAAAGCAAAGGCATAGGAACCTTCAATAATGTTTAAAGCTTTTTTAAAAGCTTCCAGTACTGACAGCTTGTCTTCTTCCACAAATTTTCCAATCAGGTGCACCGCAATCTCAGTATCTGTCTGCCCCTTAAAATCATGCCCAGCTAGGAACTCTGTTTTAATGTGAAGGTAATTTTCAATCACACCATTATGAACTAGTACAAAACGTCCAGTTTGTGAAGTATGAGGGTGAGCATTACCCTCTGTTGATTGGCCATGCGTTGCCCAACGGGTGTGACCAATCCCTGTTGAACCAGCAACATCAATGCCAATCTTGGCACGCAAATCAGCAATCCGCCCCACTGATTTAATCAAGTTTGACTGATTGTCATTAGCCACAAAAATTCCTGCTGAATCATAACCTCGGTATTCAAGCTTTTCAAGGCCTTGCATTAAAATATCCGTTGCATTGCGATTTCCAACAACTCCAACAATTCCACACATCTTCATTACCTTAACAAGTTTGTTAACTTGCTACTTTCTCTCATAATTTCAATAATTGGTATAGTTATATTGTACCTATAAAAATATTATGTTTACAGTATATAATATCCACAATATCTTGTCAATTATGAAATTGGTATAGTCTAATTTTCAAAAAAGTAGAGTAGTCTGACAACTACTCTACTTCTACAAATCCAAAATCACTTAAAGGAAGTACCCTGAAAGTTACTAAACCTTTAATCTGCGAGGCATCAATCAAGCCGAATCGTCGGCTATCATTCATATTTTTACGATTGTCGTTCAGCAGAAGATACTTTCCTTTAGGAACTTTCTGATACTTATCACCTGTAATCGTCGAAATGGTGAAATCATCTGTATATAAGGTCCCCAGAGGGGCATTATTTAAGTAACGTGTTTTCATTGTTTCAAGGTAAGCTTGAGACTCCACCATGTTATTGAGGTAAAAAATATCATCCATATAGGTAACACTATCCCCCTCAATAGCTACCACACGACTTACATAATCTTTTTTATCAACCCTATAAACCACAAAATCTTTGTACTTGGGCTGAATATTTTTCTTAATGGTAATCAAATCGCCATTTTTCAAATAATCATTTGCAGTTGCTGGGGTCACTCTGAAGGTTGAGAAGACAAATATCCTCAATAAAATCGCCCCGATAATCACAATGAGTAACAATAATATATTTCTTATAAAATCTCGCTTTACCATATTAACTCCTAGTCTATTCTCCTATTATACCATGTTATAAGTCAGAAAAAAAGCAGACAATTTCCGAGCACAGCAAGTCAGAGCAATCAAAAACTTATTTTAATCCCAAGTTTAGGGCCTGAGAAAGACTAACAGTTTACTGGAAAACAATGGCTAAAGTAAAGAAAAAGAGGTTGGAAGAACTTCTTCTAAACCTCAATTGATACTCTTTAATAAGCTTATTTAACTGTACGAACACGCATAGTATTTGTTCCACCAGTTCCAACCGGAACGCCAGCAACGATAACAATATTGTCACCAGATTGAACCAAGCCAGCTTCAAGTGCTACACGTTCTGCCACTTCAAACATGTCATCAGTAGATGCAGGTTTTTCAGCAAGAACAGGAATAACCCCCCAGTTAATCATCAAAGCACGCTGTACTTTTTCATCAAATGTTACGGCTAAGATGTCCGCATCTGGACGGAATTTAGAAATTGCACGTGCAGTGTTACCAGTTTCGGTAATAGTCACAACAAGTTTGATGTCCATTGAATGAGTAGCATCTTTAACAGCTGAAGCGATAACATCTGTTTTATTGGTGCGTGGGAAGGCAGATGAATCTAAACGCCCGTATTCATTAAGAAGTGTTTGGGCATTTCTATCAATCGTTGCCATTGTGCGAACAGATTCAACTGGGTATTTACCATTAGCTGACTCTCCTGAAAGCATTGTTGCATCAGTACCATCAATAACAGCATTGAAGACGTCAGATACTTCAGAACGTGTCGCACGTGGTTTTTCAGTCATTGTTTCAAGCATATTTGTCGCTGTGATAACTGCTTTACCAGCTGCGTTTACTTTGGTGATAATCATCTTTTGGAAAACAGGAACCATTTCAAACGGTACTTCAATACCCATGTCACCACGAGCAATCATGATACCATCTGCTGCTTCAATGATTTCATCAAGGTTGTCAATACCTTGTTGGTTTTCAATTTTAGCGAACAATTGCACATGGTCGTTACCTGTTTCACGACAGATTTCACGAACTTCTTCAACGTCTTTAGCTGTACGAACAAATGAGATAGCGATAAAGTTAAGACCTTGTTCAAGACCAAAACGGATATCTGCATTGTCACGATCAGCAAGTGCTGGGAAAGGAATTTTAGTGTTAGGAATATTAACACCTTTTTGTTTTGCAATGATACCGTCATTTTCAACTTCAACAACGAATTGACGTGTTGCAATGTCTTTTTCGATAACTTTCAAACCAAGTTTACCGTCGTCGATAAGGATAGTATGACCCGCTTCTACTTCATCGTAGATGTCAAGGCTACCAGCAACATTCAAAGCAATAACATCGCGAGTTGATTGGATACCTTGTGTAGTTGCTACACGAATTTTTTCACCTGTGACATAGCTGAATTCTTTAGCATCATCTGCAAACAATTCCGTACGCATTTCAGGACCTTTTGTGTCCAAAAGGAAACCAACTTTTTGGCGAGCAATTTCTTCGGCACGGCGAACAGTTGCCATACGGTCTCCTTGCTCTTTGTGGTCACCATGTGAGAAATTGAAACGGAAAACATTAGCACCAGCTTCAATTAATTCAGCAATTTTTTTGGCTGATTCTTCAACATCTAGTTGACCAGCCCAATAACCATCTTCTCCGTATTTTTTACCACCACGGATTTCGACCGCAGGACCAAGTGTTGCAACGATTTTTACGCGTTTATTCATTTTACTCTGAAACTCCCTTATTTTTTTGTCAATAATTGACGATTTAACATTTTTAACTAAACTTATTGTGACAATGAACGGTTCAAAGCTGCAAAGTCTAAACGAGCTTTGTGTGGATTATTAACGATAATCTTACCTTCTTCAGTCAAGCTGAATAAAGCACCTTCTTCTGCAGTACCAAGGATTGGACTTTCAACAAGTTCTTCATTGTGGATACCGACAGCTAAGCCACCTTTGCCTTCTTTAAGCAACTCAACTGCATGAGCTCCCATCCACGAAGCAATAACACGGTCACGCGCAGTTGGTGAACCACCACGAAGGATATGGCCAAGGTTTGTCACACGAAGGTCACTCTTGTCACCAGCTTCTTTGAGTTTTTGAGCAAAAGCTTCACCACTCATCACACCCTCAGCTAAGACGATAATGTGATGGTTTTTACCTTTGTGTTCAAAATCGTATTGAATGGTTGAAACAACTTTTTCAATATCAAATGCTTCTTCTGGAACAATAATTTGATCAGCACCACTAGCAATCCCTGCCCAAAGCGCAATATCACCTGCGTTACGTCCCATCACTTCAACGACAAAGGTACGTCCGTGACTTGATGAGGTATCACGTAGTTTGTCAATAGCTTCAACTGCGGTATTAACCGCTGTATCAAAACCAATAGTATAATCAGTGCCAGCAATGTCATTGTCAATTGTTCCTGGGATACCTACAGCTGGGAAACCATGTTCTGTCAAGCGCATAGCTCCATGATAAGATCCATCTCCACCAATAACAACAACACCTTCAATTCCATGTTTTTTAAGTTGCTCAATACCAGCCAGTTGGCCTTCAAGTTGAGCAAATTCTGGATAACGAGCTGAATATAAGAAAGTTCCACCACGTGAGATTTTATCACCAACTTCTTTTGAACCCAGTGGGAAAATGTCACCATCAACCATACCTGCATAGCCACGGTTGATACCATAAACTTCCATTCCTTCTGAGATTGCTTTACGAACGACTGCGCGAATCGCAGCATTCATACCAGGAGCGTCACCGCCACTGGTTAAAACAGCAATACGTTTCATTTTTTGGTACTCCTTTAATTAATTTAACGTTCTTATTATAGCATATTCATTTGCAAATTACTTCACTAATTGTCTATTTTTATCGAAAAACCGTTTTCAAAACGTAGGGATGGAGCTTTTCTTCTAAAGCAGGCACTAGTTGGACTTGGAGATGAGTTAATTCAATGGTTTCCTTACTTTCTTGATAGTGAATCACTACCGGAATTGGCCCTGGAAAAGCAGTTAGAATTTCTGAAATTTGAGCATCAAACTGATGGGTAGCAACCAGTAACCAATATTTTTGACTAGTGGCAACTTGGACTTGTTGTCCAACCATTTGTAAACGATGATCCCTCTCCTTGATGCGACCTTTAAGGTAGTACAACTGGCCTTCTCTCAAGAAATCTTTGTAGCTAGCATACTGTTCTGGAAAGAATGTCACATCAAGTTTTTTCTTGGTATCATTGACGCTTAAAAAAGCCATCTGCTGTCCGCTCGTTTTGGTTCTAATGATTCGAATGCTATCTATCTGTACCAGCACTGTTGCTTCAGTATCTTTGGTTAAGTATGAAATCGGGGTAAAGGATTGACTACTTTTTTCAGCTATCTCAATGAGGGGGTGCTTGCTCATTCCTACTCCAATAAGTTCTTGTTCCATATAATATTTATCAGTAGCCGTATAATCATCTGTTTCGATCCAGCTAAAAGAAGAATCAGCAAAGAGTGATCCTAGTTCGTTAACAAATATCAATAAACTGTCCAAATTTTCCAGAATTTTTTTACGGTTAGGCTCAAAGCAATCAAACAATCCAATTTTAATTAAGGGATCTAGAAAGGCTACTTTTTGATATTTTCCCGGAGTTCTAGTGAGAAAATCCTCTACGCTATTAAATGGTCTTTGGTCGATAATCCAATAAGCAAAATCCCTTGGCACCCCTTTAATATTTTTCAACCCCATGTAAATCTTGCTAGCTTCAATTTTATCAGTATAAGGAATGGTGTTAATGGTGACTTGTGCGACTTGAAAATCTGATTCTAGGGCATCTGTAATATAGTCACTGCTAGAATAATTCATCATAATATCGTAAAAAACAGCTGGGTAATGGGTCTTGAAATAAGCCAACTGAAAAGCTAAAGCTGAATAGGCAAAGGCATGGCTGCGGTTAAAACCATAACCTGCAAATTTTTCCATCCGTCTAAAAAGCCCTCTAGCTGTTTCTTCAGCTCTTCCTAAATGCTTAGCTCCGGCAATAAACTCCTCTTCCATTTTTTGCATTTCTTGCAGATTTTTTTTAGACATGGCACGTCTTAACAGGTCGGCCTTGCCTAATGTAAAACCAGCATAAACCTGCGCAATCTGCATAACCTGTTCTTGATAAAGCATAATACCATAAGTAGGTTCTAAAATTGGAGCAATCACAGGATCAATCAAATCAATTTTTTCTTGCCCTTCTCGTCGTTTAATGAAATTAGCAGTATAGTCACTTGCCCCTGGCCTATTTAGGCTGGTAGTGGCGACAATTTCTTCAAAATGTTGTGGCTTAATCCGTTTTAAAAGATTAATGGCACCGTTTTGTTCAAATTGGAAAATTCCCTTGGTATCCCCTCTAGCAAAAAGTGCCAAAGTTTGCGGATCTTCTAAATCAATGGCTGCAATATCAATCTGATGCCCGTAGTCTTTAGCAACCTTCTCTTGCATTTTTTGAACAAGGGTCAAATTTCTTAGACCCAAAAAATCCATTTTTAACAGGCCATTAGCTTCGACCGCATGAGCATCATACTGGGTAATCATCATGTCATCACCCGATTTTAATGGAATATGATTGGTCAAGGTGTCATCACTCATCACAATACCAGCTGCGTGAATGGACGTTTGTCTTGGATTTCCTTCGATACGCTTGGCAATGGCAAAGGCCTTTTGAAATTCAGCTCTGCTATTAATAACCTGCCTAAAAGAAACTGATTTTTCATAGACAGTAGCCAAGCTATCCCTAAAACCAATTTTTTTAGTGAGCTTGGTCAGTTCGTATTCTGGAACCCCAAACCGCTTGAAAACATCACGAATAGCCTGTTTAGGTCCAAAAGTTGAAAAGGTCACAATTTGCGCCGAATGTTCGCTTCCATAACGATTTCGGACATATCGGAGAAATTCTGAACGGTAAATATCCGGAAGATCAATATCAATATCCGGCATGCTATAACGTTCTTTGTTTAAAAAGCGTTCAAATAGCAAATCATGTTGAACTGGATCAATCCCTGTAATGTTCAGAGCATAAGCCACTAGGCTACCTGCTGCCGAGCCACGTCCCATCCCCATATAGTAGCCTTTACTGCGTCCAAAGCGAAGCAAATCCCACACAATCAAAAAATAATCATCAAAGCCCATATCAGAAATAATAGCCAATTCATGCTGCAAGCGTGATTGATAGGGTTCCTTCCACACCCCCTTTTCCTTCAAGCCAGCTTCGGTTAATTCTTTCAATTCTTGCTTCGCAGGCTTATTGCGATTAAACCGTGGTAATTTTAAGTCTGTGTCAAAATCATAATGAATCCCTGCCACCAAGTTTTCTAACTCATGCAAGGCTTGCGGACAATTTTCTTGATAAAAAGCTGTCATCGTCTGGCAATCAACCAAATCTTGATTGCTTTCTACCAGATGAGTCTCCGCTAAGGTAAGATTATCCCTTATGGCATGCAGCATGTGTAGGGTTTCCAAATCGTCATGCGAAAAATAACGAACGGTTCTTAGCGGAATAGGTTGATGCTGATAAGTGATTTGAGTAAAATCAGTCGTCTCATCAACACCAACTAAATAGTCAAAAGGTAAAGTGAGGTTAGGGCTTAAATAACGATGAGGGATAATAACTGCTACCCCCTCCAGATGTTGACAGAGATAGTCAATATCTAAGGCTCCAGACATTTTTTCTGTTGATAACTTGAGTAGACTATGGTAACCAGCTGTATTTTTAGCAATCAATTTTAGCTGTAATAGTTCTTCCTGATAAACCAAATCCATTTCCAATCCTACAACGGGTTGAAGCCCATGTTTTTGACAGCCTCTAATAAAATGATAAGTAGCATAAAGGTTATCCTGATCCATGATGCCTATGGTTTGATAGCCAAGTTGCTTTGCTTGTTCAAAATAGTGACTTAAATCAATCAAACTATCCATGAATGAATAAACGGTTTTTGTGTCTAATTGAGCAAACATGAGTTCCTCCTTCACGTGTCTTATTAACTATTATACTATGAAAAAGCTTTTACTGCCTCTATTTTCCTCTGTACCTATTGACTATGACATTATGAATAAGAAGAAAACATCATAAAGCTTGACATTTCAAATGTTTTTTTGTACCATTTATTTAGTACAACTACCTATATTATTTTGAAAGGAGACCACATGTCTTGGAAATTTGATGAAAAATCTCCTATTTATGCGCAGATAGCACAGCATGTTATGATGCAAATTATCAGTCAAGAAATCAAGAGTGGAGACCAACTCCCAACTGTTCGTGAATATGCTGAAATAGCTGGTGTTAATCCTAACACCATGCAAAGAGCGTTTACAGAGCTTGAACGTGAAGGAATGGTTTATTCGCAACGTACTGCTGGTCGTTTTGTCACTGACGACCAAGAATTAATCGCTCGTAAAAGACGAGAACTAGCAATTAGTGAATTAGAATCATTTGTTAACAATATGACCAAAATAGGATTTGATCGTACTGAAATTATTCCTGTTTTAACAACCTTTTTAGAGGAGGCTTCAGAATAATGGCACAACTATTGCAACTGCACCATGTCTCAAAATCCTATCGAGGAAAAAAAGCCATTGACGACTTAACTGTCACTATTCCTAGTGGGAAAATCATTGGATTATTGGGACCAAATGGAAGCGGCAAGACAACACTTATTAAGTTGGTAAATGGTCTTTTACAGCCAAATAAAGGAGACATTGTCATTGATGGCTACCGTCCATCTGTTGATACTAAGAAAATTATCTCCTATTTGCCAGATACCACTTACCTTAACGAAAACATGAAAATCAAGGATATGTTAGATTTCTTTAGTGATTTTTACAATGATTTTGATAAGACTAAGGCAACTAGTCTCTTAAGGGATTTAGAATTAAACCCAGAAAATCGCTTTAAAAACCTTTCAAAAGGAAACAAAGAAAAAGCCCAATTAATTCTTGTCATGAGTCGTAAGGCAAAACTTTACATTCTTGATGAACCTATTGGAGGGGTTGACCCTGCTGCTCGAGATTACATTCTCAAAACCATTATCAATAACTACTCTGAAGACGCTTCTGTCATCATTTCGACCCATTTGATTTCCGATATTGAACCTATCCTTGACGAAGTTATTTTCCTGAAAAAAGGAAAACTTTGCTTATCTGGTAACGCTGATGACTTAAGAGAAAAACACCAGCAATCCATCGACTCCCTCTTTAGGGAAACTTACAAGGTCTAGGAGGTTAGTATGTTTGGAAAATTATTAAAATATGAATTTAGATCTATTGGTAAATGGTATTTTGCTCTAAACGCAGCTGTCATCGCTATCGCTGCTATTTTATCATTTACAATTAAATTGTTTACACAACATGCTGACAATGCTGGTATGTTTGGTACCGTCATCAACAAGATGCTCCCTTTAACCTTATCTTTGACATTCGGAGCTTTGATTGCCGGTTCACTCTTATCAACTTTGCTGATTATCATCAACCGTTTTAATAAAAATATTTTTGGTCGCGAAGGCTATTTAACCTTAACCCTTCCTGTGACTTCTCATCAAATTATTCTTTCAAAATTAGTAGCTTCTTTCATTTGTAGCCTCTTCAACTTGATTGTTTTAATTTGTGGAATAGCTATTCTTGTGGTTCCAATGGTTAATTTTAAAGATGTCGTAGAGGGACTATCACAGGTAATGAAGTCAGAATATCTCTTTGGGAATACTCTCTTACTGACTTATTTTCTCTTATCGTCTTTCACAAGTATTCTACTTATTTACCTAGCCATTTCAATTGGTCAACTCTTTTCCAATCGTCGTGGACTCATGGCATTTATCGCTTACTTTATGTTAGTCATTGTCATTAGTGTAACAATGACCTTCCTTAACTTAAAACTATTTGGTTTCGAATCATCAACAACTAGTTTTCCATATAGCGAACAAGCAACGCTTTACATATTTATCTTAGAAGAGCTTGTTAAAATGGTGATTTGTTACTTCGCAACTCATTTCATCATCAAAAATAAACTTAATATTCAATAATACAAAAGCGTCCTTTGAAATTGTAAAAGCAATACTAAAGGACGTTTTTTTGTGAGTCAAGCTATCTTTAACCTTATTAAAAGGCCACCCCTTATGATATAGGAGTGGCAAGGTATCAAGACTATCATTAATGCTGCAATAACCATGACACCAAATCTTTTCCAAAAATAAACAAGTAACTGTAACCTATGATTGAAATCGGCTTGGTCAGCAAAATAATGGTTGTAAAACGCTTCAAAGACATATCAGTTAAGCCAGTTACCATGACCATGATATCAGCTGGTGAAATGGGCGAAGCCATACAGATAATAAATAACTTCTCATAACCAGAGGTTTCTAAACGTCTCTCGTACTTGTAAAAGGTCTTTTCATCAATAAAAAGTAAAATAAATTTACGACCGTAAACTTTCACCAATAAAAAGAGAATCACACTCCCAATAATAATTCCCACATAGTTATAAATAAAACCGGCAAAGGGACCAAAAATGAGAAAGCCGGCAACGGTTGTAATGCCTCCAGGAATGACTGGAAACACAATCTGAATAATCTGAACAACGATGAAAATAAGCGGCCCCCAAACTTTGTAACGTTGAACCAAGTCCTTGAGAGCATTACTATCGTTTAAAATACCTAATTTATAGAGCCAAAAGGCTAGTACAAATGAACCAACTAAGGCAATGAGTCCTAACAGTTTGATGATTTTCTGCCAAGTAGCATAGGCTTTTAGATTTCGATTTGTCATAGCTTAATCATACCATAAGCCAAAATTTTTTGCTATTTCTAAAGAGTTTTGCTATAATAATGAATGTAAGTTATTAAGTACCCTTATCTTATGGGGTTGTTACGGATTCGACAGGCATTATGAGGCATGTTTTGCGTCCCATCGGCAGATGTAAAATGCCAGTTAAATATAACTGCAAAAAATACAAACTCTTACGCTTTAGCTGCCTAAAAACCAGCTAGCGTGACTTCTACAAGATTGCTTGCGTCCTGTTAGAAGTCTCAAAACAGCAAGCTACATTTAAGGAATGGTCTAGTTCCTTAAAAAGAGATTACCAGACTCGCATCCTAACGGCTTGAGTTATGTGTCTTTAGGTTGTTAAATCAAGACATAACCTATGGGCGTAGATAAATGTGTTGGCAGATGTTTGGACGTGGGTTCGACTCCCACCAGCTCCATCAATACTTACCGTAAGTAACCATAACTTACCAAAACCTTGTCATATCAAGGTTTTTTGTTTTAGACTTGTTCACGGGTTACCGTGAGTTTTGATTATGGCTTGAAGCCATAACGAAAAGACAGTTGCTAACTATATTCGCGAGTAAGAAAAAGATAACATAGTACTAGATAAGTTGAGCGTTAAAGAATATGAAGAGCCGTTTTCAGATGGTGGATTCAGGTCAAAATAAAGTCCGTTGTTACGGGCATCACTCAAGTAACGAAAGCATAACCTGAACGAAGGTCAGCGAGCGTCTTTAGACGCCGCTGGAGAGAAACGGCTTATAGCCGCCGGTGTACAAGTCACCCATTTTCACGGGTGGTTACAATTCTATTGACAACTAAGTTGAGAGTTAAGAAGATGACTGAAGGAAAAGAAATCAAGATAAATTTACCTAGGCCAAGAAGAAAGTCTCTATTTGAACGAGTTTTCCATTTTTCTTAAAGTCCCTCAAATTTCCTCTGAAATATGTTATAATGTGCAAAAGAAAAAAGTTAGGAAATACCGATGACAAAACAAACTGCATTTAGCCTGCTTGTGCTACCTCTTCTTGCCTTGTCCTTATCAGCTTGTTCACCAAAGAAGGAGAAAAAAGTCCAGCAGAGCAAAGACACAACAACCTTGATTGAAACCAGAAAAGCAGATCACCAAGAGGTGCGTGCTCATTTTGAAAAAATTAAGCTAGCCACTGCTGCTTCCGAATTCAAGGGAGGAAGTAACCTTGAAGACCTAACAGCACTCTTTGGACAGCCCAGTCACCACGAGGAAAAACTAGCAGGTAGTGTCACCCTTGATGCCTACACTTGGAACTTTGATCGAGTTACCCTCAATGTGAATCTCTATCAAAACAGCAGTATTGTTAAAACCATTTCAAATTTTGCCTTCATAAGGGATCTCAATTTATCCCAAAAAGACTATCAAAAATTACAAAAAGGGATGTCTTATGATCAAGTTAAACAAATTCTGACCGAACCAGACAATTATAGCCAAGCTTCCTCTAGTGATAAACAGATCCTTCAAGCTACTTGGATTAGTGGCTTAAAAACAGAAACTAATGGTGCTAATATTTCACTCGTTTTTGAAAATAATCAGTTAATAGAAATGTCTCAAGTAGGCCTTGGAGAATAAAAAAACAAAAGCAATGTATACTGTTTATAGGTTCTTTGTCAATCACAAACAAGGACAAATGTAGGTAAGTGTCGTAAAAGATTGATATGACAACTCTACTCTAGCCTATACCATCTCAAATTTCAACGATAACCAGCTAGTATTTAGAAGTATTGACCTAGTATTTAATGAAGATTGGGATACAACCAAACAATGCATCCTACAGTCAGATCAAGGATTTCAATATACTAACAAAGTGTGCTTGAAGAAGTTAGATCAACTTGGAGTCCCTATTTCGCAGTCTGGTAAAGGAAGTTGTTATAACAATGCCTGTTGTGAAAACTTCTTTTCCCATCTCAAAAGTGAATCATTAAAGCTTCACATACCTGAAAACAAGGCAAATCTTATAACTCAAATTGATAAATATAGTCGTTAGTACAACACAGATAGACCACAAGAAAAACAAAAAGATATGACTCCATTTGAATTTAGGAAATCATACCTTCTAAATAACTAGCTTTTTATCAAGAAAAGAGTCAGTAATCAGCTAGTAACACCACACACTCTCAAACATACCTATGTCAACTATCTTAAACATAACAGTACTGATGTCCTAATCATTTCAAAGTTGATTACTCACAAAGATATGTTAAAGACATTTAACACATATACCATCTTTTCTAAATAATTTTGGACATCTGACAAAAAATCCTATTAAAATAGGGATTTTTATAGGATTTCAATCCACCTTGAGGGAATCGAACCCCCATCTCAAGAACCGGAATCTTACGTGATATCCATTACACTAAAGGTGGTCATAACTTTATTAATACCTTTATAGTATATCATAAAATGGAATAATATGAAATAACTTTTATGATTAGAAAACAGTCATAACCACCCGCGAAAACGCATCTTCATATTTTTTTGCACTCAACTTATCAAGCGCAATGCCATCTTTCTCTTGATCTCGTATATATTTCGCTACAGTTTGTTCATTTAATCCGACTGCACTGACGTAGTATCCTCTTGCCTAAAAGATCAATTTTCGTATTGATACTTTAAATTGGCATGCTTATCAAATACCATCAGAGCACTTTTACTTTTTAAGTATCTCATAAAATCAGAGATCGCAAGTTTGGGTGGAATAAGGACAAGCAAATCTATATGATCAGACATCAGGTGTCCTTCTATAATTTCCACACCTTTGTATTGACATAAATGATGGAAAATCTCAATTAAATCCTGTCTTATTTTGTAGTAAATGGATTTACGACGATACTTTGGTGTGAAGACAATGTGATAGAGCACATCCATTTTGTATGTGATAAACTGTAACTGGTTTTGACCATTTATTTCTCCTCCTTTGTCTAACCTGAACGATTAGATTATACTAAGAAAAATAAATGGAAGCTACAAGCCTTGTTAACCATCAGCTTAGCTGGTGGTTTTCTTGTTTTCCTCTTCGAGAAAAACTGCCTCGAAGCCATAATCTGAGAGGGAGTGGGACAAAAATCGGTATTGTGTAGCAATTGATTTTGTAGTCCCACCCCCGCACAGTTGATTAGGAGGAGCGTTGTCACTTGCGAGGCAAGGGACGAGAACCTCCAATCAACCACTGCGTCAAAGTACTAAGTATTTAACAAGGAAAGAGGCAAGGACTTTTGTCCCAGCCTCTCTTTTTAATGTCATCAACAACTGATAGTATTTTATTTGATTAATTCATAGATAGCTTCAGCATAGATAGCTGCTGAGCGGTAAATATTTTCTAAAGGCATGTATTCATTGGCTTGATGCATGGTATTTTCATCTCCTGGGAACATGGCACCAAAGGCTACACCACGTTCTAGCAAGCGACCAAAAGTACCACCACCGATAACTTGTTCGTAGCCTTTAAGACCAGTTTGTTTTTCGTAAACAGCAAGCAAGGTAGCTACTAATTCATCATCCATTGGCACATAGTGAGGCGTATGCTCATGTTCGGAAAGGCTTACTTTAGTCACCCCTGGTAATTCTTCCAATCCTGCTTTTAAGGTTGCCGCATCAGTTCCTTTTGGATAACGGAAATTCAAGGCAATAGTGTTGTCAGCTGATTGCTCATCAAAGTTAAAGACACCTGCGTTCATGCTCAAGGCTCCCATACGGTCATCGGTATAAGCAAGGCCTAGTTTCTCTGCCGCAAAGTCTTCGTGAAGCACTTCACCTGCCACATGTAAATAATCCTTAGCAGCCCCTTCAAAGGTAAATTGGTTCAGGAATTTAGCCAATAAGGTTGCACCATTGATACCCGCTTCTGGAGTAGAACCGTGAGCAGACTTACCGATAATGGTCACTTCAACTTTACCATCAGTAGCCTTCACAGACCCTCTGACGCCATGTTCTGCCAAAAATTGCTCTAAGGCTGCTTCTAGCGCATTAAGGTCATGCGGCGCCGTAATCACAGCTGTTGCAGATTCTGGTACCATATTTTCACGTAAACCACCTTGGAATCGATGAAGCACAAAAGCGCCTTTGTTATCACCAGAGAACTGGAGGTATTCCGTGATGTTTCCTTTTTCACCGTTGATAATTGGGAATTCGGCATCTGGTGAGAAACCAAAATCTGGATTTTTCAAACCGTTATGGGCAAAGTAATAATCCATATCACCCCAGCCAGATTCCTCATCGGTACCAACGATAAATCGCACTTTTTTAGACACAGGAAGACCCAACTCTTTAATAATTTTGAGGGCGTAATAACAAGCCATAGTCGGTCCTTTGTCATCAGAAGACCCACGCGCATAGATGCGGTTATCTTTAATCACCGGTTCATAAGGATCCGTGTCCCAACCGCTACCTGCTGGCACCACATCAAGATGACCAAAAATGCCTAATACCTCATCACCTTGACCAAACTCAAAGTCACCCGCATAGTTATCAATGTTACGTGTTTGATAGCCATCACGCTCAGCCATTGCGAGGAAATGCTCCAAAGCTTTAACTGGACCTGGTCCAAAGGGATGCTGATTATCGGCCAATCTGTCATCGCGTTCTGAATTGATGCGTAACAAATCAACTAAATCTGCTAACATGGCTTCTTTACGTTTGTCAACTTCTGCTTTAAAATCAATGGTTATCATCTTCTACTCCTTTTTTAGTTTTTTCGCTATTGGAAAAGGTATCCTCTTCCAACAATTACCTGATGTTTCCTAATTGGAAACATCAGGTTTAGTCCTTCGCTCCTTGCCCTTCTATATCTTTCTAAGACTGACAAGCCACAAAAAGTCAAGGCGAGACACACTCAACTACTGTGTTTAACGATTTCCGAACACTTGGAAATGGGAATTATCTTCGTTCAATCACTTCGTCAACTGGTAATCGGTAGCTAGGTTCTGGTTTCTCATCACTATAACCAACTGTAATCAGCAATTCTGGACGAAAACGCGGATCAATGTCCAAAATCTCATTGGTCGTTGACTTATCAAAACCAAGGATAATATTGGAAGCAATCTTTTGATCCGTCAAGGCCAAGACCAAGTTCATAGCAACAAGACCTGCATTAATAGCTAAGTACTCACCAGTTTGAACGTCATTAAAAGCCGCAAAACGCGGTGGTAAGGTCTCCATGTAATAACCAATCAAGTCGTCTGGTAATGATTTAACACCAATACGAGCAATTTTACGAGAACGTAAAGCCAAGTCAGTATCTGAAAATAGCGCCACCACATATTGGGCTTGTTCTACCTGAACTTTATTTGCCAAGGGCAGTCCCTTTGCTAATTCAGCTTTCCTGTCTTGAACCACAACAAATTTCCATGGTTGAATGTTATTGGCACTGGGTGCTAAAGTTGCAATCTCAATAGCCGTTCGCAAATCCTTGTAGTCAACTGGCTTGTCATTAAAAGTCTTAATGGCATGGCGTTTTTTGTTCAATTCTAGAAATTTCATCTCAAAACTTCCTATCTAATTCTGATTTTTAATACCTCTTCATTTTACCATAAAAAGCTTTTAATACCTCTTAAAAATCACAATTTCACGATATTTCCTCTTTTAATACTAATTAGTACAAAATTCTTGCTTTATTTCATTTAGAGCGTTATGATAGCAATATCAAAACATTATCAAGACTGACTGACAAAGGAAGTCTGCTACAATTCACCTCAGTTAGGGGATAGTCCTACCACTTATCCAACTATCTGAATTGCAACACGACTTTCATTTACGGTCGTGTTTTGTCATTCGTTGAAGGAGGAAAATAGATATGAGTAAGATAAAAGCATCTGATGCCATGATAAAGGTTATTGAAGCTTGGGGGGTTAAAACCATTTATGGACTTCCTGGAGGATCCTTTGATTCCACCATGAATGCCTTACATAACCGTCAGAACAGTATGCAATACATTCAAGTCCGCCACGAAGAAGCTGGCGCTTTAGCAGCGGTTGGGGAGGCAAAAGTCACTGGTCGTATCGGTGTCACTTTTGGTTCTGCTGGGCCTGGAGCCGTTCATTTGCTTAACGGTTTGTATGATGCCAAACATGATGGTGTTCCCCTACTTGCCCTCATTGGTCAAGTGCCGACCTTCAACATGAACAAATCTTATTTCCAAGAATTAAATGAAAATCCCATGTTTGAAGACGTTGCCATTTATAACCGCACTGTTATGACTGCCGAACAATTGCCTTATGTCGTAGATGAGGCGATTCGCCAAGCCTATGCCCACAAAGGGGTTGCTGTGGTGACCATTCCAAAAGATTTAGGATGGCAAGATATTGAAGACACTTATGTTTCAACCGCGGTGCATTACCAAAAACCTTTGTTGCCTATGCCAAATCCTGAGCATATTGATCAAGCACTAACCCTTTTACAAGCTGCCAAACGTCCTCTCATTTATATTGGGCTTGGTACTCGTGGGGCTAGAGAAAATATTATGGCCTTGGCAAAACAACTAAAAGCGCCAATTTTAAGTTCGGCGCCTGCTAAAGGTATTGTTCCTGATAATTTTGAACTCTATATGGGCTCTGCTGGTCGGGTAGCCAGTAAGCCAGGTGTTGAGATGCTACAACAAGCCGACACCATTATTACTTTTGGGACAGACATGCCTTTCCAAGGACACTTTATTCAAGATGACACGACATATATCCAAGTGGATATTGACGGTACCAAATTTGGTCGCAGACACCACGTTAACTTAGCTATTCTTGCTGATGCCAAACAGACCATCAAAGCCTTGCTTGAAAAAGGCAGAGAATTACCTGAAACAGACTGGTATCGTGTGGCTCTGGCCAACAAGAAAAATTGGCAAGAGTGGATAGCTTCTTTTGAAGATGACAACCGTGAACCATTACGTGTAGAACCTGTCTTTAAAGCTATTAACGATATGGCCACTAAAGATGCTATCTTTCAAATTGATGTGGGCAATGTCACTATTGATGCTATTCGTTTCCTCAAAATGAATGACCAACAAGCTTTGACAACTAGTGGCTGGTACGCTACTATGGGTTATGCTCTTCCAGCAGCCATCGGCGCTCAGGCAGCCTACCCAGACCGACAAGTTTGGTCCATTTCAGGTGATGGTGGCTGGACCATGAACATGCAAGATATTGCAACAGCTGTCAAATATCAATTGCCAATTATCAATGTGATTTTAACCAATCAAAGTCTGGGCTTTATTGAAGCCGAACAAGATGATATGCCACAACCCCATTCTGGCATTGACCTCATGGATATTGATTTTGGTAAAGCTGCTAGTGCTATGGGCGCTAAAGGCTTTACTGTTCATAGCTTAGCAGAACTCAAAACGGCTTTCCAAGAAGCTCAAGGTGCTACTGGTCCTGTGGTGATTGATGTTAAAATCGCTAATGATCGCCCTCTTCCCGTGGAACAGTTACGTTTGGATCCAGAAACATACGACGCTGACCTCGTGCATCAGTTCACAGAAACTTACGACACCCAAGGGCTACTATCCTTTAATCAACTATTGAAAGAGGTTCAAAGTCAATAAGATAAAAAGAAAAACGTCTGAAACAGAAATGTTTCAGCCGTTTTTTGCTATGATCAACTTTGCTGACTGTCCGTTACGTGCTGATGAATGGCTTGTGCTACCACTCTAGGAATCCCTAAAGTTTGAATTTCATCTGGACTAGCTGCCGCAATGGCAGTCATGGTTTTAAAATGCTTAAGCAGTGCCTGCTTGCGCTTTGGACCGAGTCCTGGAATCTTATCCAATTTCGATGAGAAAGAATTCTTGCTACGTACCTGACGATGAAAGGTAATGGCAAAACGGTGCACCTCATCTTGAATCCGTTGCAAGAGGAAAAATTCTTCTGAATTGCGAGGCAAGGCAACCACCTCAAGAGGATTGCCAAAGAGCAATTCATGGGTTTGGTGCTTATCATTTTTTTGTAAACCTGCGATAGGAATACTGAGACCTAATTGGTTTGCAATCACTTCCCTTGCCACATTGACTTGTCCCTGACCGCCGTCAATAATAATCAAATTAGGGGCGATCAACCCTTCATTTTTGACGCGACTATACCTTCGAAAAAGCACTTCTCTCATGCTAGCATAATCATCTGGGCCCACCACTGTTTTAATCTTAAATTTACGGTAATCTTTCTTACTAGGTTTCCCGTCAACAAAAACAACCATAGCCGCTACGGGGCTTGTCCCTTGAATATTGGAATTATCAAAGGCTTCAATACGCAAAGGCTTGTCAATCCCTAACAAGTGGCCTATATTTTCAATAGCACCGCTAGTTTTCTTAATATCTTTTTCCAACAAATCAAATTTCTGCTGAAGGCTGACGCGGGCATTCTTAGTAGCCAAAGCCACCAGCTGTTTTTTCTCACCTCGTTTGGGTTTGATGATTTGGGTTGGCACAATAGCGGCTACTAATTCTTCATCAATAGCTTCTGGAATGAAGACTTCTTTAGGAATGAAATGCTGTTTATCTTGGTAAAACTGCCCCATATAGGTTAAAAAATCTTCTTCTGCCTCGTTATAGTAGGGAAAAAGGTTGACATCACGCTGAATCAATTTTCCTTGACGGACAAAGAAAACCTGCACGCACATCCAACCTTTGTCAACAAAGTAACCAAAAATATCCCTGTCTTGCAAGTCCTTGCTCATCACTCGCTGCTTGGTGCGCATGGTGGCAATACCTGAAATCAAATCTCGATACTCAGCTGCACGTTCAAATGCCATTTCCTCAGAAGCTGCTAACATTTTTGCACGCAGCCCGTCAATAATTTTATCATCCTTGCCATTCAAAAAGTGTTTGACTTCCTCTACCAGACCGTCCCAATAAGCTTTATCCGTATGGCAAATGGTATGAGCACAGCACTGCCCTAAATGGTAATAAAAACAGACCTTATTGACAGGGTTTTTACATTTCTTAAAGGGAAAAATGCGATCCAGCAATTTTTTCACTTCGTTAGCGGTGTAAGAATCTGGATAGGGCCCAAAATACAGGCCGTCATTTTTCTTAATTTGTCTCGTAATGAGCAGGCGAGGAAAGGTCTCATTGGTGATTTTGATAAAGGGATAAGACTTGTCGTCTTTGAGCTTGATATTATACTTGGGCATGTTTTCTTGAATCAAGTTGATTTCAAGTAAGAGTGCCTCAGTATTTGATTCGGTGACAATAAATTCAAAATCAGCAATCTCAGACACCAATAATGCTGTCTTGGTATCATGGCTACCACGAAAATAAGACCGTACTCGGTTCTTCAAATTCTTAGCCTTGCCTACATAGATAATGGTTCCCGCTTTATCCTTGTGCAAGTAGCAACCAGGGCTATCTGGCAAGAGTTCTAGCTTGTGTTTAATCAGTTCGTTCATGCTACTAGTTTATCAAAAATTTGGGGTTTTGACCTCAAAAAAGAGCCCTAAGGCTCCTTCTTTAAAGTAATCCGTTTTCCATTATGCTAAAAACACCTGAATCATTATTTGACATGGTCAAAGTACCAGCACGTTTCCATTTTCAACGATGTAGGCACTATTTTCGCTGACAATCGTTATTTAGTCAGCCTAGTCTTTGAAAAATCCCTTGATTGGGTCGTATTGATTGCCACTGATGGCAACAAAGCATTTCTCTTGTGCCTGTAAGGATTCAAAAATATGACCAAATCGCTGACAATCATAATCATTAACATCTGTCAAAAAAGTGCTATCCATATCGGTTGCAACAACGTGAATGGCCATAATATCTCCAAAATAATCCCTAAAAGCAAGTACCACGCCATGCTCTTAGGGTTAAAGATTACGATTGATTTGGGGTGTAGATAAGGTGTTCATTCACAAAGGAAGTAAAGCCAAGTTCACTCAATTCACGGCCATAGCCTGAATTTTTAATCCCACCAAATGGAAGCTCTGGAAGACTAGTCCAGCCTGAATTGATAAAGGACATGCCAGTCTCAATCTTAGCAGCCACTGCTTCGGCATGTTCTTGATTGCTACTAAAGATAGTACCTCCAAGACCATAGTTAGAATCATTCGCCACTTCAATCGCTTCTTCTTCAGAAGATACTTTATAAATTTCACCGACTGGGCCAAAGATTTCTTGGTAGTAAACAGGGTTATCTTTTGTGAGGCCAGCAATAATGGTTGGCATGACGAAGTTACCTGGATGGTCAATCGCTTCACCACCGTAAACCAGTTCCGCACCATGATCCAAAGCCAACTTAATTTGGTCAAGAACATCTTCTTTAGCTTGAGCTGATGATAATGGTGCCAACGTTGTTTCTGGGTCCATTGGATCTCCCCATTTGGCTGTCTTGAAGACTTTCGTTAACAAGTCTTTAAAACGGTCATAGTCTTTGTCAAGCACGATAAAACGTTTAGATGAGGTACATACTTGTCCTGCATTGTAAAGACGAGAGAAGTAAAGCACCTTCTCTAATTGATCCCAATCCGCATCATCAAGAATAATAAAAGCATCATCACCCCCCAATTCAAGGGTTGTCTTTTTCAAGTTTTTACCAGCTTCTTCTGCGATGCTAGCGCCTCCACGTTCAGAACCTGTCAAGCAGACACCGACAACACGTTTATCAGCAATAACTTGTGACACTTGGTCATAAGAAATAAACAAATTGGTAAAACTACCTGCTTCGGCACCAGCTTCGAGAACTAATTCTTCAAAAGATTGGGCAGAGCGTGGGCAAATGGAAGCATGTTTCAAGACCATTGGGTTCCCAACAATAAAGTTTGGGGCAAAGACCCTCATGATTTGATAGTAAGGGAAATTCCAAGGTTCAACGGCTAGGATAACACCTGTTGATTGTTTCAAATAGTAAGCCTGACCAGAATCTGTTTCTAGTGGTGTAGACATCAAAAACTCATCTGCCTTATCAGCGTAGTAATCAGCAATATCGGCACAAAGATCTACTTCACCTTGGGCTTCTGTGAACAGTTTTCCCATATCTTTAGTCATGATTTCAGCGTATTTATCTCGGTCACGACGAAGAATAGCAGCCACTTGATGAAGCTGGGCCTTACGGTCTTCTAAATGATCTTCCTGACGCCATTTTTTATAGAGAAGGTGAGCTCTTTCAAGAACATCTGCCACACCTTGGTCGGTCATGTTATCGAATGCATGAAGGACTTCGTTTGTATAAGGATAAATTGTTTGATAAGCCATCACATATAGCCTCCTTTTCTTAATACTTTTAGTCTATCAGAAATTGAAATCGATTTCAAAAAATGACTACGCTATTTTTAAAGGCTATTGTCTGTTGCTCCCCTAATACAGTTCAGCAGGGCTTGATAATCTGACGCTTCATAGGTAGGGTGACTAGGGCTGTTATTTAGGAGGTGCTTTGGGTTGTACCATAGGGTATCCATGCCAGCATTAATTCCCCCTTGAACATCGGCCGATAAACTGTCTCCAATCATCAAAGCTCGGTCGGGTTGATAATGAGGAATCTGTTGAATCATCCAATCATAGAAAGTCTTGTTAGGTTTTTGACTACCTGATTGCTCCGAAATAAAAACTGCTTTGAAGTAAGGCCCTAAACCAGACGCTTCCAATCGACCTTGTTGAATCCTTGCAATGCCATTAGTTGCCGCATAAAGGTTATAGCCTTGGACAGTTAACTCCGCTAACAGTTCTTTAGCGCCATCATAAACTTGCCCTTGATCTTTTAAATGCTGTTGATAAGCTTCTGCTAACTGCCTACCATCAACCGTCACTCCAAAATGGGCAAATAGCAGAGCAAAGCGAGAATAAACCAAATCAGCTTTACTAATATCCCCACGTTCCAACTGTTTCCATAAGTTCTGATTCATCGGCTTATAGTAGTCCTTATAAGCCTTAATATCAGTAACTTGGCACTCTTCTAACAACTTGGTCAAAGCAAGCTCTTCTGCCGCATCAAAATCAAGTAAGGTATGGTCAAGGTCGAAAAAAAGAAATTTGTAATGCACTTCTTGCCTCGCTTTCTACTCCTGCTCGATTTCCCTTACAACTTGACAAGGGACACCTGCTGCTAAAGAATTGGCTGGAATATCATGAGTGACAACTGATCCTGAAGCAATTACACAGCCACTGCCAATGGTAACGCTAGGCATGACATTGACATTAGCACCAAACCAGACATTATCTCCTATGGTAATTGGTAAAGCTTTTTCAAGACCTTCATTACGACGTTTATAATCTAGAGGGTGGTTTGCCGTGTAAAAACCTGTCGAAGGACCTACAAAGACATTATCTCCCAAGGTAATCTTCGCCCCATCCATGAAATAGCAATTACTGTTAACAAAGCAATTCTTCCCAAAAGTAATGTTCTTACCATAGTCACAGATGAAAGGGCTGAGCAGGACCAAGCCATCAAAAGACTGTCCAAAAAGTTGGCTTAAAAGGGCTGAGCGTTCTTCTTCTCGACTAGGTTTTAATTGGTTTAAATCGAAACAGAGATCTTGTGCTACCATGCGTTTTTGAATCAGTTCCGAATCAAAATTAGCATCATACCATTCGCCTCTAGTCATTTTGTCAAATTCTGTAGTCATAAGGGCTCCTTTTGAGGGTGTTGTGTTTGAGTTGACATGCCTTAATCCACTTATCGTTTAAAAGTTTTTAACAAAGATTAAGAATTGTCACCTCTTTAGGCAATTTAGAGAAAGAGATTTTTTGTCAAAAGTGATAATAAATACACTTTCTACTACAAGAACATCTTTTTCTAATCTAAGAACGGGCTAAACGTTTGCTTAACCGCTCGACAAACTCGTAGGCGGCTGGACAAATCAAGGTGTTCTTGAGGGTGAGGTAATTAATCTGGTAGATTTTTTTGCGGTCTGTGTGAGGAAATTCTCGGCAGGCTTTTGGTCTGACATCATAAATGCTACAAAGGTTATCGCCCCCTAAAAAAGGACAAGGGAGGGACTGGAAAACCTTATCACCATCCTCATCCACGCGTAAGTAAGTCTTTTCAAAAGTCGCTAATGTCATTTGAAATAGTTTAGCAATTTTGACAATATCGGTCTCTGTCAAATCAGGTCCAAGGTCTTTGCAACAGTTAGCACAGGCAGTACAATCAATCCCTTGAAAAACCTCCTGATGAATGGCTTGGACAATTTTGTCTAGATGTTTAGGTGGTTTTTTCTTTAAAGCTGCTAAAAACTTTCGGTGTTCAGCCTGCCTTTGCAAAGCAAGCTGGTGATACTTTTCAATATCAATGGTTTTTGGTGGCATAATCTTTACTTTCTTAACTGAAGATGATTCTTATTATAACATAGAAAAAAGGTCTTAGGACCTTTTTCAAATTGACAACCTCATGCTTTTAGCCCTACTTAGCTTTTTCCAACCGTTGACGCAACTGGTTGTACGTGGCCACTATTTTTTTCTTGTGCTTAGTAACATAAGCATAATCTTCTTTCAAAGTGGCTATCGTTTCTAAGGCTTTCATGTCGTGACTGGTTTGGGCATCTTGACGAATGGGTCGGTTACTGGTTGATTGGCCAAAGGCATTTTGCACATCACGTGATAACATAAAATTAATAAAAAGCTTGGCCTCTGTCAGATTTGGCGCATCTTTGATAATAGCAACAGATGAAGGCACAAACACCGTTCCTTCTTTCGGATAAACAATGGAAACATTGGCACCACTTTTTTGCAGATTGATACAAGGATCTTCGTAGGTGAGTCCAACAATCATCTTGCCTTCAGCGACAGATTGATAGACTTCTGAAGAACTCGTGGCTCTAATAGAATTCATATTGACCAACAAGCGCTTCATATAAGCCCAAGCGTCAGCATTTGTATACCCTCCCTTAGCTAATAATATATTGGTCAGTTGTGAGAAAGCGCTTGATGAACTGTTGGGATCAGCAAAAGCAATCTTCCCTTTTAAGGCCAGCTGAAGCAAGTCCTCATAACTAGTAATGGTAAGGCCCTGTGCTAATTCATTATTAACAATCAGTACACTGCCATTAATGGTGTAAGGTGTGGCACGGTGGCTGGGTAATTGGTAGTCCGAAATAACGGTGGCCACTTGAGGGGAAACATAGGATTCAAACAAGTCTTTATGACTTTCAAACTGTGTGTAGTTTCCACCAAAGAAAATATCTGCCTTTAACTGCTTATTTTTTTGACGCAATTGGTCAATTAATTGACCTGTCCCTCCTTGAATCAACCTAACCTTAATGCCATATTTTTCTTCAAAAGCTGGAATGGTGCTTGTTAAAATTGTCTGGCTGTTCGGGCTCAAAATCACTAGTTCCTTAGGCATCTGTTGCTTTGAAGACAACGTCTTTAGCGCCAACGCTCCACCACTCAGAGCCAGTATAACAAGACACAATAGACTGATAAGATACTTCCCTTTAAGCTTTGTCATGACATACTCCCATCTGTATCTTTAGTCAAATGTTCCTCTTTAAAAGCTTTCACCGTCTGACCCAGATATTTTTTAAAGACCCTATCAAAATAGCGGTAGTCATAAATACCAACGGCTTCTGCAATCTGATAAACCATTAAATCTGGTTCTTTTTGCATCAGTTGAATCGCTTGATTAATGCGGTACTGGTTAATGTAGTCGCTCAAGGTCATCTGGAGGTGTTTCTTGATGTTTTGGTAGAGGTAACTCTCGCTATAGCCCAAATCGTGAGCCAGTTGGCTGGTCGTAATCTTCTCTTGAAAATGAGCATGTACCCAGTCCAACATGTCCTTCACAACGTCAGGAATCTGGTCATTGACTTTGGGAAGAGGAAGATAATGGGTAGTGGTATCGCCTTGCAAACGCGCCTCCTTTTGCTTTTCTATTTTGGCCATAACACTTTGGAGGCTTTTCCACAGAGCGGCTTTTTCGACAGGCTTTGCCAGAAATTCCAGAACCCCATAATGAATGGCTGACCTTGCATTTGGAAAATCGGCATAGCCAGATAGAATAATTTTGGCATAAAACTGCTCCTTGGTCGCTTCAAACATATCAAAAGCCGTCATAATCGGCATGTTAATATCCGTTAAGACAATATCAGGGTGACACTCTTTAATTAAAGCTGCTCCGGCTTGGCCATCTTTTGCCTCACCAACCACTAAAATATCCAGAGCCTTGTAATCAATGGCGTAGCGCAGCCATTTTCGAATAATATGTTCATCTTCAATAATCACTAATTTATACATGGACTACTCCTTTACCTGATAACTAACAGTAAACTGATTATCCCCTTGGGTAAACTCCAATAACACCGCTGAAAAATGATGTTTGAGCCGGCGATAAGAATTAATCAAACCGTGATGCGATTCTTCCTCTTCTAGTTTCTCTCGAATAGCTCCTTGGTTTTGAGGAGTAATTCCAGACCCATTATCACTCACCGAAAAGACAATTTGGTCAGCCTGTCGGTGACAAGAAATATGAATCGTGACATCGTGACGTTCTTTCAAGCCGTATTTGATAGCATTTTCAATCAAGGGCAGTAAAAATAATTTAGGTACTGATAAGGTTTCAAGATCTGGTTCAATCTGAATACTGTACTGCAATTCTTCAAACCGCACCTGATTAATCACCAAATAGGACTCAATGACATCTAAATCATCTTTGAGCAGGACAGGTTTAGCGGAATCGGTTAGGCTATACCGTAATAATCTAGTCAGTTGAATCACGATTTTTTCTGTTAAAGTAGGGTCATAATGACTCGTGATTAAAATCGTTTCTAGCGTATTATAGAGAAAATGGGGATTAAACTGAGCCTCCAGCATGCGCTTTTCAAATACTAACTTTTGAGTTTCCAAGTCTAAAGTTTTGTCGTGCAGTTCCTGCAACCGCTCTACCATTTGGTTGATTTGATCGGACAAGTATTGGAATTCATCTTGACTGTCGAGGTCAATTCGGCTTTTTTCTTGACGGGAGATGGCAGTCATGTCTTTGACCATTTGGCTAATGGCTATCGAATTGTTAGCCGCAATGCGGTTGGCCAAGGCATTGGATTTGTGTTGTAAAATCACAAAAATAATGACCGATGACATCAGGGAAAATAAAATAACCGAGGCGATGGGAATCAAGGGTCTATACATGTAAAGCCAAAGGCCACCCTGCAAAGAGACTTTTCTCACAATAAAGGCACGGTTGTCCTGAAAGACAAAATAATCTTGTAATAACTGACTAGTGACCTTGTCCAAGCTGGACCTTATAAAATCACGATTGGTAAAGGTAAACGTATTGTCTAACTGATCAGCAATCACCAAATCTGAAGTCAGGGTTTTCGTTGGATGAAGAAAATCTTTCCCATCCATGACCAAAAAAGCATATCCCTTTAACTTAGCTTGACCTCTTAGTGGTTTAATCAACATCAGGTAGTGACCATCTTCATTATCCATCGCAATTTTAAAAAAAGCTTTTTTTCCCTTAGCTGTCGCTAAAACTTCTTGAATATAAACAGACTTACTAAAAAAATGGCCTAAATGGGGATTACTGGCAAATAAGAGGTCTTGTTTGGGAGAAAATATCAAGAGGTCTGATGAGGTTTGGCTATTGTGCCGAAGGTGGAAATAGTGTTTGCTCAAATCAGCAGTGCTAAGGCTGGCATTTAGAAAAGGCACAAGACTATTCTTCTCCAACTCCTCCAGTAAATCAGCTTGTTTGGTTATCAATTGATGGTAACGATTAGCACTAACAGTCACATCACGATAGAGACCTATTTGTTGAGGAGCTAATGAAAAGATGATAAAAAGACCAATCAAAATCACCGATAAGATGAGTGATTGGTAAGAAAAATGACGAGAAATGTCATTTTGTAATCGTTTTTTGAAGTTTTCTTCCACTTGATTACCTCTCAATTTTGTCTCCTTTCATTATAACAAATTCCTATAAGCATCTCTTTTGTTTTTCAAAAGTTTACCTGTAACCCTCAAATGAAAAAAGATAAGCAAAACAAGAAGACTTGTCTTACTTACCTTTGTTGCTAGGAGATTATTAGCAAATACCTAAAAGCCCAAGAATAATTCCAAGGAACATGATACCAAACATAATCCAGTTGATATTCACTTTCTTACGTAAAAGCCAGAAAGCCGCTAAAGTGACCATCAATGGCACAATACCAATAAATAATTGATCAAGGTAATCTTGAATGGAGGCTGCTTCCTTAGCGCCTTTAGCAGCAACGGTAAGAATGGTTTTGAACTTCACATTTGAGGCTGTCATTGACCCAACCATCATCAACCCAAGCATGCTTGAGGTTTTAGTGACGATTTTAATGCCACCAGATTCGTAAAGTTTTTTGATAAAACCAGCACCCACAGAATAACCGCCGTAAAGGCTATAATAGTGAATCATAAAGGCAGGAATATTGTACAAGAGTAAGAAAACGACCGCCCCCATAGCTGAACCTGTACTTGCCAAAGAAATCCCAATTCCTGCAGCAATAACACGAAGAATTCCCCAGAAGAAGGAATCTCCTACACCAGAAATTGGTCCCATTAAGGAAGCCTTTACCGCCGTGATGGCACTAGCATCAAAGGTCGGATCTTCACTGTTTTTCTTTTCCATTGATGCCACAAGACCCATGATAAAGTTATTGATGTGCATGGTAGCATTGAACCATGTGGTATGTCTAACAAGTGCTTCTGCCTTGTCTTTATCTGTCTTGTAAAAATGATTGATAACAGGTAATAAGGTGTAAATCACACCAACAGCATGATACTGGGTAGCACCTGTACGGCTGGCATTCATCGTCCATGAGCGCCAGAAGACTGAGCGCAACATTTTGCGTTCTTCTCTGGTCAAATTTTCTTGTGATGTCATGCGAAGAAATCCTCCTCTTCTGATTCTTTTGAGTCAAAGCTTGTTTGATTGCTAAATGCTCCTTTAGTAATGGTATCTAATTCCAAATCACGTTGGGAACTAATCACACAAATAACAGCTCCAAGTGCAGCTACCGCTACAGCTGGCAATTTCAGATAAGCTGTCAACACAAAGCCCAGTAGGTAAAAGACAGCTAATTTGTTGGTCCACAATAATTTCATCAGCATAGCAAAACCAACGGCTGGCAAGAGGCCACCTGCAGCGCTCAGTCCATTCATGAGGTTTTGTGGAATGTGATCCACAAAGGCATTCACCGGACCGCTTCCAACCAAAATACCAATAAAGGAAATGGAGGCAATAATCAAGTAATAAATGATCCAAGTACCGTAGTGAAGCATCACTAGCTTCCCTTGATGATTAGCCGCAGCAGCTTTATCAACCATCGGAGCAAAAATATTCATAAAGACATTCTTCAAGAACATGACCACAAAGGCCGCTAACATTCCGATTGGAACAGCTAGGGTCATGGCTGCCTTTTGGTCAATATGGGAAATAATGGTAAAAGTTGTCGCCATAGCGGTTGCTGTTACAGGCTCTGCTGCAATGACACCACCGATATTAACATTTCCTAGGAAGAGAGCTTCTAGAGATGCTCCCATCAAAATCCCTACCTTTATGTCTCCCAATAGAAGACCAGTAACCAATCCAACCACCAAAGGTCTTTCCATCATGCTTTGACCGGTTAAATAATTGCCCCCAAAACAAATCAATACAGCTAGTGCTGCCATTGTTGCTGGTACTAACATATTTTTTACCTCTCTTTATTTGACTAATTGGCTCAAATGAACCTTGGTATTAGATGGTAACACCTGATTAAACACATCAAGTTCAGGTAAACTGGCTAATTCTTTTGCGGCAGCCAATTCTTCTGGATTTAGCAAAAGACTTGGTGCCACCTTAACCTTGCTTGCCGGGTCTGATTTATCAAAGCGCCCCACATTAGCGACGTTAACAGCTTCTAAATCTGGCACTTCTTTAGCGATCGCACAGGCATCCTTGACAGAATTGACAATAACAAAAATCCGTTTGTCTTTGGCGCGTGGATCATTAAAGAGCTTAATAGATTCTTCAACTGAGCGAATCAATAACTTCATGCCGCTTGGTACTGCCATTTTTAAAGTCATTTGTGTGATTTCATTTTTAGCAGCCTCATCATTAGCCACCACCAAAAGAGGGGCATTCAACTCTTTGGTCCAGACAACGGCTACTTGACCATGAATCAAGCGATCATCAACACGAATTTGGGTAATCATTTTTCTTCCTCCTAGATATTAATCAAAAAAGTCATCTTCTGAATCTGTGGCTGGACTGAGGTCAACCAACTGTACTTGCGACTCGTTGATAACGGTTACAATTTGGTCTTTAGTAAGTGCCTCATCAGGGTTTAAAAACACAAGTGATAACAAGGTTGCGAGATTACTATTTGTGATTAAAAAGATATTATCTTTACCACTAGCCATTACAGCTGTTACCATTTTCTGATTCACACTGCCACCTAATAAGTCGGTAAAAATCAGTCCCTGTTCATCTGCTGCCACCCCAGCGACAAAGTCGTCAATCTGGCTAGTATAGTCACTATCATCAACATAAGCATCAATGATTTCAAGTGCCTGTCCCATACCTGCTAAAATGTCAATGGAACTCTGCAGACCACTGGCTAGCTTGCCATGGCTACCAATGAGAAATTTCCGTTTCATTCCTATCCTCCTCCTTTAACAAAAATCACGGTTTAGGTGAAGATTGCTGATCTCAACCAATTAGTTTTATCGAATTGGTCTAACGATAGCTTTATTCTACCAAATGAAAACGTTTTTAAAATGCACTATTCTCTTTAAAATGTAGATAATTCTACACAAAATGGTAAAAATGACAAAAAAGAAACCAGTCAAACTGATTTCTTTTGATCATTTACCACATGCCTAAACACAGCTGCATGCTAAGACTAATAATGGTGATAGCCACCCAGCAAATAGCTCCTAAAAGGATAGCCTGACCACCCGTTTTGATTAATTTAACCACATCCGTATTTAAACCAATCGCTGCCATGGCCATGACAATAAAGAATTTGGATAATTCTTTGAGGTAATGGAAAATGTCAGCCGAAACCCCAAAACTGGTCAGCAGCGTTGTGATGAGAGAAGCTAATAAAAAGAAAAGGATAAAACTAGGGAAAGACTTTCTAAGGCTAAAGCCTTCTTCCGTGACGGCTTCGTGTTCTTGTTTAGCTCGGTAAAGAGATAACCCCAAAGTAATTGGAATAATAGCCAAAGTCCGTGTCAACTTGACAATGGTTGCCCCGTCTAGTGTATTGGAATGATGAATGGCATCCCAGGCTGTTGCTGTCGCGGTTACCGAAGAAGTATCATTGACCGCTGTACCAGCAAAAATAGCAAAACCTTCATTGGATAAGCCTAGTAATTGCCCTAAACTTGGAAATAGCAAGGCTGCTAAAATATTAAAGAGAAAAATAACAGAGATGGCTTTTGCAATCTCATCATCTTTGGCCTTGATAACAGGTGCTGTCGCTGCAATAGCAGACCCCCCACAAATGGAAGAACCAACGCCAACCAAGGTAGCTGTATTGACATCTAAGCGCAGCCATTTCTGTAAACCGTAAGCCACCAAAAGAGCTGTCGCAATAGTTGACATAATAATGGGTAAGGACTGCATGCCCACTGCCACGACCTGAGTTAGGTTTAAGCCAAAACCAAGCAAGACCACTGCCATCTGCAAAATGTACTTGGAGGTGAAAGTAATCCCCTCTTTAGTCTTGTCTCGGTTTCGATAAAACAAGGCCAGCAACATTCCTAAAAGAATAGCAAAAACAGGAGCTCCAATAATGGGAAATAAGTGTCCTAGGTACCAGGCCAAAAGGGCTAAAAGTAAGCAAAGTAAAAGGCCTGGAAGTTTTTTTAAATTGGTTGACATATTAACCTCCTTTTCCATTATTTATTATAGACCTTTTAAAGACGCTTGTAAAACTGGATTTTAAAGATGGTTCCTCCAGTTCTCCCTTATTAGCAATGACTTCCCGACTATCTTCAGTCATTTTAAAAACCTGTTAATTCTCATCAAACAATGTGAGCCATTGGGCATAGCCTTCTTTGTCCATCTGGTCATAAGGAATGAATTTAAGGGCTGCTGAATTGATACAGTAACGTAGGCCTCCAGCTTCTTGAGGGCCGTCACTAAAGACATGCCCCAAATGCGATCCCGCTTCTCGACTTTTGACTTCAACCCGTCTCATCCCATAAGAAGAGTCATCGTGGTTTGTCACCATACGGTTGTCAATAGGTTTTGAAAAGGCAGGCCAACCACAGCCCGAATTAAATTTATCCAGTGATGAAAACAAGACCTCGCCACTGACAATATCGACATAAATGCCTTTCTCAAAAAAGTCATCATATTTTCCTGTAAAAGGACGTTCTGTCGCCGCATGTTGGGTCACCTCATAAGAAAGGTCACCAATCCGTTTTTTCAAATCATCTTTTGTCTCCATGACAAACTCCTTTCAGGTGTGTTAATGCTTTCATTCTACCAAAAAAACGACAATCTTTTGAACCATTTGTTTAGAATGTGTCATACAATGCTCTGACTGACAACCTATCTTGCCTGGCACAGCCACAATTGACCAAAAAAGCCAGATAAACCATCTGACTTTTTCCAAAAATCATTATTTTTTGGCATCGTCATCCATTGAGAGAACACTCAAGAAAGCTTCTTGAGGGACTTCTACCGAACCAATCGATTTCATGCGTTTTTTACCAGCTTTTTGTTTTTCGAGCAATTTACGCTTACGAGACACGTCACCACCGTAGCACTTAGCCAAAACGTTTTTACGCAGGGCCTTAATATCTGAACGAGCAACAATTTTTTGACCGATAGCTGCTTGAATAGGCACTTCAAATTGCTGACGTGGAATAATTTTTTTCAATTTCTCAACAATAATTTTCCCGCGTTCATAAGCGAATTCTTTATGGACAATAAAGCTGAGCGCATCAACTTTATCCCCATTCAGAAGAATATCCATTTTGACCAGTTGTGACTTGCGGTATTCTGAAATTTCATAATCAAAGCTAGCATAGCCCCGTGTAGATGATTTCAATTTATCAAAGAAATCAAACACAATTTCAGCCAGCGGAATTTGGTAAATCACATTGACACGGTTATCATCAATGTAATCCATCGTCACAAAATCACCACGCTTGCGCTGCGATAATTCCATAACAGCCCCAACGAACTCTTGTGGCACCATGATTTGCGCTTTAACATAAGGTTCTTCAATAGAAGCTACCCGCGTTGGATTAGGAAATTCTGAGGGATTAGACACTTCAATCATGTCCCCATCAGTTGTGTGAACGTGATACACCACGGACGGTGCCGTCATGATTAAATCAATGTTAAACTCACGCTCCAAACGTTCTTGAATCACGTCCATATGAAGCAAGCCCAAGAAACCACACCGGAAACCAAAGCCAAGTGCCTGTGACGTTTCTGGTTCAAACTGTAAACTGGCATCATTAAGCTGTAATTTTTCAAGCGCTTCACGCAAGTCATTGTATTTATTTGATTCGATCGGATAAATCCCTGCAAAGACCATTGGATTCATTTGTTTGTAGCCATGCAAGGCTTCCTTAGCGGGGTTATTAGCTAAAGTCACCGTATCACCCACACGAGTATCCGCTACCGTTTTAATGGAGGCCGCAACATAACCAACATCTCCCGTTGCAAGGAAATCTCGTCCAACTGCCTTAGGGGTGAAAATGCCAACCTCTGTGACATCAAAGGTTTTTCCATTAGACATCATTTGGATTTTATCACCAGGCTTAACAATACCATTCACAATCCGCACTTGTAGGATAACTCCTCGGTAAGCATCGTAAACAGAGTCAAAAATCAAGGCTTGCAAAGGCGCATCCACATCACCAGTAGGGGCAGGAACCTTTTCAACAATTTGCTCAAGAATCTCTTCGATCCCAATACCAGCCTTGGCCGATGCCAGAACAGCCTCAGAAGCATCAAGCCCAATCACATCTTCCACTTCATGGCGAACCCGTTCAGGATCAGCAGCAGGCAAGTCAATTTTATTGATAACAGGTAAAATTTCCAAATCATTGTCGAGGGCTAGGTAAACATTGGCCAATGTCTGCGCTTCAATTCCCTGCGCCGCATCAACCACCAGAATCGCTCCCTCGCAAGCTGCCAACGAACGAGATACCTCATAAGTAAAGTCCACATGTCCAGGGGTGTCAATAAGATGGAAAATGTAAGTTTGCCCATCCTTAGCTGTATAGTTAAGCTCAATGGCGTTTAACTTGATGGTAATCCCACGCTCGCGCTCCAAATCCATAGAGTCCAATAACTGGGCCTGCATTTCACGAGAGGAAACAGTTTCTGTCTTTTCCAAAATGCGATCAGCGAGAGTAGATTTGCCATGGTCAATATGTGCAATAATGGAGAAATTACGAATCTTCTCCTGACGTTTCTTTAAATCTTGACTGTTCATTCTATTTTCCTATACATTTAGTCTTTCCCTCTATTATAGCAAAAAAGACAAGCCTTTGCCTATCTTTTCTTACTGATTATCTTGTGAAAGACTAGCAGAGCTCTCAAATTTATCTTGGTTAAACCAAAGGGCAATCTCACGCTTAGCAGAATCTAGAGAATCAGACCCATGAACCACGTTAAAAATGCCACCATCATCACCAGGAGCCTGAGCAAAATCACCTCGAATAGTGCCAGGAAGAGCATCTTTGGGATTAGTTACCCCCATCATGGTTCGCCAAGACGAAACCACCCGATTCCCAGAAAGTACCCCAATTAAAACAGGGCCACTGGTCATGTAAGCTTCCAACTCAGGATAAAATGGCTTCGCAACCAAGGCCTCATAATGCTTAACCAAGAGTTCCGAGCTAGCTTGCCGCAACTCCAAGCGTTCAAATGTAAACCCTCGCCGCTCAATACGTCGCAAAATCTCCCCAACTAACCCTCGTTTCACCCCATCAGGCTTAATCATAAAAAATGTTTGTTCCATCGCTCCACTCTCTTTCTCCTTTTGACTATTATAACATGAAAACATTTTAATAGAAAGAAGCGAAGATCAACAACAAGCGGTATTATCTGTTTTGGGACCATTCAAAACAACATAGCTCTAAAACTCTATCTGATGAGCGTAAACTTTGAGTGTGAGTTTTGGGACCATTCAAAACAACATAGCTCTAAAACGGATAGCCTTCAGGTCGGTGGCCCCGCTCGGTTTTGGGACCATTCAAAACAACATAGCTCTAAAACGAATGATCTTACCATTGAAAAAAATATTGAGTTTTGGGACCATTCAAAACAACATAGCTCTAAAACTTCGGAAGTACAAAGGTAAATTGTGAAAAGGCAACACTTTTCTGTACAGATTTTATAAAGTGCTTTTTCTAAACGACTAAACGTTTGGTCATCGGTGTTTGGTAGTTGAGGCAGCTGTGAATGCGGTGGTGATTCCACCAGTGGACATAGTCCTTAGTTTTGAGGGCCAATTCTTCTAGCGTCTGGAAAGTTTCCTGGTGGACAAATTCCATTTTGAAAGCACGATAGGTACTTTCAGCAACGGCATTGTCGTAAGGACAACCTGCTTGACTAAGAGAGCGGGTGATTCCGAAGGCCTCCAACATGTCATCAATCAAAGTATTATCAAACTCCTTCCCACGATCTGACTGGAATATCTTGACTTTGGTCAGAGCGTAAGGGATGCTCTGAATCGCTTGTTTGACCAATTCGGGGGTCTTGTGCCAACCAACTGACAGACCGATGATTTCACGATTGAAGAGGTCAATAATCAAGCAAACATAAGCCCAACCATTACCGACACGAACGTAGGTTAAGTCTGACACTAAAGCTTTTAGAGGCTTTTCTTGATGAAATTGTCTGGCTAAGTGATTAGGAATAGCTGCCTCATTCTTCCCTTTTGAATATGGCTTGAAGGCTGCTTTCTGGTAAACGGATACTAAGTTGAGTCTGTGCATGATGCGACGAATCCGACGACGAGACAGCTGGATGCCTTCATTTTTCAAACATTTCTTGATTTTCCTAGCCCCGTATCTGGCCTTACTTTCGAGAAAAATAGCTTTGATTTTTTCTTCAAGCTCGGTATCAGATACGGATTCCACAGCTTTGTAGTAATAGCTAGAACGAGGAATACCCAACCACCGACACATGGCTGAAATACTATATTTGTCTTTGTTAGCAGTGATTACTTCTCTTTTCGTGCCATAATCACCGCCGCTTGCTTTAGGATATCTAGCTGCATTTCGAGTTCTTTATTACGCTTTCGGAGTTCCATCAGCTCACGCTGCTCATCTGTAAGATTATCAATAGTTTTAAAGGAACCAGTTGTTTTTGCCTGACGTACCCACTTATCGAAGGTTGATGGGGTTAACTCATATTCTTTGATAAGCTCACTTCGTTTCATCCCTGCATTGTGAAGGTCAACGATTTGTTGCTTAAAGTCGTCGGCGAAGTGGCGACGTATTTTTCTAGACATAATATTCTCCTATTTTCTTTAGTGTAGAACACTTTATAAGACTGTCTAGTTTAGTGTAACCTATTCATTGATTGTCAAGTTTTGGGACCATTCAAAACAACATAGCTCTAAAACTCTAGCCCTAGCGCTACAAAACCTGTAGTCGTTTTGGGACCATTCAAAACAACATAGCTCTAAAACATTCACTCATTGACATCTTTCTTTCTTCTAGTTTTGGGACCATTCAAAACAACATAGCTCTAAAACTTATATATATCCATTAAAAAAGATGGATACGTTTTGGGACCATTCAAAACAACATAGCTCTAAAACGCTTGTCGATGATTACATCAAAATTTTTGAGTTTTGGGACCATTCAAAACAACATAGCTCTAAAACGCCAACAATGTTGTCAGCGGTACTGCTATCGTTTTGGGACCATTCAAAACAACATAGCTCTAAAACGCTGTCCTTGCGTTTTTAAATTCACAGACCGTTTTGGGACCATTCAAAACAACATAGCTCTAAAACCTCGTAGACTATTTTCGTCCACAATTTTTCGTAATCGCACTATTTGTCTTAGCTAGACTTTAGTCTTAAACAGTCCTTTTCATAGCTCCATTATACGCCAAAAAACCTATAGAATCAACTTCCCTTCTTATCCCAGCACGACAAACGCATGAAACCTTCTTTTCTCCTTTGTTCTGTCGCCTTACAATTTTTTATGTGCCCAATTTGTAAAATTAAATTAGACAGAAAAAGCCATCTATGTTAGGCTCAGATAAACACCACATTTGTCTGAAAGGAAGTAACATAAATGACCCATGCCCATCTTACCACAAATGAGCTCGTAATGATAGAGGCATCTGTTGAGAAAGATACTTCTGTCCTCGAAATTGCGCAATCACTTAAGCGAAGCCGTCAAACCATTCATAAGGTAGTGACTTTCCTCAAACAAGGGCATTCAGCCAACTGAGTGCTATCATTACTATAAGGCGAACAAGGCTCGCTGTGGACGTCGTCAGGCTGTGCTTTCTGACGATGAAAAGACCTTCATCCAAGACTACTTGACGCAAGATTGGAACTTGGTTGTCATCAAAGGCACCTCTCCCGATTGCATCTCTTACTCTATGAAAACCTTATATCGTTTGGTGGAACGTGGTGTATTCAAACCAGAAGAAATGCCTTGGAAAGGCCATCGGAAACTAAATGGTTACTCAGAGAAACGAAGAAAACAAACTTTTCGACGGGATTTACATGAGCAAGCTGAGTCTTATCCTGAGTTTAAGACTGAATTCGGTCATTTAAAAGGGGGAGACTATTGTCGGAAAGGGGCAGAAAACGGCTGTCATCACTTTGGTGGAACGCTTGTCCAAAACCATTATCACGCTTCAAACCAATGGACGTAAAGCCAGTGACAATGAGCACTCCATTCATCAGTAGCTGACTTGATTTCCAAAGCACCTCTTCAAGTCCATCACATTTGACTGTGGGAAAGAATTTTCAAATTTGCTCTAAATTTTATCAAGACTATTGTCCTGATGCCTTCAAGCTTCGTCGTAATGTTAACATATTTAAAGTTTCAGATGAATCACTCTTAGTCTTGCTTCTCTTGCAAGCTGAACTAAGGATAAGGTCCCAACGGCATTTCTATCGTATCTGCCAACTGTTTCCTTGTGGAAGATTACTTGAACGAAGCCGTTTTAACCGACGAGCAAGACAGTTGATTTGGCTAGTTCAAGTCATCAGACAAGCTATGACTGCTCATATTTCTCCTGATGCCATTGTTATCATAGACAGTTTCCCCTTACCACTTTGTCAATCTGTCCGTAACTATAGAACACGTATTTTTAATGGCTTGGCAGACATTGGTTACAATGCTTCTAAACATCTTTGGTTCTACGGCTTCAAAGTACATATGCTGGTCACTTTATCAGGCTATATTCTGAATTATGTTGTGACACCAGCCTCTGTTCACGATATTAGAGCAGTTGATGACTTACTCGAAAATTGCCGACAACTTTATATTTTAGCTGATTTAGGCTATCTTAGTAGAGACCTTAAAGACTATTTGGGTCAAAAAGGCTATCATCTATGGATTCCTTTACGTCAAAACATGGCAGGAGCTAACCAACATAATCATTGGCAACTGATGGCTATGAGACGAACCATTGAGACACGCTTCTCAGAGCTTTATGCTCTTTTTAATGTGGAACACACACTGACTAGAGGTTTAGCAGGACTGCAGTTACGACTTGAGCAAATTGTACTAGCCTATCATTTGAGATATTTTGAAATTATCTAGCACCACGGGTTAAAAATCAATTATTAGGAAATTTTCATATAATTTAATTTTTAATAGCCCACGTTGTAAAATAAAGTGCAACAAAAAAGACATGTTCGTCTGATATACTAGAATTCCCCAATTCAGTATGGAAAGCAGATAAACATGTCCAACATTAATTCTACAAGAAAATCCTCCTATTCTCATCTTTCAGCCACAGAACGGGGTGAAATTGCTGCTTATCTTAACATGGGAAAGAAACCTGTTGAGATTGCTCGACTCCTGGGTCGTCACCATTCTACAATCTGCCGAGAAATAAAACCTGGTTCAGTAGATCAGGTAAAAGATTAGCATGGAAAGCAAACCTTCTTCAAGGCCTATTTCACTGATAGTGGGTAGCCTGTCTATGAAACCAATCGTCAAAAGAGTTCTTATCTCAAGTTGAATGACTGCTCCGCTAGGTTCGTTGAACAATTAGAATCTGCCTTGACGGCTAACAGAAGTCGTCCCTCTACCAAAACGATTTATCGCTATATCAAAGAGGGGCTGTTAGCTAGTAAACCAATCGATTTGCCTAAGATGGTTCGTATCAGAAAACGTTCTAAGAAAGTCACAAAGACAAATAAGAAGACTTTAGGTAAAGTTATCGAAGAATGTCCAGAATATAACAATGATCGTTCTGAATTTGGGCATTGGGAGATTGATTTGGTTCTTGGCAAGAAAACCAAAGGTGAAGCTGTTATATTGACTTTGGTAGAGCGCCAGACACGCTATGCACTAGGAGTTAAGCTAAAAGACAAGCGGTCCCAAACCATTAACCGTGCTGTCAGGCATCTCATCAGTCAGTACCCTATTGCCTCCATCACAGCAGATAATGGTTCTGGGTTTAGTTTACTCTCAAACGTAGAGGCTGTCGACGTTTACTTTGCACATCCCTATTCTTCGCATGAGAGAGGGACAAACGAGAACTTCAATGGCCTCCTCAGAGAATAGGTCCCTAAAGGAGTCTCACTTAATCCACTAACCTCTGAAGAACTTGACAATTATATTACTGCCATCAATGAGCGCCCAAAACGACTTCTTCAATACCAATCCTCAAAATTCCTGTTTGAGCTATCCCGAACAGCTTAACCTCTGGAACTCTAGTTATCTATGAACTGGTTGCACTTGACTTGACAACTTGCGCCTTTTTTAATAGCTCTGAAAATCTCTCTTTTTTCTTAACTGTCCACTAAAAAAGAGCCTATCTAGCTACTAAGTTAAGTGCTAGATGCGCTCTTTTTGGTTACCTTTTTAAAAATAATTTTTTCATCACCTAATAACTCAAGTTTCTTGCCAAAGCGGGTGTAGTCAAAATGCCCATTAGGCTTTGTTATCCCCTTAGAAAGATAGGTATGTCCTGTAGAGAGTTCTTCAATATCAATCGTATGTAAGATTCTGTTAACCCTTCCTTTAATCACGACAGCCGATAAACTCCCTGTTTCATGATTGTAATCACCTCCAATATTAGAGGCCAATTTTTCAAAAGCCTGATCTAAAATCAATTCTAATTCATGGTCGGCAGGCATGCTACTTTCAACAATCTGGCGTTCTTCTGGACTCAAATCACCAATCACTAAATGGTTTTCTTTTAATGTTCTTAGTAATTCATGCTGATGGTAGGAGGCCAATCGCTTTGCAAAGGCATCTTTTTCGACCTGAACGCGAAAACTTAAGTGAATCTTATTATCTTTAACCTTTAAAATCATCTCAGATGATGTTAACAAACTATCATCAATCAAGGGACTTTGATGCAGGCCTGTAAGTCGTTTTGCAAAATCATCTCCTAATTTTTGATCAATACTGGTTGTCTTCCAGGTGCCCTCAATAGAGCTATTGCGGTACCTGATTGCAAATAATACAACAAGTAAGATGAGAAAAAGGATAAATACAAAAAGGGCATTGCATTGGTCCCATAACAATGACTTCCTTTTAGGCTGCCCTACGGCTACTTGTGTCATGACTTATCTCCTTAATGTAAAAATACTAGCATGTCCTCAAGAGGGCATCAAGTAACTTTGGAAAATTTCTCAGCAAGTTCTCACTATTGCTGAGAAGAAAAACACTCTCCGCTGAGAATGCTTTCATAGATAACAAGTCATCTACTCCTTTATAGGTGTGCTAAAATAGCATCCCATGAGTCATCAATACCAATCCGGTCAACCGCTGAAAAAATGATAAAGGTATCTTCTTTATCAAAATTCAAAGCCTTTTTAACCATCGACTCATGCTTGTTCCATTTGCCACGAGGAATCTTATCTGCTTTGGTTGCAACAATAATAGCAGGAATGTCATAGTACTTCAAAAAGTCATACATCTGAATATCTTCTTTTGAAGGGGCATGACGCAAATCAACCAAACTCACAACTGCACGCAGATTATCTCTGCAGGTTAAGTATTCTTCAATCATCTTTCCCCATTTGGCTCGTTCACTTTTGGAGACCTTGGCATAACCATAGCCAGGAACATCGACAAAGCGAAGCTTATCATCAATATTGAAGAAATTTAATAATTGTGTTTTTCCTGGTTTACTTGAGGTTCTCGCCAAATTTTTGCGACCCAGTATGGTATTAATAAAACTAGACTTGCCAACATTAGAACGTCCAGCTAAAGCAATTTCTGGTAGGTCATCTTGGGGGTAGTGGGATTTATTGGTAGCACTCAGTAAAATCGAGGCATTATGTGTGTTTAGAACTTGTTCTTCAGCCATGGTGTCTCCTTATGCTGTTTCTAAAACGGGTTTTGCCTTACCTTCAACTGCAGCCTTGGTGATACGAACTTTAGTCACATCTTCTTGACTTGGCACTTCAAACATAATGTCCAACATGGTTTCTTCAATGATAGAACGGAGACCACGTGCTCCTGTTTTGCGTTCAATCGCTTTACTTGCAATGGCTTCAAGGGCACCCTTCTCAAATTCTAATTCAACACCATCATAAGATAACAAGGCTTGGTATTGTTTAACAAGAGCATTTCTTGGCTCTGTTAATATTTGGATCAAGTCTGAGGTGTTAAGCTGTTCAAGGGCTGCCACAACTGGTAAACGGCCAATAAATTCAGGAATAAGACCAAATTTTTGGATATCTTCTGATATAATTTCTTGCATGTAAGAAGCATTATCATCAATTTTACGGCTGTTTTGACCAAAACCAATGATTTTTTCCCCTAGACGCTGTTTAACAATCTCCTCAATGCCATCAAATGCCCCACCAACAATGAATAAGATATTTTTTGTATCAATTTGAATCATTTCCTGATTAGGGTGCTTTCGCCCACCTTGAGGAGGAACACTCGCAACAGTACCTTCAATAATTTTTAACAGAGCCTGTTGTACTCCCTCGCCTGACACATCTCGTGTGATGGACACATTCTCACCTTTTTTAGCAATCTTATCAATTTCATCAACATAAATGATGCCACGCTCTGCTCGCTCCACATTATAATCCGCTGCTTGAATCAGTTTGAGAAGGATATTTTCAACGTCCTCTCCCACATATCCAGCTTCTGTTAAGGAGGTAGCATCTGCAATAGCAAAAGGCACATTTAAACTCTTAGCCAATGTCTGTGCCAAAAACGTCTTTCCAGAGCCTGTTGGGCCAATCATTAAAATATTTGATTTTTGCAAATCAACATCTTCGTCATCACGGCTTTCAGCAAATGAAACACGCTTGTAATGATTATAGACTGCAACTGCTAAGGCCCGTTTGGCACGGTCTTGACCAACCACGTATTGGTTTAAAATATTAAGAAGTTCTTTTGGTTTTGGAACCTCTGTTAAATCAGCCAGTACTTCTTCTGCCAATTCTTCTTTGATAATTTCTTGTGATAGGGCTACACATTCATTACAAATAAAAACGTTGTTCCCTGCAATGATTTTTTTGACTTCATCTTGGCTTTTGCCACAAAATGAACAATATACCTTAATATCGTTAGTACGATTTCCTGCCATTTCCTATAACTCTCTCTTACTTTCTCTTATCATTTCCGCGTTTTCTTACGAGCTAATGTGCTCACATCGCTTTCAAAAAGGCCGATTTCTCCATGACAGCCTCATCAGTCACGACAAGTTCCCCAATTCAATCAATCACTACTCTTATTTCTTTTCTTTAAAACAAAGTGCCATAAAAAGCATGGATACTATTAACCAGATTAGTGAAAGCATTTAACAAGAAAAGGATTCCTAAGCCATAACGATTTTTCCTAAAGGCTGGAATAGCACATAGAACACAAATCGCGCACAAAAAGGCCGTAAATACTCCAAAAATACTACGCTGCATTGCCTATCTTCTCCCTATACTATTGATGTTTCAAGACAGTGACGGTAAAATCATAAGGATTTTTTTCATCCTTAGGATAAAAAGTTTGACTTTCTTCAACAAAGTGTCTTAAATCTAGGTTGGGTCGATAGGTATCCCCTTCAAACTGATGGTGAACAACTGTTTTAATCACACAATTATAGTAGCCATCAAAAGCTTCTAAAACCTTGCTTCCGCCAATAATATATAGTGTCTTTTCTTGGGAATGGTACCAATCCAATACTTTTTCGACACTGGTCATTGTCACAACCCCGTCCACTTGATAGGTCACGTCTCTTGTCATGACAAGGGTTTGACGATTAGGAAGCAGCCTGCGGTTCATGCCGTCAAAGGTCACGCGCCCCATTAAAATAGCCTGATGCAGGGTGGTTTCTTTAAAATGCTGTAATTCTCTTGGTAAATGCCATGGTAACTTACCATCAACTCCAATAAGACCTGCTTCATCTTCTGCCCAAATCGCAATTATTTCCTTTGTCATTTGTTTTTACCTTTACCTTGAACTTTACTTATTTTATCAAATTTCGTGATAAAATGCTCACAAAAAATCCAAATTATCCTTAGATGGCCAAGTCAAAACGCAACTGTGGCTTGACAGGTTCATAATTTTGCAACTCAAAGTCTTCTGGCCTTATTTCAAAGAAATTAGTACCATCTGGAACATTTAGAACAAGCTTAGGCTGACAGTCTGTCGGTTGGCGCTCTAACAATTCCTGGGCTTGAGAAAACTGGTTGTCATAAATATGCAAATTATTGACAAAGTAAAAGAATTTGCCAACTTTCCAACCAAAATGTTTAGCAATCATCATCTGTAAGGCAACGTACTGCATGGCATTGATATGATGGGCAACCAACATATCATTAGAGCGTTGGGTCAAGGTAGCATCTAAATAAAGGTCACCATCGACACGTCTGACATCAAACATGGTTTGAAAAGCACATGGCAATAGCCCTTCAGTCTCTTTAAAAGCTTCATAATCCCAAAGGGAAATAACATTACGACGGTTCCAAGGGTTTTCTGCCAACTGGTCTAATATTTTTGAAATAATATCATGCTTTTTAACCACAGCACCGTAACGCTGTCCGATTGTACGTGTTTGGCCAACCTCCCATTCGTTCCAATAATGAACATTGTATTTATTTTCCAAAACGTCCAGACTGTTGGACTGATCTTGATAAATCCACAATAATTCTTTAATCGCTGACTTGATGGGGATTGGACGTAAAGTTGTAATGGGAAATTCTCCCTTAGCTAAATCATACTCTGCAAAGACCCCTGTGATGTATTTAGAATTAGCCGTGCGGCCATCTTTGTACTTGGGACGTGCTTGCTCACTAAAGACACCTTCGTCCATAATTTTTTGAATATTAGCTTTAAAAATCTGGTCTGCTTTTGTCATCTCAAATCCCTTTCTGTAACCACACTTCACACTATTCTAACTAATTTTCTTAAAAAACACCAGAAGAAAAAATCAAAGCACCTACTATAGGCAAGATGAGTGGTTTTTGATTTGAAAGATAAAACTAATAACTTTATCAGACTAGTTTTGGTATAAAATGTGATAAAATGGATAAGATCACAAAAATGGATATAAAGAAGGACAACTATGAAAATCGGAATTGATAAGATTGGTTTTGCGACCAGTCAATATGTCTTAAAATTGGAAGACTTGGCTCTTGCTCGTCAAACAGATCCCGCAAAATTTAGTCAGGGATTACTGATTGAAGCTTTCAGTGTAACGCCAATCACAGAAGATATTATCACCTTAGCTGCTTCTGCAGCTGACCAAATCTTAACTGATGAAGACAAGGCTAACATTGATATGGTTATTTTAGCAACAGAAACAAGTGTTGATCAATCCAAAGCTGCTGCTATTTATGTTCACCATTTGATGGGCATTCAGCCTTTTGCACGTTCTTTTGAGGTAAAAGAGGCTTGTTATAGCGCAACAGCTGCCCTAGATTATGCTAAATTGCATGTCGCTGCCAAACCAGAATCGCGTGTCCTTATTATTGCTAGTGATATTGCCAAATACGGGATTGATTCTGCTGGCGAAGCCACACAAGGTGCTGGAAGCATAGCCCTCCTAGTCACCGCCAATCCCCGTATTCTTAAATTAAATAATGACAACATGGCTCAAACCCGTGATATTATGGACTTTTGGCGGCCCAATTATAGTTCAACACCTTTTGTTAATGGAATTTATTCTACCAAGCAATATTTAGATTCTTTGAAAACCACTTGGCAAGCTTACCAAGAAAAAGAAGCTGCTCAATTAACTGACTTTGCTGCCTTTTGTTTCCATCTTCCTTTCCCGAAATTGGCCTTAAAAGGACTCAATAAAATGATGGACGATTCCTTGCCTGTTGACCACAGAGAGCGTTTATTGGAAGCCTTCCAAGCGTCTATTGTGTACAGCAAGCAAATTGGCAATATCTACACAGGCTCTCTTTATTTAGGTCTCTTATCACTTCTTGAAAATAGCAACGCTTTACAAGCAGGTGATAAAATTGGTCTCTTTAGTTATGGCTCTGGAGCAGTTAGTGAAATTTTTTCAGGGCAATTAGTAGCGGGCTACGACAAGATGTTAATGACTAATCGTCAGGCAATTTTAGACCAACGCCAACGCATTTCAGTTGCCAAATACGAAGAACTTTTCTACGAAGAACCCCAACTAGATAAAGATGGCAATACTCATTTTAAAACTTACTTAACTGGCAAATTTGCCTTAACGGAAATCAAAGATAATCAACGACTCTATCAAATCAATGACAAAAACTAATCTTAACTGGGCAGGTTTTTCAAAGAAAACTTTTGAAGAACGACTGCAACTTATCGATCACTTTAAACTCCTCAGCCCTAAGCACCTCAAGCAATTGAAAGCAGACAAGCTCTTACCCATTGAAACGGCCAATCACTTAACAGAAAATGTGTTAGGGCGATTTGCTTTACCCTTTAGCATTGCACCAGATTTTCTAATCAATGAGGTGACTTATCAAGTACCATTTGTAACAGAAGAACCCTCGGTGGTGGCTGCTGCTTCCTTTGCTGCTAAACTCATTAAACGTTCAGGTGGCTTTAAGGCAGAAGTCCTCAATCGACAAATGATTGGGCAAGTTGCCTTGTATGGTATCCATGATATGGATATGGCTAAGACAGCTATTCTCGCCAAGTCAGAAGACCTAATTGCCATGGCGAATGAGGCTTACCCGTCTATTGTTAAAAGAGGGGGTGGAGCTAGAGAAATTCGTCTGGAAGAAAAGGGAACTTTTCTTATTTTCTATCTAACAGTAGATACTCAAGAAGCTATGGGAGCCAATATGGTCAATACCATGATGGAAGCCCTAGTCCCCGACCTAGAGGCACTGTCCAAAGGTCACAGTTTGATGGCTATCCTGTCTAATTACGCAACGGAGTCCCTAGTGACAGCTAGTTGTCAAGTTGATATTCGCTTTTTGAGCCGTGACAAGGCAGAAGCCCAGCAATTAGCCAAAAAAATGGCCTTAGCAAGTCAACTGGCTCAAGTGGACCCCTACCGCGCTACCACCCATAATAAAGGGATTTTTAACGGTATTGATGCGGTGGTGATGGCAACAGGAAATGACTGGCGGGCTATTGAAGCAGGGGCCCATGCTTATGCCGCAAGGAATGGTTCTTATCAAGGACTTACTCAGTGGCAATTTGATCAAGATAAGCAAGTTCTTCTTGGTCACATGACTCTCCCTATGCCCATTGCCAGTAAAGGAGGATCCATCGGTCTTAATCCTACTGTGGCGCTTGCCCATGACCTTCTCAATCAACCAGATGCTAAAACCTTGGCACAGGTCATTGCTTGCGTTGGTTTGGCTCAAAATTTTGCGGCGTTGAAAGCCCTAACCTCCTCAGGAATACAAGCTGGCCACATGAAACTTCACGCCAAATCGCTGGCTCTTTTAGCAGGGGCCAAGGAAGAAGAAATGATGCCTTTGATCAAATCCTTGTTGACAGACAAACCTATGAATCTTGAAAAAGCTGACATGTACTTAAAAAAACTAAGGCAATGATAAAACCTATCTGGTCAAAAATAAGTTACTTTTTCAAAGCAAAAGTCTCAGCCCTCCCAAACAAGCAGTGACCTGCTTCCTATCGTTAGACAAAAATCTAACAATACCAGATTTCATGTTTACCCTTTATTTGAAAACACTGATTAATCAAGTTTGGTCGTGTCAATGAAGAAGGCCGACGGTTATAGTATTTATAGTATTCGACTTCCTTTAGCATAGAGACAAAGCTCATGAAGGAGTCTACCGATACGCTCTTATGATTGACATGAATGCCACGTCTACAAAGTTCCTGAGTAATTCGTACACTTCCGTAACGCTCTCTATGCTTATTTAAAGCGTCGCCGATTTTCAAGACAGATTGAGAACGAGACCTTGAAGGAAATGATTAAAGTCATTTTCTATGAACATAGAGGCCTGAGCGGGACGCTTGAAAAGTTTGATAAGCCTGATGAATGGTTAGGCTAGCGCTATTTTTCTTCAGACACCGAAACTTTATTTCCGATTTGGCTTCAAGAAGACCTGAAACTTTTTTAGAAGAACTAATTCCTCCTGTAGCATCTTGTTCTCTTTTTCAAGTTTTTTATCTCGAATTGAGCATGACGAAGCGCGCTCCCATGTTCTGGGAACACACTTTCTCCCTATTTTTCATATTCTTGAACCCAACGATAAAGACTATTTAGATGAATGCTTAAAGTTGAGCTAACCAGTTTTACAGATCACCCTTCTTCAATAATGAGTTTCACAACAGATAATTTAAATGTCTTATCAAAGCTTTTTCCTGGCATAATTATTTTCTTCGTGCCCACTTAACTTTATGTCTACATTAAGAAAGCTTTGAACTTTGGAAATTATCTCTTTCTCCTTATTTTTAAATACTTGTTTTTGGTTGTTATTAAGGCTTTTACAGCAAACCACCTCTTAATCATCACAAGATTAAGAGGTGGTTTTTTAATGATTAGCTTGGTATAAGCGACCGTAAAGGAGGTAATCGACTTGGCGTAAGTCTTTAATCGTTGGGCAGTCTAGGGCACACATGATGAGTTTAAGATCTTCTTTCCAACCGTTAACGATGTCGATTACGCGCTCGATTGGGTACTTTTCAACCAACTCTAAAATGGTGCGAGAGAGTCCAACTGCACGCGCTCCTAAGACAAAACATTTAATCATGTCCAAGGGCTGTCTAACACCACCCGAAGCTAAGATTTCCACTTGGTCCATCAGTTCTTGTGCATTCAATAAGCACTGAACCGTGGTTTGTCCCCAGTCGTTTAAGTAAGAGCGGTCTCCTCCTCTTTGATTTTCAATATAGGCAAAGGAAGTTCCTCCTCTTCCTGAAATATCAAAGGTTTGAATACCTAGTTCATGTGCTAGCTTGATACTATTGACATCCATACCAAAACCAACTTCTTTAAGAATAACGGGAACTGGTATTTGACTAGCATATTCAGCGAGGTGTTTTTTCCAGGTATGAAATATTCGCTCACCCTCTGGCATTAACAATTCTTGCATCAGGTTCACATGAACCTGTAAAAAGAGGGGCTTCATTTCTTGAACTGTTTGTTGTCCTAATGCCACAGGCTTATCTAGACCAATATTTGTGGCTAGTTTCAAATTATCTGCCACCTCATGTAAACGGTAAGAATCGTCGTTAGGATTTTTTAAAGCAGCGCTATAAGATCCTGTCACCATGACAATACCTGTTGCTGCTGCTACTTTGGCCAATTTTTCATTAACAGCTTTGCCTTTTTGACTTCCTCCTGTCATGGCATTGATGTAAAAGGGAAAGTCAAAGTCTTGTCCGGCAAAATGGGTACTGAGATCAATATCTGTCAAATCATAGCTAGGTAAGGAATGGTGTATGAGTTCCATATCATCAAAAGCATTATAAGGCGATTGGTACTTGAGGGCATGTTTGATGTGATCATCTTTACGATTGGTCATTCTCTCCCCACCTTTCTTGATAAAGTAATACAATATCAGCTTCTTGCCATTTGGAAATAAGGGTATCTCTGTCTTTCTGTTCAAAGGCAAGAGCGATGCCACAGTCTCCACCACCAGAACCTGAAGATTTAGCAACAGCATCTTGATCCTGACAGGCAGCCACCAAGGTTATTAGCTTAGGGTGGTAGATAGCTGGATGAAGCTCTTTTAGGAGATGACTTGCCTCTGCTAAACTTTTCTTGAGTTCTTCTTTATGACCTCCTTGCAAGGCTACCATAGCTGATTGCGTTAACTGGTAACTTGTTCTTAAGAAGGCTGGGGTGATGCTCGCTGTCACTTGTTGAATCATCTGCCTTGAAATAGCAGGTATTTTAGTCCAACCAACCAAGAAATCACAAGGCAGGGCTGGTTGAATGACTTGGATATGGTATCCCCAATCTTTGGCTAGAAGTTTTTTTAAGGGCATGGTCTGCAGCCAGTGACTGACCTGCTCTCGGTCAAAGGAGGTATAGGCTACTAAAGTCTGGTAAGCGATACAGGCAATATCCCCCATAGACCCATTATCTCCTTGTTTAAGCAAGGTATAAGCAGCTAGCTTAAAGAGTAAATCTGGACTTAAAGTAATCTGGTAATAAGCCGCTAAAGCCTTTAAGGTTAAGAGAGTGACACTACCACTTGAACCAATACCAAATTTTTTGCCATCCTGTTCGAGTTTTCCTGTTATGACCAAGGAAAATGGCTCCAGTTGGTCAATCGACTGATCTAGATAATCAGCAAAGGTCTTAACCGTCGCTTGAATCAGTGCATAAGAGACATCAGGTGTCATGTCCGCTTTATGGACAAACATATCTGAGGCTAGCTGAATAGAGGCTGCTGGGCTAATTTCTGCTATCATCATCAGTGGAATAAAGTGGATTAAGGCCTTTTGCCCTGGTGTTAAGATAGCATATTCGCCTGTAAGATATAACTTCCCACCTGTTTGCACACGATAATTAGACATCTGGTAAATCCTTTGTTTTTGAAACGATAATACGGTAATCCTTGCCAAGTCTTTCTGCCAGCTGAGCGAGGTTTTTTTCTAAACATAGGACTTTCACATTTGGGCCTGCATCCATGGTAAAATAGCAAGCAAAACCTTCTTGACGAAGCTTTTTAACAGCTTCCATCGCTTGATAAGATTCTTCTGTCAGATAAGAAAAAGCGGGATTAGCTGTTCTTGTCGTTGCATGCATGGCCAGAGCATTAGCCTCTGCTAACTGACCAACTTTTTCAAAATCATTGGCTTTGAGATAGGTTAACATGTTCTGGTAATCAAGGACTGACGCTTCCACCCATTGGTCAAATGTGGTTGAGGTATCACGGCATAACTTCATGCCATCTCGACTAGAAATTGGCTTTTTAGCAGCATTTAAGACCAACATGATCATGGCCATTTTCAAGTCAGTCTCAACTTTGTAAATAGCACCACTATCTTTGTCCCAAGCAGCAACTGGACCAAAAAAAGAACGGGAAGATGACCCTGAGGCGAATTTAGCCTTTTGGGCTAAAGCTTTCTGATCTAGCTGGGTGTCAAATAATTGGTCACAGGCCTTAACCAAGGCTGATAAGCCACTGGAACTTGATGACAAACCAGCGGCTGTTGGCATATTATTTTGCGTTTCGACCTTTACAAAAGGCTGGCCTGTTTGACGGAACTGGTCAATGATAGCAGAAATTTTGGTGTGTTCTTCCTCATCTTGCAAGACACCATTAATGTAAAACTGGTCACTGGTTGCCGTATCTGGTAAGAAAGAAACGCTGGTTGTAGTGAACATGTTTTCCAAAGTCAACGAAATACTTGAGGTCGAGGGAATCATTTTAGCTTGATTCTCTTTTCCCCAATATTTGATAATAGCAATATTAGCATAGGATGTTACGGTTATAACATTTGGATCCACGTGTTTACAGCTCCTTCTTCTTTTAATCTGTGGCTGATTTTTTCGGCCATGTCTTTGGTATCTGCTAGAGCAATCATGCAGCCACCCAAGCCACCGCCTGTCATTTTAGCACCTAAAGCACCTGCTCTTAGGGCAGCCTCCACAAGTTGGTCAGCCTTGCCGATGCTAACGCCAATAGCCTTTAAAGCAGAATGTGCTTGTGTCATGAGCTGACCGATGGCCACCTTATTTTTTTGGTTAATCGCTCTTTCAACGGCTTCTGTCAAAGCTCCTAGTTTAGCCAGGTAGGGTAAATTCGTTTCCTCAAACTGTGCTACCTTATTAACAGCCTCACGTGTATGGCCGTGAATCCCTGTATCTGCAATGACGAGGTAAGCATTTAAGGCGATTTCGATAGTTTCAAAGCCAATGTTTCGGATAAATTTAATGGCATGGTCACTAAGGCAAGTCTTGGCATCTAAACCGCTAGGATTGGTATGAGCAATGATCTCTGCCTTGTTGACTAAAATTTCCAACAAATCATCCGAGAGAGGCTCTTGGCAATAAGAAAAAACGGCTCTGATAGCTGCAATAGAAACAGCTGCCGAAGACCCCATGCCACGCTTTTGTGGCACTTGTGAACCAATCTCATAAGCGATGGGTTCTTGCAGTCGCTGCAAATAATCCAAGGCAGCATAAATGGCTGTTGATAAGGTATCATAAAAATCAAAAACCAGAGGCTTGTCAGCTGGCAAAATCTGACAAACCACTTCAATATCTGTTAAAGGCAAAGCAATAGCTGGGTAACCATACACAACAGCATGTTCCCCCATTAAAATAATTTTGCTATGCGCCTTGCCATATCCAATGTTTTCGTTCATTTTTTATCTTTTCATTACTAATTCTTCTAAACTTTTACCTTACTATTTTACACTAAATCCTTAGAAAATGCGATGATATACCATTTTTAATCCTTTTCCTTAGGCACTTATGGACAGGAATGGGCAGAGATTTTCAGCCATTACCACTGAGAATGATACGAATGCCAATATTGTCTTTGGTGACCTTTAAAGCCGATTCACTGATCAGAGGAAGTCCTTTGCGCTGGCATCTATCAGTTATTAATATTCGCATAAGGTAAAACCAGTGTCTCTTTTACACTTCAGATTTTCAGTAATAATGGTATCAGTAACTGTCTATAACACTAAGGGTAAATAGGGGACAAATCCCTCCATAAATTGAGGGAGTCGGGTAAGATTCTAACCTTTTTTCAGAAACTGATTATAGCAAAATTTCCGTAGAAAAACGTCACCTTAAAGCAGGCAGAACTCAAAAAAGCATGCGTTAAGAGATGGTTTCCCTTTTAGCTAAATCGATAACATCATTGATTAAGCCACTTAAAAAGCCGTCTGACACGAGGCAGACGACAACTTACCATAACCTGTGACTTATTCCTTTAGGAAATCGGTTTGAACAGAATTTTTAACACATGGTTTTCTGGATACTTAAACGGTTTCTTGTAATTTAGAAAGCTGCGCATAGATACCACCTTGTGCCAATAATTCTTGATGGCTACCACGCTCCACAATACGTCCCTTGTCTAAAACCAAGATGCTATTAGCAGACTGAATGGTTGACAAACGATGGGCAATGATAAAGGTGGTTCGCCCTTTTTTCAAAATGTCCATAGCCCGCTGAATAACCTCTTCTGTTTCTGTATCAATATGGGAGGTGGCTTCATCAAGGATAAGGATTTTAGGATTGGTAATCAAAGTTCTCGCAAAGGCTATGAGTTGGCGTTCTCCACTCGAATAAGAAGCTCCCTTTTCATAGACTGGTTCATGAATCCCCTTTTCTAAGCGAGCAATCATCGGACCTGCTCCCACTTTCTCTAAGGCCTCTATGACATCTTGGTCACTATAAGCTTGATTTCCCATGGTAACATTTGAAGTAATGGTTCCTGTAAAAAGATAAGGGTCTTGCAAGACAATCCCCATTTGTGACCGCAAACTCTCCCTAGAATAATCTTGTATGTTCTGCCCGTCAACAGTAATGGTTCCCGACTGAGGCGTGTAAAAACGATAGAGAAGGTTCATAATAGATGATTTTCCCGAACCCGTATGACCAACTAAGGCAATGGTTTCTCCTTGGTTAGCTTTTATCGTGATGTCCGTCAGAACATTTTTGCCTTCTTCGTAAGCAAAGGAGACTTGGTCAAAGTGGACATCTCCTTTGCTTACATGGATTTCCTTGGGGTTGTCCTCCTCAAGGTCTTGATCTAAGAGAGCCATTAAACGGCTACCCGTTGCCTGAGAGCGTTGAATATTAGGTAATTGCCTTACCATCATCCCCAACAAATCAAATAAGCGGGTTAAATAGTTTAAATAAATAAAAAGTTTTCCTACTGTAATCCCTGGTTTTCCTTGTAAAAATTGATAGCCAATAAAAGCTAAGATGGCAGAAATTATGGTATATTTGACCAATTCTGTAAGAGTCCAAGAGGCCACCGAATCTGCAAAAATAATCTTATCATCTGCTCTTTTCATCCGATCAATCTGCTGATTAAATTCTGACAGTGTCCTATCTTCTTGATGAAAAAGCTGAATAATGGAGACCCCATTCATGGTTTCATTTACTTGAGTATTAACAGCACTCCTAGCCTTATAAAAAGCTTTCATAGGCTGATCCGTCAAGCGTTTATACAAAACTTGTATGCCATAAAAAATGGGGATAACCAGCAATAACAAGAGACCTGATCTCAGATCTAAATAAATCATAACCCCATAAATAAAGATAATTTGTGCGAAGCTAATAATAATTTGCGACAAGAGATTGTCGTAGAACTGATTGCGTAAGGTTTCAGTATCATTCACAATCCTTGTGGCAATTTTCCCAGCAGGCTGATGGTCAAAATAGGAAATCGGCAAGCGCTGCATGATATCAAAAGCTCGGTTCCTTAAGTGAGTCACCACTTTATTAGAGGAATAAACCAAACTCCGATAAGACACATAGCGTAAGATTGCTGATCCAATGACCATAGCTAAGTAAAACCAGGCCAGTTGTTGAAAGCCAGTCACCACAATGGATTTTCCCTTTGCAAGCGGGGTTAAGTAATGGTCAATCATTTGTTTCAGAAACAAAGGGGCTATTTGGCCCATTGCCGTAGCTAGTAACAATAGCCCGATTCCCGTGGCAAAGGTCCCTTTAGCCACTTTGATTTCATTAAGTAAACGTTTCATTAAGGGCATTTTAGTCCTCCTGTGCTTGTTGCCGTTGGTATTGTTCATAGTACCAACCTTTTTGGGCAAGAAGATCATCTGGTTTTCCTTCTTCAATAATACTGCCTTGGTCCATCACAATAACCCAATCAGCATGTTGGATAGCAGACAGACGATGGCTGACGATAATCGTTGTTTTACCTTGTCTTTCTTCTTGAATATGGTTGATAATCTCAGTTTCCGTTTTAGCATCGACAGCTGATAAGGAATCATCTAAAATTAACAAGTCTGGTTCTGACAAAAAGGCTCTAGCAATCGAAATTCGTTGCTTTTGACCACCTGAAATAGACAGGCCACGCTCGCCAATTTTGGTCTCTAGCCCCTTTGACAACCCTTTTAAATCCTCGGTAAAAGAAGCCGTTGCTATTGCTGAAAGAATTTCTTCTAAGCTCGCATCCTTTTTTCCCATAGCAATGTTCTCAAAAACCGTTTTTGAAAAGAGGACATGCTCCTGGGGCACATAACCAATATGTTCTTCTAAAGAACGACGCTGGTAATCTAAAACATGCTGACCATTAATCAGAAACTGTCCTTGACCGACTGGGTATTGACGCAAAAATTGACGCACCAAGGTTGTCTTACCAGACCCTGTCTTTCCAACAATCCCCAGTGTTTCTCCCTTGTTTAGAACTAGATTAATAGCTGATAAACTCGGCTTATTACTATTGGCATAGCTAAAAGAATAATCCTTTAAAGCAATCTGATGGTAAGAGGGCAATGCCAATTGGCCGTCTTCTTCCATGTCATCACTGGTCTCAATCAATTCGTTGATTTTATTAAAAGAGGTGTGACCCGTCTGATAAACCAAGATAAAGTCAGACAGCATGGCAAAGGGTTCTACCAAAGATACTAGATACAGTTGCAAGGCAATTACTTGTCCTAAGCTAACCTCTCCTTTGCTTATAAACTGCAGACCAACCACCAAAATCATAAGCGTACTAACCACAATCATCACACTGTAAACAGGAAAATACAAGCCTCTATAACTGGCAATACGATTCCAACGATCAGCCAATGCCTGTGTTTTTTGCCCAAATTGAGTGTCCATGTAGTCTTTTTTACTATAAGCACGCATGACGCGGATACCTTCGACAGTCTCTAGCACCTCGTCACTCAAATTGGAAATAGCTTCACGCGCCTCTTCAACCAAAACTTCTTGTTTTTTGGTAATAAAATAGGTCATAACCATCATGATAACAATCGGAACCATCCCAATCAGGGTCATTTGCCAAGAAATCAAAAACATGGTTGGAATGATAAAAGTAATCATACCACCGGCATAAAGAATAATCATCAGGCCATAGCCAATAAAATCCATCAAGGCCTCAACATCCGTTGAAAAACGGGTCATCATATCACCTGATCTAAATTTGTCATAAAAAGGTGTCCGCATAAAAACCAGTTTGCGAAAAGCACCTTGTTGAAGATCAAACTTAAAATGCACAGCCTCTTGGAAAAGTTTGAGATGCCACAAATAACCCGTAGCATAAGATAGCAGCGTAGCCCCTAATAAAATAAAAACATGAGCAACCAAGGACGACTGTGTCAAATGTTGCTTAGACATAGCATCAATCAAGCTTTGGATAACTTTAGTTGGGATAATTAGGGAGGCATCATAGATAAACAGCGTCAAGGCTATCATAATATAGACCCATTTTTTCTGTTTAATGTAACGACTCATTAAAGATAACATCCTATCCTCCTTTTTCTTTTCAGTTCACCAATCTGACCAATCATTATGGTCAAATAGGAATTTTGGCACACAAAAAGCCCGCAATAAGACATCCTTCCTACCGCGGGCTCTGTTTTTCCATTAGTATCACTAAAAGAAACTAACTTTTTGGGTTAGAAAGGAGGCTATTCTCAAAACAGTTCATGTATGTCAGTGAGTTGTTCATGATATTTGTCTCCTTTCTTTTAATCTGTCTATCATCTTAGCATAGTTAATAAATTTTGTAAAGCTATTTTTAAAATTTTTCACTTTTCTGTCAATTCAACCAAATATAATGTTTGTTTTTTAAACGTTTTCACTGAGATAAAATATCTTATTTTTTAAATTTTTTATCTTTTTGGCAACATTTTATTGAATTCTAGTCTAAATAATAGTAAACTTGACATGTAACAATTACTTTAAGGTATTAGGAGATTTTATGAAAAAGCATCTTGTTTTAAAAAGTAGTGTATTGAGTATCTTTGCTGGCTTTTCAATGCTGGTGATGGGTGTTCAAGCTGATCAAGTTGATGTGCAATTTCTTGGTGTCAATGACTTCCATGGTGCCCTTGATACAACCGGTTCAGCCTACATGCCAGAGGGAAAAGTGGCAAATGCTGGTACTGCTGCGCAATTGGATGCCTACATGGACGATGCCGAAACAGAATTCAAACAAGCAAGTCCAGAAGGCACAAGTATTCGTGTGCAGGCAGGAGATATGGTTGGAGCTAGTCCTGCTAATTCTGGTCTCTTGCAAGACGAGCCAACAGTCAAAATTTTCAACAAAATGGGCTTTGAATATGGTACGCTAGGAAACCACGAATTTGATGAAGGTTTAGCTGAATTTAACCGTATCATGACCGGTAAAGCACCTGCTGCTGACTCAAAAATTAATGACATCACTAAGCATTATGAGCACGAAGCGTCCAACCAAACCATTGTCATTGCTAATGTGATTGATAAAAAAACCAATACTATTCCTTATGATTGGAAACCTTACGCTGTCAAAGATGTTCCTGTTAATGACAAATCTGTAAAAGTTGGCTTTATCGGTATTGTGACAACAGAAATTCCAAATCTTGTCTTAAAACAAAACTATGAACAATACAAATTCTTAGACGCTGCTGAAACCATCGTTAAATATGCCAAAGAATTGCAAGGACAACAAGTTAATGCTATTGTTGTTTTGGCTCATATTCCTGCTACAAGTAAGGATGGCGTTGTTGACGATGAAATGGCAACTGTCATGGAAAAAGTAAACCAACTCTATCCTGAACACAGTGTTGACATTGTCTTTGCTGGACACAATCACCAATACACTAATGGAACTATTGGTAAAACACGTGTCGTTCAAGCTGTCTCACAAGGGAAAGCTTATGCAGATGTTCGTGGAACATTAGATACTGACACCAATGATTTTGTAACAACACCAGAAGCAAAAGTGATTGCGGTTGCTCCAGGTGTGAAAACCGGAAGTGCTGACATCAAAGCAATTGTTGACCAAGCTAATGAGATTGTCAAAACAGTCACTGAACGTAAAATCGGTACTGCCTCAACATCATCAACGATCTCTAAAATGGAAAATGCCGACAAGGAATCTCCTGTTGGAAATTTGGTCACAACTGCACAACTTGCCATTGCTAAGAAAACCTTCCCTAATATTGATTTTGCCATGACCAATAACGGTGGTATCCGTGCCGACCTTCTTGTCAAAGACAATCAAACCATCACATGGGGAGCTGCTCAAGCTGTTCAACCATTTGGTAATATTCTTCAAGTGATTCAAATGACTGGACAACAGATCTATGATGTCTTGAATCAACAATACGATGAAGGTCAAAAATACTTTCTTCAAATGTCTGGCCTTAAATATACTTACACTGACAACGACACTAAAGATCCTGAAGTACCATTCAAAGTGGTGAAAGTTTATAAGGATAATGGCGAAGAACTCAATTTGACAGCCAACTACACCCTTGTGGTTAATGACTTCCTTTACGGTGGTGGTGATGGTTTCTCAGTCTTCAAAAAAGCTAAACTAATTGGAGCAATCAATCCTGATACCGAAGTCTTTATTGAATATCTCACAGATTTAGAAGCTGATGGTAAACCTGTGACTGCTGCCATCAAAGGTGTGAAAACTTATGTGACATCAAGCCTTGAAGGAACAACTAAAACAGATAAGACTGGTAAACACGATATTATCAGCAAGATTTTTAAAGACCGTGATGGTAAGATTATCTCTACTGAAGTTGTTTCAGATCTCTTCACACCAGCTGCAAAAGCTGATGCTAAGCCAATCACTAGTCCTAAACAAGCTGCAGAACTTGCTGTTAAAAGCAAAACTGCTCACGCTAGCCTCCCAGTAGCTGGTAGCAATCAAACCTCCTCTACTGTTATGATGATTCTTGGTTTCCTTACCTTAGGTGGTGCTGGTCTCCTCAAGAAAAAAGACAGAAACTAAGGCTTAGTCTCTAGCTAATCACTCAACCCCATCCCTTGTTTCAAGGATGGGGTTATTTTGTTCTCTACTGCTCTGAATGTACAAAAAGACCGATAGGAGCTAAGTCTCCCATCGATCTTTTTTAGTTAAATTAAAATCCCATCTAAATGGTCTAATTCATGCTGACAAATTTGAGCAGCTAAGCTAGTTAGGGATAGCCGCTTCGGTCTCCAATTAAGGTCTAAATACTCAACTATTATACTCTGATACCGTTGTGACTTACGACTGCCTGTCAAAGATAAGCATGATTCTTCTGTTTGATAGGCATCTTTTTTGGAAACCATCACGGGATTGAACATAACCAAATCAACAAATCCCATGCTAATAATAATAACACGCTTTCGCTCACCAATCATATTAGCAGCCAGCCCAAGACACTTATCTCTGTGACAAGAGAGGGTATCTTGCAAATCTTGACCAATCCATAAATCTTCTTTCCTAGCAGCTTGTGACTTTTGCTGCAAGAAAAAGGTATCTGTCACAATTTCCCTAATCATTATCTTCTCCCTCATCTCATTGCCTATTAAAAAAGCAAATAAAGATTTCTACTAAAATAGTGCTATTATAGCAGATTAGCAAAAGAGAAGCTCTTGGTGTCAACCTAACATTTGCTAAAGGAAGCCTCTGACTAAACAATCCCTTGTTCTGACATGGCTTGGGCAACTTTTAGAAAACCAGCAATGTTAGCCCCAAAAACAAGATTGCCTTCTTGGCCAAAAGTCTTAGCTGCGTCAGCCGATTTTTCATAAATACTTGCCATAATAGCATAGAGTTTGCTATCGACCTCATCAAAAGTCCACGCCAAACGGCTACTATTTTGAGCCATTTCCAAGGCTGAGACAGCGACACCACCTGCATTGGCTGCCTTAGCAGGGCCAAATAAGATACCTGCTTTTTGAAAAGCGGTAATAGCTGACAAGGTTGATGGCATATTGGCACCTTCGGTAACTGCCAAAACACCATTGGTAATTAAAATCTTGGCTGCCTCCTCATCTAATTCATTTTGAGTGGCACATGGGAAGACCAAATCAGCCTTGACTGACCAAATACTTCCCTTATCAGATGGTGTAAAGACAGCGTCCGAATGCTTTTCAAGATAGGCACTGACACGGCCGCGGTCCACTTCTTTAATACGCTTTAAAAGGGCAAGGTCAATGCCTTTGTCATCATAAATATAACCAGACGAATCTGAGACAGCTAGTACGTTAACGCCTAATGCTTGCAACTTTTCAAGGGCATAAATGGCCACATTGCCAGAACCTGAGACAATAGCTGTCTTTCCAGCTAAGCTATCTCCTTTAGCAGCTAACATCTGTTGAGCAAAATAGACAACGCCGTAACCAGTGGCTTCTTTACGGGCTAGTGAACCTCCATAGGTTAATCCTTTGCCTGTTAACACACCATTTTCGAAACCACGCAAGCGTTTGTACTGACCAAATAAATAACCAATTTCACGACCACCTACACCAATATCACCAGCAGGGACATCAAGGTCTGGCCCAATATGTTTTTGCAATTCGGTCATAAAGCTTTGGGTAAATCGCATGACTTCTGCATTAGATTTTCCTTTAGGGTTAAAATTGGACCCTCCCTTACCTCCACCAATGGGCTGCCCTGTTAGGGAATTTTTAAAAATCTGTTCAAATCCTAAAAATTTAATAATGGATTGATTCACTGAAGGGTGGAATCGTAAGCCCCCTTTGTAAGGGCCAAGGGCTGAAGAGAATTGAACGCGGTAACCCCGATTGACTTGAACTTTTCCCTTGTCATCAACCCAAGGGACACGAAAACTCACGACCCGTTCAGGTTCTACCATACGCTCCAAAAGGTTCTCCTCCATGTACTGAGGATAGGCCTCAAAAACCGGAACTAGAGATGCAAATACTTCTTCAACTGCTTGTAAAAATTCTGTTTCGTACTGATTTTCTTGCTTAACTTTATCAAAAACAGCTGCAACGTACTCTTTTGCTGTTACCATAATAATGCCCTTCCTTATCTATTATTCAAGTATAGTCAATATTATAAATTTTCTGAATTTTGATGTCAAGTTTTTCACTTGAGTAAGCTTACTTCAGCAAGACTAACCATTGAACATGACGAATATTGCATGCTTTTTCTCTTGAAAAACTTATCTCCCACCTCAAAAGGCAAACCTAGACTGCCCCGAACAAATAAGAGACTTAAAATGTCTAAAGTCAATCACTTTGGCTTTACAGTTAAGCATAACCAAGTCCGTCCTTTGTCTCCGCCCAATGAGGATATGAAAAGAAACGCAATAAAGCACTTCTTTTCTTGTTATAGGTCATTTACCATACAAGATGGCATTGACTTCCCCTTCTTATTCTTCTAAACTACTCAGGTAGTCAAACCGATCATAAATTTCCAGCAAATCACTATTGTGCTGATCGAGTTCTTTTTGCAATTGAGCTAACTTGCCATAGTCACTAGCGACAGTTAACATTTGATTTTCAACTTCTTCAATTTTACCCTCAATAGTAGCTATTTTATCTTCTATCTGAGCCCATTCTTGCTTTTCAAGGTAGGACATGCGTTTTTTCTCCACTTTCTGAGGAGGTGGAGTTTTTGAAATAGCTATTGGTTGAGCGAACTCCTCTCTTTCTTTATCAAAAGCTTTTTCATCAAGGTAATCACTGTAATTACCATAAAATGTATGTATATCGCCTTCTTCAAAAGCTAAAATCTTAGTGGCCACCTTGTCTAGGAAATAACGATCGTGGCTCACTGTAATAACTGGACCTGCGAAACCTGCTAAAAAGTGTTCCAGAACGGTCAAGGTTGCAATATCCAAATCATTAGTCGGCTCATCAAGAAGAAGAACATTTGGCTTTTCAATGAGCAATTTTAATAAGTAGAGCCGCTTTTTCTCCCCACCTGATAACTTAGAAATCAGGGTGCCGTGAGTTGATCGTGGAAAAAGAAATTGCTCTAAAAGTTCACTGACACTGGTAGATCCTACACTGGTTTTAACTTCATCAGCTACTTCCTGAAGGTAGTTAATAACCCGCTTACTTTCATCCATATCCTTGAGTTGCTGTGAGAAATAACCGACACGAATAGTCTCTCCAATATCCAATTTACCAGAAGTCGGTTTGAGATCGCCGCTAATGATATTCAACAGGGTGGATTTTCCAACACCATTATCTCCCACAATACCAATCCGATCTTTATTTTGGATAATCAGATTAAACTCTTTAATCAGTTGACGCTTACCATAAGAAAAGGAAAGATTTTCAAAATGAATCACCTTTTTACCAATTCGGCTCGTCTCAAACCCCATCTCCAACTTATCTGATGACTTTTCTTGGTGAACCTCTTTTTTCAAGTCAGTAAAGCGATTGATTCTTGCTTGCTGCTTGGTGGCACGCGCCTGTGGCTGGGTTCTCATCCAAGCTAATTCTTGTTTATAGAGCTGCTTTTTCTTATGTAGCTTTGCAGCATCACGCTCGTCTTGTTCTGCTTTTAATCGAACATAGTCCTGATAATTCCCTTGATATTCCGTCAGTCCCGCCTTATCCAACTCAAAAATACGAGTGGCTACATGATCAAGAAAATAACGATCATGAGTAATAAAAAGAACAGTCTTCTTGGTATTTTTCAAGTAAGCCGTTAGCCAAGCAATGGTATCAATATCAAGGTGGTTGGTCGGCTCATCCAATAAAAGTAAGTCGGCAGAGCCAAGCAAAACTTGAGCTAGCTGGACACGTCTTCGCATCCCGCCTGATAGATCACCTACATTTTGTTCCAAATCAGTGATTCCTAATTTTGATAGGACTGTTTTGACATCACTTTCAATGGACCAAGCATCTAAGCGATCCATTTCAGACATGAGTGACTCTAAGCTTTCTTGCTTATCCTCGGTGTAATTCGCCATCAATAATTCATACTGGCGAATCAGTTGAATAGCTTTAACATCAGCTGATAATACTGTATCTAAAACAGAGGCAGCATCGTTAAATTCAGGGTCTTGTGTTAAGTAAGCTATTTTATAATCATTGGCTTTAGAAAATGGCGAGCTATCCCCATCAAAACCAAACCTTCCCGACAAGACATCTAGGAGGGTCGTTTTCCCCGTACCGTTAACCCCAATAATTCCAATACGATCAAAATCATGAATAATAAAAGAAATGTCTTGGAAGACTGTTTTATCTCCCACCGTTTTCGTAAGTTTTTCCACCAAAAAATGGCTCATTTAGCTAATTCCTCCCTAACAAATGTTCCAATTGTAGTGAAATCATTACCTAAACACCCCTCTACAATCGCTAATTCAATTTTCTCAAGCATAAGCCCTAACTGGGGACCTGGTTTCATCCCAAAATCCTTAATCAGGTGGGAACCATTGAGGACAATATCGTGTTTATCGTGAATAGCTAAGGCTTGATCTAAAGTTTCAATGTGATCCATGTCAACAAATAAGCCTTGAGCTTTTCTGAGGTCTTCCACTAGACTGGCCATTTCCTTGCCGTATCGGTAAATATCCAATTTTTCAAAAGGTCTTTCCTGACGAATCCTATAAAGAGCAATCAACTTTGTAACATAACGCTGAAAATCATTTGAAGTCTTCCATGCTTTTAGGAAGCTTTTAGGATTCTCAATGGCTAAACTAATCATGACATAAGCCCAAGCTTGGTGGTGATCGCTAAAGGTAAAGTTATCCTTCAAAGAAACGATCAGGTGATTCAAGGCTGCTTCCTGCTGCTTCAAGCCTGGTAAATAGTCATAAGCCTGACAAGCAATCATGGCAGAAAGCCCTTTTCGCCAGTGCGGTGCCATCAATAATTTATCAAATTCAATAAAGGAACGCTCTACTGAAATCTTTTCCAATAGAGGTGAATGGCTCTTCATAGCTTCAAAAGTTGCAGTTTCAATGTCAAAATCCAGACTCGCTGCAAATCGGAAACCTCTCATAATGCGCAGCGCATCTTCTTCAAAACGTTCCCCTGCTTTGCCCACCGCTCGTAATCGTTTTTGCTCTAAGTCTTGTAAGCCTGTGAAATTATCAATGACTTGACCTCTTTCATCCAAAGCTAAAGCGTTCACGGTAAAGTCTCTTCGTTTTAAATCTTCTTCTAAAGAGCGCACAAAAGAAACCTGACTAGGACGGCGATAATCAACATAGACATCTTCTGTCCTAAAGGTTGTAATTTCATATTCACTACCATTTTCCAAAACCAAAACAGTGCCATGCTCAATTCCCACGTCAACCGTTCTGGTAAAAATGGTTTTGGTCTCTTCAGGATAAGAGCTGGTTGCAATGTCGACATCGTGAATAGGACGCCCCAGTAAAACATCTCTGACGCTACCTCCTACAAAGTAGGCCTCATAACCAGCTTCTTTAATTTTAGTCAATATTGGTAAAGCCTTCTGAAATTCAGAAGGCATTGTCATTAATTTCATACGTTATTTTCTAACCTATTATCCAACGGGTTTAGTAAGCAAATGTCCTTGCTACTTCATTCAAATGACACTTTGGCACTGTTGTCAAAAAGAGAATTAGATACGTGGTGTAACACCAAAGGCAACAGCCCCTTCTCCCAAATGGGTAGCAATAACTGCACCAAAGTGAACGTCTTCAATAGCAGATTGGTAACCACTCTCTTGTAAAAGCTGTCTCAGATGATCGGCCTTGTCCTGAGCCTTGGAGTGAATAATGGAAACCTCATATTGGCCATCTGCTGTCAAGTCGTTTAGAATCTCAACCAAACGTTTCATGGCTTTCTTTTCCGTTCTCACTTTTTCATAAACCACAATTTTACCTTCATCATCAAAGTGTAAAATAGGTTTAATGCTCAAAAGATTACCAAGAAGAGCTGAACTATTTGAAAGGCGTCCGCCTTTAACCAGATGATTAAGGTCATCAACCATAATAAAGGCTGTCGTCCCATTAATCTGTTCTTGCAGCTTGTCTAAAATGTTTTGGAAAGTCATGTCTTGACGTGACCAAGTCAACACATTTTTGACCATACTACCTAAAGGTGCCGACGTGATTTTACTATCAGGAAAAGCAATCTCTAAATCAGAATGTTCTTCCACCAAAAACTGAATATTTTGCCAAAAACCTGAGATACCGCCTGCCAAGAACAGTCCAATCACATGGGTATAGCCTTTAGAGGATAAAAGTTCCAAAAGGTCATCTAACTCTGATAGGCTAGGTTGACTTGTCTTAGGCAGATCTTGTGAAGCTGCCATTTTTTGATAGAAGTCATCAATGGTTAGATTACGGCCTTCAAAATAAGTTTCACCATCAATCATAACCGGAATGTTAAGGCTAAAAATCGCCTCTTCTTCTTTCAATTCAATGGGTAGTACTGCTGTACTGTCAGTAATTACTGCTAATTTCATTAATTCTTAAACTCCAAATTAATGCCAGGACGATCCAAGGCAATTTCTGTGACTTCATAAGTCAAACGCTTAACCATATCTAATAACGGCGCTGCTAAAGATTCAACTTCTTCCTGGGTAAATTCACTTGGTTTATCCACCAAACGATCTAAAATACGAACCATCTGTGAAATGACACCACTAATAACAAATTCTTCCTTGACAATGACAAACTGCAAGACTGAAACAATAGCTGTTTCTTTTTGCGCTTCATCTTTATTGATCAATTGGAAGGTTACTTCAAAATTGGTTTCAGGGGTTCCATTTTCTTTTTCCCATTCGAGATTTCTAGCATCATAGTGGTATTGATTGACAAATTCTTTTTCACGTACTAATTGCATGTATTCATTCTCCTTGCTGTCGATATGACTCATTATAGCATAGATTTGAAGATTATTAAAGTAGGCTTAAACTAGTATTTTTTCTGGGGGTGACGATTCACAATCTCAGTATTAGCCTCTAAAGCCTCTTCTCCCTTAGCTCCTAAACGATAACCCCTAACAGCAAACAACTGACTTAATTCTTCTTCGCTAAAATGGCTTAAAACTGCTTGATCTAAATCAGCTCGTTTCATTTTTGATAATCCTTTGATGCCTTTTTGACCCAAAAATTCTTTTAAGTGACTAGCTGGTAAATGGCACAGCGATTCTCTAGCAGAGTCTTTTTGAACATAACCTTGTGTGATGAGCCAGTCTAATTCCTTTTGGGCATCAATACCATAACTTGTGTAAAAATATTTGTGGTGGCTACTAGCTGTCGTGTAGGTTCCAAAATGAATACGCCATAGCATAATGATGTGACCAGGTAATAAGCCTTCACGGGTTCGTTCCATGTTTCGCTTAGGAATAGGTTTTTGAAGCAATTCTTCTTGATAGGCGGGCGCAATAAAAGGCATCTCGGCATGGTTTTGGTAAACTTCTTTAATTGTTTTCATTATTTCATTATACCAAAAAAATCACCCGTTAGGATGATTTTTATACTTATTCTTAATGGTTAAAGCGTTGAGCCCATGCTTCATCAACAGCTAAGGTTTGTGCATCAGTATAATTTCTACGGTATTCATTCCAAACATAGCCTGAAGTGGTTAGGCCAATGTCCTGACCAGAAGCATTAACCACATCATAAGCAGTCAAACCATAAGTTGCAATAATATTATTTAACTTCAAGTTGTAACTAGTATCTGTGGCATATAAACCTGTCAAAGCTGCTGTGGCATCTTGGTAAGATAACGTGTTCGATTTTCTAGCACCAGCATATATATCTGAACTTAACAAGTTAGCATAGTCATTAAGTGAATCAGCAACACTTGGGTAAGCTCTAAAGGCTTGATCGATAGTGTAGGTATTTCCTGCACCATCATCTTCCCAAGTTGACATCGTTACAGAAGAGCCATTGTAAGCTCCCTTAATTCCAAAGAAATTATAGTATGGAGCTTGGCTTAGAGCAGATTGGCCATTACTTGATTCTAAAATGGCTTGAGCAATCATAACAGAGGCATAAAGATCCCGTTCCTGCGCAATAGCACTTGCTGTCGGACCAATATCATTAATAAAGGCCTGTGTTGACGTACCAGTAACTGTTTCTGCTGATACTTTTGATGTATGATGAGGTTGTCTCGTTGCGCTATAAGCTCCTAGACAAGCCGCTAGAACAAAAAGACTAAGCACTAAAAGCTTACCTTTCTTTTTTGTCATTCTTATGATTCCCTTTTCTATTCATTTTCTACTCCCTATTATAACACAGGACGGTTAGAAGGGACTTATCCACAGAGGATTTAATCAGATTGATAAGTTTTGTCTTGAAAACGAAATATTTCTTCCAATTTTAAGGGAAACCTGTTGATAACTACTTCATTGGACTATCAAAATAGGTTAATTGATACAAGTCAATCAGTTCATTTAATTTGGTATGATAAGTTGTATCAGTGGCGTAAGTTCCTGTTAAGGTAGCAGTAGCATCTTGGTAATGAGACCAAAACTTTTTGTGGGTTTTATCATAAAGGGGATTACTCAAAACCCTAGCATAATCCTCAAAACAAGCTGTCAGGCTCCCATAGGAACGAAAAGCATCATCAATTTGATAAAAATTCCCCTGTCCATCGTCTTCTAAAGTTGGAAAAATGACTGACCGTCCTTTATAGTTCCCCTTAATTCCGAAAAAATTATAATAAGGTTTTTGACTCAGTTGCGACTTGCCATTATTGGATTCTAAAATGGCCTGGGCCATCATCACCGAACTGTATAACTTGTTCTTTTGAGCGACTGCTTGTGCAGCATGACTAATCTGACCTACAAAAATCAGGGTCTCGTGCCCTGCATAAAGAGCTAATCGTTGGTTAGCCGACCTTAGTGTCCAAATACTAACAATCAGATTAAGTGATACTAAACCAAGAACGAGACGATTTACCGATGTTTTAGCCCTTCTTCTCCTTTTTTTCCTTTTCAATAACAGTCCTCATTTCTTAACCTTTACTTCTAGTATAACAAAAAAACTAGAACCTTGACAGATTCTAGTTTTAGAAGCAATGTTTAAAACAGACGCTGTAAAAATTAACGTCACGCTTCACAGCTAACTATTAAGCTTTTTACGAAGAGCGCCAAATAGAATACCTGATACAAGGGCACCAATAGCAACAAAGACAAGGTATAAAATAGGATTACTTGTTAAGGCAATAACGAAGATACCACCATGTGGCGCCATTAATTTAATACCAGCTAAACCAACAAGAGCACCTGTCAAGGCAGAACCTGCGATAAAGCTAGGAATAGCACGCGCTGGATCAGCTGCACCAAATGGAATTGCCCCTTCGGTGATGAATGAAAGCCCCATAACAATATTGGTCAAACCTGATTCACGTTCTTCTTTAGTAAATTTATCTTTGAATAAAAGGGTTGCTACAAAAACAGCTAGAGGAGGTACCATACCACCTGCCATAACAGCTGCCATTACGACTGAACCACCATTTGCCACAGTAGCTGCCAAGGTTCCTGTACCAAAAACATAAGCTGCCTTATTAACTGGCCCACCCATGTCAACAGCCATCATTCCACCAACAAGAAGTCCCATGAGAATAGCAGAGCTTCCAGAAAGACCTTGTAAGAAATCATTAAGGGCTGTATTAATAGCTGCCATTGGGATATTGACAAAGAGCATCAAGAAGCCAGTGACAAGGACACCAAGTAATGGGTAAAGGAGAATGGATTTAACCCCTTCAAGAGAACGTGGTAGCCCTGCCAACAATTTACGAAGAGCAAGAATAACACTACCTGCAAGGAAACCACCCACAAGAGCTCCGAGGAAACCTGATGGTACACCTGCTAAGGCCAAACTCGCTTCTCCTCCTGCTGCAAATGGCACTTTACCAAAAGCAAGACCACTTGAAGCAATGGCACCTGCCACAAAACCAGCAACCAAACCTGGTTTTTCAGCAATAGAGTAAGCAATGTAACCCGCTAATACTGGTAACATAAAGGAGAAGGCTGCTCCCCCAATTTTCATGAAAATAGCTGCTACTTCATGATATGATCCAAGATTCCCTAATTGATCTTTTGGCACACCAAGCATGTTATCCAACAAGAAAGCTAGGGCAATCATAATCCCACCACCAATAACGAATGGCAACATTTGAGAGACGCCACCCATCAAGTGTTTGTAGAATGCACCACCTAGACTTGCTTTTTCAGTTGATACTGCTTTTTCAGCCTTACCATTTTTAGCATGATAAGTGCTTCCTTCATTATTTAAAATCAAAGCAATCAATTCTTGACTCTTCTTAATACCATCTGCAACAGGGCGAGCAATTAATTGTTTACCATCAAAACGGTCCATTTCAACAGCTTTATCAGCTGCAACAATAACTCCCTTAGCTCTCTGAATATCTTCAGCTGTTAAACGGTTAGCAACACCTGATGCTCCATTGGTTTCAACTTTAATAGCAACTCCCATTTCTGCAGCCTGTTTTTTCAAAGCTTCTTCAGCCATATAAGTGTGAGCAATTCCCGTTGGACAAGCTGTGACAGCAACGATAAAGTCTTGACCACTTGTTGGAGCAACCACTTCTTCTTTAGCTATTGATGCTTTATCAAAAACAGCAATGACTTCTTCTGGTGTGTGTGCCGCACGAAGTTTATTGGCAAAACCATCTTTCAAAAGGTATTGTGATAATTCTGCTAGCGCAGCCAAGTGCGTATCGTTTGCCCCTTGAGGTGCAGCAATCATAAAGAAAAGATCCGTTGGTTGACCATCTAATGACTTGTAGTCCACCCCTTTATTTGATTTCGCAAACAAGACTGCTGGCTTATCCACCACAATATTTTTAGAATGAGGCATGGCAATACCGTCACCAAGTCCAGTTGATGTCTGCTCTTCACGTGTCATGATACTCTTTTTAAAGACATCGAAATCATGCACAATGCCTTTTTCTACTAATCGTGTAATCATCTCGTCAATGGCAACTTCTTTGGAAATAGCCTGTAAATCGAGAATCATAAGGTCTTTTCTCAATAAATCCTGAATTTTCATCGTTTTTCTACCTCAACTTTATGATATGTTTCTTTAATAAATGCAATTGTCGCCAAGTCATCTGAGAAGGCTGTCGCTGTACCACAAGCCACCCCCCACTTCAAGGCCTCTATTGGATCCTTACTCTTCACAAATTCGCCTGTAAAGCCAGCAACCATAGAATCACCAGCACCGACCGAATTTTTGACCTCTCCCTTAATCGGTTTGGCAAAATAAGCCGCTTCTTTAGTGACCAATAAGGCACCGTCGCCAGCCATTGAAATGATGACATGTTGAGCCCCCATCTCTAAAAGACAGCGGGCATAGGTTTCAACATCATCAAGACTAGTTAGGGTCGTTCCAAAAATAGCTTCTAGTTCATGATTATTAGGTTTAACCAGTAGTGGCTTGAAAGCTAGGGCATCTAAGAGGGTTTGCCCTTCAAAATCACAAACTGCCTGAGCACCACTTTGTCTAACCCATGGCATTAATTCCTTATAAACAGCATTGCCAAGATTAGCTGGCGCTGATCCCGCAAAGACAACTGTATCTTCTGCTGTTAGCTGGGAAAGCTTAGTTTTCAAATCCTCCAGTTGTTCCTGACTAATGACAGGACCTTGGCCATTTAATTCCGTCTCTTCTTGTGACTTGATTTTAACATTGATCCGAGTATCTTGATCAACTTCTACAAAATCAGTTTTAATGCCTTCTGCACGCAAACTTTCTTCGATAAAATGTCCTGTAAAACCTCCCAAGAACCCTGTCGCCGTGCTAGCAATGCCTAAACGTTGCAAGACGCGACTCACATTAATACCTTTACCCCCGGCAAACTTATCATCACTCGCCATACGATTCACTGACCCAAGATTTATCTGATCAATTCTGACGATAAAGTCAATCGAAGGGTTTAAGGTCACGGTATAAATCATAATTCAATCACCTTTGCCTTTTCCTTTATTTTTTTGAGAATACTTGTCTGAGATCCTTCGGTAATAATAGTCACATCATCAATAGGAGCCACCTTAACAAAGGATACCTGACCGATTTTAGTGCTATCAACTAGAACGTAAGACAGTTTAGCATTTGCTATCACTGCTTTTTTGATAACAGCCTCTTCCATATCTGGTGTGGTCAAATAAGTGTCATCAACACCATTCATTCCAAGAAATGCTTTGTCAAAGTTCATCTGTCTGATTTGCTCCAAAGCCACATTTCCAATACTTGCGTCGGTTGTTTGTTTAACATAACCACCGATGATGATTGTCTTGATTGATAGCTCAACTAAGCGAGTGGCATGATGGATAGAATTGGTAACAACTGTCAGATTTTTAGCCTGTAAAAAAGGCAATAAACATTCAGTCGTTGTCCCAGCATCAATAAAAATCACGTCGTTATCATAAATCAATTGCGCAGCTTTTTGGGCAATGGCTTCTTTGACTTGACTGTTTTTGACAGATTTTTCTTGATTGGACAATTCCTCTTGCAAGGAATGGAAAAGTTCAGCTCCGCCATGAACACGGTGCAAACGTCCTTCTTGTTCCAATTCTCCCAAGTCCCTACGAACCGTTGACTCAGACGAATCCAGTAGCTGCATCAAATCTTCTAAAGCAACGTAATTGTCTTCAATGATTTTTGCCATGATTAACTGTTTTCGTTTGGATTTTAAGATAGAATCACCTCTTCCTGAAATCGTTTGCAAATATTATTATACTCTTTTTTCTTCCAAAGTCAAGCAAAATCTTCCAAAAACATTCAAAACTTGCTGTTTTCTAATAGCTTGACAAGCTAAAGGTGAACTTTTAAAAGGACCAGCAAGATTAGCCTTTTTTGTTTAGAAAGCAAAAAGCCTATTATATAAGAACTTAACCTTAATATAATAGACTTTTGACTGCTTATTTAATCTTTAAAACGGCTTCTTTAGCATGAACCAATTCCGTAATCATACGGCAATATGGAGTATTGATGCCTAGTTTTTCACCTTTAGTATTAACCGCACCATTGATAAAATCAATTTCAGTCAATCGGTGATTTTGCACAAGGTCTTGGTGCATTGAAGGGTAATGGTGAGCTGCCTTAACAGAGGTATCCATCACATATTTTGTGATTTCCTCTTCATTTAAGTCAACACCTTCTGCTTGACCAACAATAACAAACTCATGAATGATTTCTGTAATCATTTTTAGACCATCTTCACTAGCAAATAGTTCACCAATCGTACAATCTAAAAGAGCACAAGTTGAATTCATCGTGCCATTCACACATGCTTTGCGCCAAATGTTTGGCACAACATTTTCATCGTAAGTGGCATTTAAATCAGCTTTATTTAACAAGTCAGCCACTTGATGCCCTGCTTCCTGATGATTAGCATCCATACTTTGCAAGTTAAGGGCTCCAACACCTTGGAGATGAACACGACCAGGGCCTGACAGCCCAGCAGTCCAGACAGTGACACCCATTAAAATACTGTGTTCTGGAATGTATTGACGAATAAGGTCTTCGTGACCAAGACCATTTAAAAGGCAAAGCACTTTAGTTTCTTTGCCAATAATGCCTTTAATGTCTTGAAGCATTTGTGGCAATTGCATAGCTTTTGTAAACAAGATAATCAAATCTGCTTCTTGAGTAGCTTCAGTCGGTTTCATGATAGGAAGTTTAACCGTTTCTTCCACATCACCTGTCACAATTAAACCATTTTCTTTGATAGCATTGATATGATCTTCCCAGTTGTCTAACAAAATCACGTCGTTATTTGTTTTTGAAATTTGGTAACCAAAACGGCAACCCATGGCACCTGAGCCAGCAATATAAACTAACATATTTTCCTCCTGTTAGCCTTCAAAGACAAAAATGTCTTCTTTATAAAGTTTTAGAACATCTTTAGAAACCTTATGCGCTGCAAAGGCAACTGTAAACGGAACAATTATCCAGGCAAGAATGATAATAAGCACTGAACTACCGCCTGCTAAAGAAGCAATTGGTCCTACTGCACCAACCAAACCAAAACCAGATGAAGCTGGTGTCCCAACAAGGTTAAATAATGGCACTGTTAAAGAGCTAATCGCCGCTGTTACCACCATCGGAATAGCCATGATAGGGTGTTTCAAGAAGTTTGGCATCATCATTTTCATAGCCCCAAGTGCGATAGCAATTGGCACACCAGATTTATTAACTTTCAAGGTTGCCCACACTAAGACTGCAGCTGTTGAAGCAATTCCCATTGAAGCTGCCCCCGCAGCCATTCCATTTAAACCGATTGCCAAACCAATAGCCACTGTTGAAATCGGACTAACAATAATTACTGAGAAAGCAGCAGCAATCAAGATGGACATCAAAATTGGTTGAAGGGTTGTAAATGAGTTAATCCCTTGTCCGATCAAGGTTGTGACATAAGATACGTAAGGTAATAGTTTCCAGCCAATGTAACCTACCCCTGTCCCAATGATAATCGGTAATAAAATAATGGTCAGAGAGCCAAATTTGTCTCCAAAATATTTCACAGCTAAAACGGCAAGGCTAGCTGTAATCATCATATTGATTAAGTCACCAATACCTCTAAGTTGGAATGTTCCTGTCGCCACACCTTTTTGAATGACTTCTGTATAGGCCCAAGCCCCAGAACCAATATAAGCAGCTCCACCAACAGCCAACTGTTGCATAGGATTAAATTTAAATTGTTGCCCAATCAAGAAACCAGCCATAATTGGCGTGAAAAATTGGAAGACTTGAACAATGTGTAAAAACTCAGCAGCTGCCACGTTTGGTAAAAGCGGTTTTAAGAAAGTTGCTAAAATAGCATTTGGAATGAGTGCCACAACGATAGCAATTGCTGTACCAGCCAAGACCTTATTCATAAAAGAACTAAATGTCTCTTTATCTGTTTTTGTCATGATAGACCCCTTTTCATTGTAATGTGTTGTTTTGTGAAAATTATCACACTTTTTACAATGTCTATTCTATCACAAAGAGTTGAACTTGTCACGAAGACTTAGGTAAAAGCCTTCCGTCATCAGACAACACCAAACTGAATATTAGCATTCGCTACTGCTCTTGAAACTTCTGACTCCCTTAGTCAATCAGAGAGGTTGAATGTACTAGGCGATTATCCCTGTCTGGATAAATATAGTTAATTGCCTGATTAACTGCTGTTGGTGCTTCACCAAAGCCAGTAGCAATCAAATCCACTTTTCCATCATAAGCAGCTGCATCACCAATGGCAAAAATACCTTCTTGACTCGTTTGAAAAAGTGGTGAAACAGTAATGCTTGAACGCTTGTAGTCAAGATTCCAATTTTTCAAATTCTTATTAGAAGTTGAAAAGCCAAAACTAACAATAAGACTGTCCAAATCAAGTTCTAGCACTTCATCTTCTTTTACTTTTTGTATGACTAATTTTTCAGCTAAGTTACCACTTCCCTTTAATGCTTTTGGCACATAAGGTGTTAATACCTTAACCTTTGATTGTTCCAAGAGCTCCACACTGTGTTCATGTGCTCTGAAAGCATCACGACGGTGCACAATCGTCACACTCTCAGCAATATCTTCTAAAGCCAAGGCCCAATCTACCGCTGAATCACCGCCACCACAAATCACCACTTTTTGCCCCGCAAATTGGTCCAACTGGTGAACATTATAAAAAAGGTTATGATCAGCAAAATTTTCCTCACCTTCTACCCCTAAAGTTCTTGGTGCAAAGGCGCCATTTCCACACGCAATGATAATGGCTTTTGAAAAATGCTCTGCTTTATTGGTCCTAATCGAAAAACCACTGTCAACCTTTTCAAAAGACAAGACTTCTTCTTTTAAGCAAAGGGTTGTACGATCTTCAAAACGACTTAATTGTTTAATTAAATTTTCTGTTAAGTCAGCACCTGTTAAGGCTGGGTAGGCTGGAATATCATAAATCATTTTTTCAGGATAAAGAATAGCTGGCTGCCCCCCAAGTTCTGACAAACTCTCAATAATCTTTACCGTCATGCCCCTAAGACCTGCATAAAAGGCTGTGAAAAGGCCTACTGGCCCACCACCAATAATCGTAATATCATATTCTCTTTCTTCCATCAATCTTCTCCTCGACCTGCTTCTTCTTTAATCTTATCCAATAGCTTGCGCTCTTCTTTAGAAAAATCGTAATGTTCAAGCAAGTCTGGCCGTCTTAAATAAGTTTTTCTAAGACTCTCTTCCAGACGCCACAAGCGAATACGTTCGTGGTGACCACTCATCAAAACGTCTGGCACCGTCAAGCCACGATAATCATAAGGTCTTGTGTATTGAGGGTATTCTAAAAGTCCTGATGAAAAAGAATCGTCCTGATGACTGCTTTCTTTTCCAAGTACCTGTGGAATTAACCTAACAGTCGCATCCACCATAGTCATGGCGGCCAACTCCCCACCTGTTAAAACAAAATCACCTAGCGAAACCTCATCTGTCACCAAGGTCTTAATCCGCTCATCATAACCTTCATAATGACCACAAATAAAAATTAACTCTTCCTCGAGAGCTAATTCTTCAGCATAAGCCTGAGTAAAGGGTTTACCTGCTGGATCTAAAAGAATAATCCTTGGTTTTTGAGCTTCAATCTGTTCGACTGTATCAAAAATCGGCTGCGCTCTCAAGAGCATACCTTGACCACCACCATAAGGTTCGTCATCCACATGGCGGGCTTTCTCAGCATAGTCTCGAAAATTATGGTATCGAATGTCTAACAGACCTTTTTCTTTTGCCTTGCCAACTATCGAGTGTTCCAAAGGGGCAAACATTTCAGGAAAAAGGGTTAAAATATCAATTTTCATCATCTAAACCTTCCATCAACTCAACATCCACACGCTTATTAGGAACATCGACATTAAGCACCACTGGTGGAATGTAGGGTAAGAGTAAGTCACGTCTTCCTTGACGTTTCACTACCCAAACATCATTGGCACCTGGTTGCAAGATTTCCTTAACATGGCCAATCAACTGGTCCTTTTCATAAACAGCCATACCGATAATCTGATGGTAGTAAAATTCGCCCTCTTGCAAATCTCCCTGATTAGCTTTTGATACTTTTAACGTATAACCCTTATATTTTTCAATCGCATTAATGTGGTACATGTCTTTAAATTTAATAATATCAAAATTCTTTTGTTTACGGTGACTAACAATTATCACTTCCTGAACAAACTGATCGTTATCATCAAATAACGCTAATTGTGACCCTTTTTTAAAGCGTTCCTCAGCAAAATCACTGACAGACAACACACGCATCTCTCCTTGTAAGCCTTGGGTATTGACAATCTTCCCAACGTTAAAATATTCCATGGTAACTCCTAAATCCTTAACTCGTTATCTACTTGCCACCTTTGTGGCTTAGCTTAATTCTAGTGGAAGATTTAACACCACACGTTCTCCTCCCAGAATCAAATCACCTACTATTTTAACACGTTATACCCTATTTTGCACTTCCTACTCCCAACTTTCTCCTTCTCCTAAAGTCATCTCGTTAGAACAAGCCTCCAATCCAATGATACGACATCCTATTTTTCTAAATTAACTTACTGTTTTTCAGACGACATTTGTCCAGCCTCATCTTTTGGACACAAGAATGGGTAATAAAAAAACCTTCCAAATAAAACTTTTGAACAGCTCCCTGTCAAGTAGACAGTCAAAAAACAAACATTCACTAGAAACTATATGGGGAGTTTTCATATGTCCAAAAGGTTTCTTGATTAGAAATATGTTTTTTAAGAGTGGTTAAACGTTTATGATTTGATTGTTGTTTGGCAACAGTAACAGTTCAAAAACTGATAAATCATCTGCTATTTTTATGATATTTCTTTATATTTAAATTAGCGGGTAGCTTTCGTTAGTATAGACCCTTTTAAATATAAATTACTTAACTAATTTATCAATTAAAAATCGGATTCCTAAAGGAACTAAAAGCATTATCCTGCCATTTACTTAATCAGTCAAGCAAATTAACATTGTCTCTCACTCTCATCATTGAAAAGAGGGATTCATTAAGTGAGACTTCTTCTTTGAGTATTACCTTAATCCTAAATAAGAGAAAAAAGCCTGCTAACCTAAGGTTAACAAGCTTTCGAAAATAAGCTTAGTATCTGTGACTACTTTTCATCAATGACTAAGCGAACTTTTTTCCCCGTAGTTGGAACCGAATAGACAATCGATCTTATCGCTGTAATAGTACGACCTTTTTTGCCGATAACACGACCGATGTCTTGAGCATCCAAGTCAAGATGATACTCTAAAAAGTCCGGAGTATCTTCAATTTTAATGGTAAGATTATCTGGTTGTGAAATCAAAGGTTTCACAATAGCGATAATAAGATTTTCAATGGTATCCATAGGCTTTTATTATTTAGAGAATCTTTGGTCGTGGAATTTAGCCATAACACCAGCTTTTGACAAGATGTTACGAACTGTATCAGAAGGTTGTGCCCCTTTAGCTAACCAATCAAGAACACGGTCTTCTTTAACAGTGATTTGGTTTTCAGCTACAAGTGGGTTGTATGTTCCGACTGTTTCGATGAAACGACCATCACGTGGTGCACGTGAATCTGCAACGTTAATACGGTAGAAAGGTTTTTTCTTAGAACCCATACGAGTCAAACGGATTTTAACTGCCATTGTTATAATGTCTCTTTTCTTTTTTAATAATTTCAAGAAATATAGCCCTGCTAATTTCTTACATGAACTAGTATAACTTAGTTCTAAAAGACTGTCAAGTTTTTTTCTTGACAGTCTTTTGAAATCTAGTAAAGGCTACTAATAATGTTCATTAAACGTTCAAAATAGGAAGTGTCTTTTGTTAATTCTTTCGATAACTGTCTCGTTAGAGCAGGTTTATCTGTGATAATTCCTTGAATTGGTTTTAATAAATAGTGCTCCATTCGACTGGAATCATTAATAGTCCAAACATAGACTTCCTTTTTCTTTCGAACAGCTTGGGTCGATAAGTAAGATCTGTAAGAAAAATCTTCAATGACATAAAAATCAACTTTTTCATCTCCAAAAAGGCCAAATTGAATAGGGATCACATAACCAGTGGTAATGGAGGGATCTTTTTTTTCAATAGCTTCCATCACTTTGAGGTTCAAAGACATGACCTTGTTTTCCTTACCAATACCAAGTTTGTGGTAGGTTTCTAAAAACAAGTCAACATAGTTATCAGGCTCAGACCCTGTTAGTTTAAGTTCAATTAAAAGTGGCATGTTTAAAGCCTTAGCCCTTTTGTAAAAGGTTTCAAACGAAACAAAATGACTTGAAAACGATCCTTGATGACTGCTTAAATGTTCAACTTCTACTAAAGTCAACTCACGAATGTTTTCATCAACACCAGCCAAGCGTTTTAAATTATTATCGTGTGACACAACAAATTGATTATCTTTGGTTAGTATTAAATCCAATTCTACGTAATCACTCTTAGCCTTCTTAGCTCCTTCCAAAGCTTCCAATGAATTTTCCACCCCAGCTGAAACAAGACCTCTGTGAGCAATAATAGTTTTTGGTGTAGGCTTTTGAAAAAAAGCTAGGCGGTCTAAAGACTGGCAAGCAAATCCTAAAGTTAATAGAACCAAAAGCACGGCGTAATATTTCTGATACTTCACTGACGTCTTTCTAGCGTCAATAGTTCTTTGTGGTACGATACCTTCCTTTAACATAATAGCAGAGCAAAGTTTCACGAAAATAGTAGCAAAAAAGATAAGTTCCCAAATCATTGTTAAAGATAGGGTCTGCACAATCACTTGATTGCCACTAGGATTAAAGAAACAGGCTAAAGCAAGAATAATGAAACTAGCGGTCAATAAAAATAAAAAGGTAATACCACTAATAGCAAGTAATTTGATCACTAAAGTTAGCTGATGCTTCTTCGTTTTCTGCCAACTTTCTTTAAAAGCCTCTTTTACTGTTCGATGCTTGATAGCCAACAAGGGCAAAAAATAAATTAAACGTAAGTTAAGGTAAAAAAGACAGGCAAAGACAACATAAAGGAGGTACTTCATCATTGCTGTTTTTGAGAGTTCCCCAACAATAAATTCTGGAACATAAAGTTTTTCGGTAATAACAGATGATAATCCTAGGTTCAAGACTGGAATTGTCAACAAAACATAAACCACAAACAGTAATATCTGGTAGCCTGAAAAAGTTTTCCAAATACGTCTTAAATAGTAAGATAGCCGCTTCTTAAAACCATTAACACTAACTTCTCGGTCAGCGATAATTCGGTACAGGGCAAAAAATTCAAGATGGATAAAGGCAGCTAATAAGAGCAAATAAGCAAATAATAAAGCAAGGGCCACAGGATTTTTCAAAAAAGTCAGAAAGTTATCCTTATCAAGATGATATTGGCCAGTAACACTTAGAATAAAATAGAAAAATTCGGATAATACAAAGTTAGCAACAGTAACAAATAATAATTGAAAAATGCTTGCCTTTATTAACCAAGATAATCTGATTTTTGTCATTGTCGATAGCAAATCGGACAAGAGTTTCATTAAAATAATCTCCTTTTATTTAAGTGGTCATTGTCATCACCCAAAAACTCCTAGTTGAACCTGGTTCAGCTAGGAATTAAGAAGTCATCAAAAAATGCCTAATCACTTCACCACCATAAATCCAAAAATAACTGAACGTTATAATAGAAATGGGTCTACAAATGAGAATAATCATCAAGAATTTCCGATAACGTATCCGGCTTAATCCTGTAATCATGATCAATGCATCTGCTGGTGCAAGAGGGGAAAGCATGTTTAGAATAAAAAAGACTTCAAACGTTTTCGTTGATAACTTTTTCTCGTAGAAGTCTAATTGCTCCTCTGTTAGAAAGAGTAAGATAAAGGGCTTGCCATACTTCCTAACGAGCTTAAATAATAGTGATGAGCCGATACAAATCCCTGTAACATTGAGGAAAAATCCCAAAACAGGTCCAAAAGCTAGAAATCCAACCACAGTGGTCACACCACCTGGAATAATGGGAATAACCACTTGAATGATTTGCAAAGCAAAAAAACTAATCGATCCAATTACTAAATGATTTTTAATCAGATAAGCTAATGCTTTAGGGTTATTTATAATATCAAGCTGTCTGACAAGAAAGACAACTAAGACAATAGAGAACAGAATTGATAAGGTACCTAACCCCTTTAACAATTTCTTCAAAAAGGCATGCGAGATACCAAGTCTATTCATAACGTAAAGCCTCAATTGGGTCTAACTTACTTGCTTTGTTGGCAGGTAACATTCCAAAAATGATACCAATAGATGCTGAGAATAAGACTGCAATCAAAGCTACATCAAGAGAAACAGACGCTCCTTCTAACTTCATGGCACTTCCTAAAGCACCTACACACAGTTGTGCCAACAAAAGACCAATTGAGCCACCCAAGATTGTTAAGACAACTGATTCAATAAGGAACTGAGCAAGAATTTTCAGACGTGTCGCTCCAAGAGCTTTTCTAAGACCAATTTCTCTTGTCCGTTCAGTAACAGAAACGAGCATGATATTCATGACACCAATACCACCAACCAAGAGAGAAATAGCTGCAATAGAACCGATAACGGTTGTCATAATGCCAAATTGATTATTGATATCAGCAATAATTTTGCTATTGTCTGGAGTCGCATATTCACCATCTTTAGTATGAGAAAGTCTGGTCAACATCTTAGCAGCCTGATTTCCTAATGCAACACTCTGTTGAATATCTTTAACGTGGATATAAATAGATCCAATTTCATTAACATTAAATTCTGATGCTACCTGTGTATTGGCCATGACAGCCCCACCAACTAAACCACCAAATGATACGGCAGTTTGATCAGTTTTATAGACACCAATGACCAAATAATCCTTGTCTGATAAACTAACAATTTTATTTAAGGCTTCTTCATACTTTCCTTTACCAAAAAGCTCGTCAGCTAAGACAGTATCTAAAAGAATAATACGGGAAAAGTTTGAATAATCCTTATCATTTAGGGTACGGCCAGCAACGATATCATAATCTTTGACCTTGAAATAATCCTTACTAACTCCTGTTATAGAAGCATTCTCCATCTTTTTCTTTTCATAAGAAATAGTAGAACTTGCCGAATTGGTAAAGTAATAAGAATCAATACCATCAACATCTCGAACGATTTGCTCTAGCCACTCCGATTTCACGTCTTGCTTATTTTCATGGCTAAATAAACCAGCATAAGGATCTTCCTCTTCTCCTTTTTCTTTAAAGTAAAGTTGAATTTCTTTTTGTTTATTTGAAAATGAGTCGGCTACACTATTTTTCATAGCAGTTCCAAGCCCCATAATAATAACGACGGCTGATACCCCAATAATAATTCCTAACATGGTTAGAATTGAGCGCATCTTGTGCCCCCAGATTGAACTAAGAGCGAATTTCCAATTTTCCATTAATCCTCCTCCTAGTTAATAATGACACTTTCTGTCGTATCAACTGTAATCTCACCATCACGGATAACAATTTTACGGGTTGCAAAATCAGCAATTTCCGGCTCATGGGTAACCATGATAATGGTTTTTCCTTCCTTATTTAATTCTGTTAGAAGTTCCATAATTTGCTGACCTGTTTTGGTATCCAGAGCTCCTGTCGGTTCATCTGCTAAAATGATAGACGGGTTATTCACTAAAGCACGAGCAATAGCCACTCTCTGTTTTTGTCCTCCTGATAGCTCCGATGGCAAATGTTTCATACGCATGCCAAGCTCTACTTTTTCAAGAAATTTCTTAGCGCGTTCACAACGTTTTGACACACTAACACCTGCATAAATGAGTGGTAATTCCACATTTTGTAAGGCAGTTAACTTAGCTAAAAGGAAAAACTGTTGGAAAACAAAGCCTATTTCTTCATTACGAACCTTTGCAAGTTTTCGATCATTAAGCACTTCTACTTCTGTACCATTTAAGGTGTAGTCTCCAGAGGTTGGCCGATCGAGCAATCCTATAATATTCATCAAGGTTGATTTACCTGAACCAGACGGCCCCATTATGGCTAAAAATTCACCTTCATAAACTGTTAAATCAATGCCCTTCAAAACTTTAAGGTCTTGGTCACCATTTTTGTAACTTTTAACAATATTTTTCAATTGCATCAATTCTTTTTTTTCATCTGGCACTACTTATTCACCCCGGATTCTTTGCTTTTTTCTTTAGAACCTTTTGATGATTTAGCATCTGTTGACTTAACGTCCTCTAGCTTTTCACCCTCTTTGATGTTTTTATCTGGGTTAGCAATAACAATGTCACCAATTTTTAGTCCCTTGCTCACTTCTTGTTGTTCAGCATCAGCATTGCCAAGTGTTACTTCGACTTTTTTAGCCTTAGCAGTGGCATCATCATAAACCCAAACATAATGTTTCTTATCTTTATTAATAACTGCTGCAACAGGAACTAGAGCATATTTTGCTTCATTAACTACTTCAACAGAAACTGTGAAACCTTGTTTAAGCTGGTTAAGTGGACTAGTGATGTCAATTTTGTAGTCATAAGTAGCCCCCGCTCCTCCTGATGAACCATTACCTCCAGCTAATGCTCCTGTACCTGCACTAGCTTCGGTTGGGTAATTGGAAACATAAGAAATTTTTCCGGTCCATTCTTGATCAGAGTACACTTTCGATTTAATTTTAACAGGTTGACCAACTTTGATATTGGCTAAGTCATACTCCGTTAAGGTTCCCTTAACTTGAAGTTGCCCTTCAGTCGCTACATGAACCAATGTCTGGCTATTCTTTGAGGAAGGATCAATATCATGATTCACTTCAACAACTGTTCCAGAAACGCCACTGACAATCACTGTATCATTTAATGCCACTTGGGCTTTATTAACTTCTGCTTGAGCATCTGCATAAGCGTCATTCAAATCTTGTAATTGCTGTGTATAGCTTGCATTTTGCTGGGCTGACGGTTGGATCGTTGTTGTGGTTTCTTGGCCTGTTTCTTCATCTTTGCTAGTTTCAGTAGTAGCTGCAGGAACGCCATACGTTTTCAGATGATTGATTTGACGTCCAATTTTATTAAGGTTTCTGACAGCGGCATCATAAGCTGCCTGTGGAGTTGTAGTACTATATTGAACCAATTGCTGACCCTGTGTCACTTGATCCCCCACTTTAACAGTCACCGTCGCATCAGCGCCTTTACTAGCATCAAAATAAATATACTCTTCTGAAAGTGCTTTGACAGTACCTGAAAGCAATGTTGAAGAAGCAATGCTTCCTTCAGTCACATTAACTGCTAAATAGGGCTCTTTGGTAGCACTGGTCGACAGGGAGTCCTGCTGCTGTTTCCATAACATTCCCCCAATAAGTACTAATGTTAATGCGGCTGCACCTGCAATAATACCTTTTGTTTTCTTTGACATGTAGGTCTTTCCTTTTCTAGACATTTCTGTCCTCCCCTTTTTGTACTATTTTTATAAGACAAGTATATGACCTTTTTAAGGTATTGTCAAGATGTTCTTTCTTGTTATTCCCGAAATCAGTCTCTAGTTGGATAAGTCTTGATTCTATTATAAATGCTTGTTGACAACGCTTTGCTTACACTTTTGTAATGATCCTAGAATACAAAATTCCCTTTTTAAATGGTTTTAAAAAGGGAATTCATTCTAAATTGGATCAATGGTAAAACAGCGGCTTTCTAAAACAGTTAGCATGGCTTCTGCTGTGTCTAAAGTTGTGAACAAGGGTACTCCCTGTTCAATAGCAGAGCTTCTAATCAGCTGCCCGTCTTTGTCAATACGGTTGGTACCAACCGTATTGACAATAGCTTGAACGCATCCACTTCGTACGAGTGAAGGAATATCGTTAGCGGTATCGCCAATTTTACCGACCAACTGTGTCTTTAAACCTTGCTCAGCAAAATAAGCTGCTGTCCCTTGGGTAGCCATTATCTGATAACCAATGGCACTAAATCGTCTAGCTAATAATAAGGCCTCTGCTTTACTATCATCTGCTATGGTAAAGACAATCTGACCAAATTCTGGCAAATGAGAGTAACTCGCTTCAAAAGCTTTATACAGAGCTTTCTCAAGACTAGTATCTGATCCCATTACTTCTCCTGTTGATTTCATTTCAGGTCCCAAGAGGCTATCTACCTGTGCCAGTTTTGTGAATGAGAACACAGGTGCCTTGATATGCACTAGCTGGCTCTCTGGATAAAGCCCATCTTCATAGCCCAAATTGCTTAATGACTGTCCTAGCATCACTTTTGTCGCAACTTGTGCCATCGGGATACCTGTTACTTTTGATAAGAAAGGCACGGTACGACTAGCGCGTGGGTTCACCTCAATGACATAAACCTGACCATCTTTGATAACAAATTGAACGTTCATCATACCCACACAATTTAAACCAAGAGCTAGACGTTTGGTATAATCCACAATGGTTTCCTGAATAGCTTTTGATAATTTCTGGGGCGGGTAAACTGCCATCGAATCTCCTGAGTGGACACCGGCTCTCTCAATATGTTCCATAATACCAGGAATTAAGACTGACTCTCCATCAGAAATAGCATCCACTTCGCATTCTTTGCCAAAGATATAGGAATCAACTAAAACGGGGTGTTCCGAACTTGCTTTGACTGCTGTTCGCATATAGGATTTAAGGTCGTTCTCATTTTCAACGATTTCCATAGCCCGTCCTCCAAGGACGTAAGAAGGCCTCACCAATACAGGAAAGCCAATTTTTCTAGCCGCTCTCAAAGCTTCTGCTTCATTGGTTGCAGTCTGACCAGATGGCTGTGGAATCCCTAAGGTTTTTAACGTCTTTTCAAATAGTTCTCGGTCTTCCGCTCTATCCAAATCTTCCAACTGAGTCCCCAAAATGGTAACACCTGCTTCAGAAAGAGCTTGAGCTAAATTGATGGCTGTTTGTCCACCAAATTGAACCACGACCCCTTTAGGCTGCTCTAATTCAATGACGTTCATAACATCTTCAAAAGTCAGCGGTTCAAAATACAATTTATCGGATACAGAAAAATCTGTGGAAACTGTTTCTGGATTAGAATTCATGATAATGGCTTCATAGCCAGCTTCTTGGATAGCTTTAACAGAATGCACCGTTGCATAGTCGAACTCAACACCTTGTCCGATTCGAATGGGTCCAGAACCAAGAACAATGACAGATTCCTTGTCAGATTTGATGGATTCATTTTCCCATTCATAAGTTGAATAGAAATATGGGGTTGTGCTTTCAAATTCTGCTGCACAGGTATCTACCATCTTGTAAACAGGGAGTATGCCATTAGCCTGTCTCAACTTCCTAATGGCTATCTGATCCTCTTGCCAAAGCTCTGCAATTCTAGAGTCTGAAAAACCATAACGTTTTGCTTTTTTAAGGCTATCAAGATTATTTTTAGTCGCTATCAGTTCCTGCTCTATTTCGACAATATGGCGTAATTTATCCAAGAAAAAGAGGTCAATTTTAGTTAAAGCAGCTAAGTCTTCAATGGCATAACCACGACGTAAGGCTTCTGATAAGTAAAATAGACGGTCATCTTGTGCTTTCACAATTTTAGCCATGAGCTGATCATCACTAACTTTACTGAGGGCTTCCATATCATTATGATGAACCCCAATTTCCAAAGAACGGCAGGCCTTTAACAATGACTCTTCAATGTTTCGGCCGATGGCCATTACTTCACCTGTTGCTTTCATTTGCGTTCCTAGGCGACGTTCCCCTTGTTCAAATTTATCAAAGGGAAAACGTGGAATCTTAGCCACTACATAGTCTAAGGCAGGTTCAAACATGGCATACGTAGTCCCTGTAACAGGGTTAATCATTTCATCAAGAGTCAGACCAACTGCAATCTTAGCAGCCAGTTTAGCAATAGGATAACCTGTTGCTTTTGAAGCAAGGGCAGAGCTACGCGATACGCGTGGGTTAACCTCAATAACATAGTAATTAAAACTATTTGGGTCTAATGCCAGTTGAACATTACAACCTCCTTCGATTTTAAGGGCTCGGATAATGTTCAGACTGGCATCACGCAAGATTTGATTTTCACTATCTGAGAGGGTCTGGGTGGGTGCAAAAACAATAGAATCTCCAGTATGAATGCCAACGGGATCAAAATTTTCCATGTTACACACAACCAAAGCATTATCAGCCGCGTCTCGCATCACTTCATATTCAATTTCCTTAAAACCAGCAATTGACCGTTCAATCAAACATTGGGTTACAGGTGATAATTTCAATCCATTAGTAGCAATGTCACGTAGTTCTTCTTCATTAACACACAGACCACCACCAGTCCCTCCCAGCGTAAAGGCCGGACGGACAATGACAGGATAGCCAATAGTATTTGCAAACGCAAGGGCCTCTTCCACAGTCGCCACAATAGCTGATTCCGGAATCGGCTGTCCCAATTCTTCCATCAATTGTTTGAAAAGATCACGATCTTCTACCTGATCAATAGCTGATAATTTGGTTCCTAATAATTCAACACCCAACTCAGCAAGAATACCAGCCTTAGACAATTTCATAGCCATGTTAAGCCCAGTCTGTCCACCCAATGTTGGTAGCAAGGCATCTGGTCTTTCTTTTCGAAGAATGCGACTCACAAATTCAAGCGTCAAGGGCTCAATATAAACCTTATCTGCAATTTCTTTGTCTGTCATAATGGTAGCTGGATTTGAATTCACCAAAACAACCTGATAGCCTTCTTCTTTCAGAGCCAGACAGGCTTGCGTTCCTGCATAATCAAATTCAGCGGCCTGACCAATAACAATGGGGCCAGACCCAATCACCATAATTTTATGAATATCTTTTCTTTTCGGCATGATATTATGATACAAAAGGCGCTTAAAAATCCGTATAAAAAGAGGAGATTGACGCTGTGCCGATGACACAAGGAAATCTATCTTTTTTACAAGGATTTTAGCCTGTGTTCAAATAAACAACCTAACGGAATGCTACTTGAAACTTGTATCTACTCCTTTCTATTTGCCATCTCTCAGCATGACATTAAATAAACCTCCGACGATAGTTATAGCGAAACGATACTTTTTGCTATAACTATTTAGTGTATGAGTTAGCAAAGGCTCAATAGAGCTTAGTGCCAACTGATAACTTGCTTTAACAAGTAAAAGTCTTGGGCAGTGCTTTTGTTAGTTTATCTCTCTGATTAATTTGAGTATTTAATTGTTCGTCTTTTCTAACTGAAAAGCATCGATCATGTCCAAAAATTCGTCAAATAAGTAGCTGGCATCGTGAGGTCCTGGAGCCGCATCCGGATGAAATTGGACTGAGAAAGCTGGAAAATCACGATGTCTAACCCCTTCAACTGTTTTGTCGTTAATATCTTCATGAGTTACCATTAAGATTTCTGGTAAACTATCTCGATCAACCGCATAGCCGTGGTTCTGGCTGGTAAAATCAATTCTGCCCGTTGCGATTTCTCTAACTGCATGATTAAAGCCACGATGACCAAAAGTCATTTTAAAAGTCTTGGCACCATTGGCTAGGCTAAAGAGTTGATGTCCCATACAAATGCCAAAAATTGGAATTTTACCCTGAACTCCCCGAATCATTTCTAAAGCCTCTGGCAGATCTTCTGGATTCCCTGGTCCATTGGATAGCATCAAACCGTCAGGATTTAGTTGGAGCACTTCTTCTGCAGTGATGTTAAAAGGGACAACGGTGATATTACATTGTCTTTTGGAAAATTCTCTTAAAATAGAGTGTTTTAAACCAAAATCAACCAAGACAATATTTTTTCCAATCCCTGGTGCTGGATAAGCCGCTTTTGTTGATACCTGTTCAATATTGTTAGTCGGTAACACTGTTGCACGAAGTTGATCTTTTAAATGCTCAATAGTATCTCCATCGTCTGCCATTGTTGCTTTCATGGTACCATGTTGCCGAATAATTTTGGTCAAAGCTCTCGTATCAATTCCCGAAATTCCTGGAATCCCTTTTATTTTCAAGAAAGCATCCAAAGTCATTTGCTGGCGCCAATTGCTTGCCAGTCGACTCACTTCAGAGACAACCACACCTTTACAGGTGGGTGAAATGGATTCATAGTCATCTCGATTAATCCCATAATTCCCAATAAGAGGGTAGGTAAAGGTTAAAATTTGCCCATTGTAGGATTGGTCAGTGATGGATTCTTGGTAGCCTGTCATTCCTGTATTAAAAACAATTTCACCAGTCACATCAATATCAGCACCAAAGGGCTCTCCTTCAAAAATAGTGCCGTCTTCTAAAATAAGTAATCGTTTTGTCATTTTCCTACCTTCCAAACATGCTTTAGTCTGTCATTACGAGTTCTTATTTCTACCATTCAAAATGGCTTCAATAATAGCCATGCGGACAAAGACACCGTTAGCCATTTGGGAGACAATTCTCGCTTTAGGAGCTTCCACCAAACTATCTGCAATTTCCACATCCCGATTAACTGGCGCTGGGTGCATAATAATAGCAGTTTCTTTTAATTGTTGGTAACGTTCCTGCGTCAATCCAAACGCTTGATGGTAACCTTCTTTTGAAAAGCTTTGATGGCCGTCATGACGTTCGTGCTGTACACGCAACAACATGAGAACATCCAACTCCTTAATAATCTGGTCAATAGCAATATAAGTTCCATAAGCGTCAAAGGCTTCTGAATACCATTCTTCAGGACCATAGAAATAAAGCTCTGCTCCTAATCTTTTGAGGATTTGCATGTTGGATTTTGCCACCCGAGAATGAGTTAAGTCCCCAGCAATCGCAATTTTTAAGCCTTCAAAGCGTCCAAATTCTTCGTAAATGGTCAATAAGTCAAGCAAACATTGACTCGGGTGTTGCCCAGAACCATCTCCTCCATTAACAATGGAAGCTGTAATAGTTGGACTTTCCACCAATTCCTTGTAATAATCATCTTCTGAGTGGCGAATCACACAGATGTCTGTTCCAAGTGCACTCATGGTTAGTACGGTATCATATAAACTTTCTCCCTTATTAACCGCACTTGTATCAGCGTTAAAGTCAAGAACTGTCAAGCCGAGTTTTTTCTCAGCCACTTCAAAAGATTTATGAGTTCGAGTTGAGTTTTCAAAAAATAAATTGGCAACAAGATATTTTTGATAATCTGGAAGGGCAACCTTACCAGCCTTATATTCTGAACCACGGTTGATGAGCCCTAAAACTTCTTCATTAGTCAATGCTTCCATTGAAACTAAATTGGTAAGTGCAACACGATTATTTACAACTGACATGATTATCCCCTTTATCACTAACGACTAAATATGTAGCATAACGACATTCTTCTTATTTTTCAGGAAGAACCTGATATAAGATAATGCCAAGGAGTGTCGAGAAGGCAACACCTGAAATTTGAAGGCCATTAACTTGAAGCATCAAACCTCCAATTCCAGAAACTAAAATGACACTGGCAATCAATAAGTTTTTCTTATTATCCATATCAACTTTGGATTCAATCAAGATTTTCAGACCACTAGAAGCTATCACACCAAACAAGGCAACTGATATACCTCCAATAACTGGTGTTGGAATGGATTGAATTAGAGCTGATACCTTGCCAATAAAACTGAGGAGGCCAGCAATCACTGCTGCACCTGCAATAACATAGACTGAGAATATTTTATTCAAAGCCATTACACCAATATTTTCACCGTAAGAAGTAACCGGAGGTGCTCCTAAGAAACCCGCAATGATTTGAGCAAATCCATCGCCGGTTAAAGTCTTTTCAAGTCCTGGATCTTTGAAATAATCTCTCTTTGTCAAGCTATTTAAGACCATAATATGTCCAAAGTGTTCAGTCATTGTTACAAAAGCAATGGGGGCCATGGTTAAAATAGCACTTGGATAGAATCTGACCCCATAGGTTAGGAAAGGAATTTCTACCGCTGGAATACTCAACCATTTAGCTTGTGCCACATTTGTCAAATGAACAATCTCTTGACCAGTTACCAGACCAACCAAAAGCGCCACCAAGTAACCAACTAATAATCCTAATAAGATAGGAACAATAGCGACAATGCCCTTACCATAAATGTTGAAGAAAATCACTGCCAGCAAGGTCACTAGTCCAATAATGAAATAGGTCAAGTTATAGTGACCGTCTTTAAGCATTACATCACTAACAGCTGTGGAAGCTAGACTAAGACCGATAACCATAACGATTGGTCCAACAACAACTGGTGGAAGAATTCTATCAATCCAGTCATTACCAATGGCTTTAACGACCAGAGCCACAATCAGGTAAACCAGACCTCCCGTCATGGCTCCTTGAGCCACAGCACCAATGCCATCTGTCTTCATCAGTAACTGCATGGCTGCAATATAAGCAAAACTTGATCCCATATAGGCTGGAATTTTAAATTTAGTCACCGACAAGTGGGCAAGTGTTCCTAAACCACTCGATAAGAGAGCCACAGACGGGTCAATTCCAACTAAGATAGGAACAAGGACCGTCGCTCCAAACATGGCAAACAAATGCTGAAAGGACAAACCAATTAAAATCCCTGCTTTTGGAATTTCTTCTACATCATAAATGACATCTTTCACAATAAAATCTCCTTCTTATGTTGGGTCAACAATGCTAACACAATCACGGCCATCAACTTCGACAACCTCAACAACAATTTCTTCTGCACTACTTGTTGGAATGTTTTTCCCAACATAATCCGCACGAATCGGTAATTCTCGGTGTCCACGATCCACCAGAACAGCTAAACTAACACGAGCAGGTCGCCCTAAGCTCACCAGATTATCAATAGCGGCACGAATGGTGCGACCAGTATAAAGAACATCGTCCACCAAAATCACATCCTTGCCTGTAATATCTACCGGCATCAGGGTTGTGTCTTTTGCAACTTTCATATCGTCTCGAAAAGGCTTAATGTCTAACTCACCAATCGGTAAATCCAATCCTTCTAATTGATGTAGTCTTTCTTGAATGCGACGAGCTAGAAAAACACCTCGCGTTTTGATACCTGCCAAAACCACATTGTCCAGCTGCTTGTTACGCTCAATAATCTCATAAGTAATACGGGTAATGGCGCGCTTCATTGTCACATCATCAACAATTTCCTTAGATTTCATGTTGAAACCTCCTCTAAAAATTCAATAAAAAAATCTCCTTGACAACAAGGAGATTCAGCAAAATATAGCACAATTAGGTACAATCGTGCACTTTTTCAGTTCTGTCTCCTTGACAGCCTCACGGGACTGTTTTAAAGGAATATTTTATTTCCACCAGTATAGCAAAAAAGAAAAATAATAACAAGCTTTTTTCCAAAAAAATAAGTCTTAAGACCTATTGATTTTGTACTGTGACAATAGTACAATAATGTTAAAGAAATGAAAGCGAGAGATTCCTATGCAATCTAAAACTTGGACGTTAACCCACAAACAAACCATTCAACTTCTCACTGCTTTTGGAATTGGCTTATCCTTACTCTTTTTAGTTTATTTCCAGCAACACCCTAACTTCTTTGCTGTGGGAGGCACTTTTCAAGCCTACCTCGTCAAACTTGGTATCTTAGCTCCTTGTTTATTTATCCTTATTCAGATTATTCAAGTTGTTTATCCAGTTATCCCTGGGGGCTTGACCTGCGTCTTAGGCCATGTCGTCTTTGGGCCTTTCCTAGGCTTCATTTATAATACCGTTGGTATTTTTATCGGCTCTCTCATTAGTTTCTTACTGGCTCGAAAATACGGTGAACAATTTGCTAAGGCTTTTGTTTCTGGAGAAACCTACAGCAAGTACATCCCTTATCTAGATAAGGGAAAATACTTCGAACGTTTCCTAGCTGCCGCTTTTATTCTACCTGGTTTCCCAGATGATTTTCTCTGCATGGTCGCTGGACTTGGCAACATGTCACTCCGCAAATTTACAATGATTTTCTTACTTGCTAAACCGATTACCCTCTACATCTACACTGTGCTCACTTACCAAGGTATCCAGATCGTTGGTCAAGTCTTACAACCTTAACCAGACGTGACCATAACTTGTCTGACTGATTCCTTACTCTGGCTCTTCCTTTTCGCCCTGCTTTAATCACTGATTAAGACAGGGTTTTTAGATAAAAAAATGAGGACGGAACCTGCTGTTCCTCCTCATTTATTGTTGTTGTCTTAATTGTTGTAAGGTTTTTTGGAAAATAGCAGGAGGCTCAACGGTAAATAACATTTCTTCTCCTGTTAAAGGATGGGCTAGACCCAAGGTCTCTGCATGAAGAAATTGACCATGTCCCGACAAGGTTTTACGAGGTCCATACAAAGGATCACCTGCAACAGGATGACCAATATAGGCCATGTGAACTCGAATTTGATGGGTACGACCTGTTTCAAGCTGTAATTCCACTAAACTATAGTCCCCAAAACGTTCCAAAACGGTAAAACGCGTCACTGCTTCCTTACCTTTTGCAGTAACGGCCTGTTTTTTGCGATCTTTCTCACTGCGTCCAATAGGTGCTTCAATAAGCCCCCGATCATTTGGTAAATTTCCATGAACGATAGCAAGGTATTTCCTCAAAGATTTTTTAGCCTTTAATTCTTCTGCCAAGGCCTGATGAGCAACATCTGTTTTAGCCACCATTAAGAGACCAGAAGTATCCTTGTCAATCCGATGCACAATCCCCGGACGGACTACACCATTGATAGAAGACAAATCTTTAATATGGTACATCAAGGCATTTACCAGCGTTCCAGAAGGATGACCAGCGGAAGGATGAACCACCATTCCTTGAGGTTTATTAATAATGGCGAGGGCTTCATCTTCATAGATAACGTCCAAAGGAATATCCTGAGCTTGGTACTCTAATACTTCTTCTTTAGGGAGTTCAAAACAAATGACATCACCTGCCTGAACTGTATATTTTGCCTTTTTTTGCTGACCATTAACCCAAACAAGGCCTTGCTTAATTTGGTCATTGGCTTGACCACGTGACAGGGGGCTTAAATCAGCTAGAGCCTTGTCCAAGCGTTGCCCCGATGTTATCACATTAATTTCCATAATCCTCTTCTTTCCATAAACACACTACTAATAATATGACACCAACGGTAAGGTATGAATCTGCCACATTAAAAATGGCAAAATCCACAAAGTCTAAATGAACCATATCAATCACGTAAGCTAAGCGCAAACGATCAATAAAATTACCGATTCCACCAGAAACAATAAGTAAAAGAGCCAATTGTTTCCAAAATGTCATTTGAGGATGTTTAATAAGATAATAAATAGCATAACCAACCACTAAGACGGTTATCACAATAAAAAACCATTGTTGGTCTTGTAACATGGAAAAAGCTGCCCCATTGTTTTGCAAGTAAGTCAAACTAACCAAACCTGGAATAAAGGGCTTGACCTCCCCTAATGAGATATGAGAAACAATCCAAATCTTGCTCAATTGGTCTAAAGCAACTAGAAAAATGCCACTCAACAGAAAAAGTATTTTTTTCACAATAAGCCTTTCCTTCTTTCCTCAAAATAATCTTTTAAAATCGTCACAAAGGTGGCTCCAGCAACCGAAAGGTTTTTGTCTTTGCGTTTAACATAAATCATTCGATTATCAATATGATCGGCTAAAGGAATCACTTTAATCCCATTGACACTCCGTTGATCAAGAAAACCTGATCCTGTCGCAAAAGCATTGGTTCTCTCTAAAATACCGTTCAAGGTTGCCCTATCTGACACATTATAAATACGAGGACATTCACTAGTATCCACAAAATTTTCAGAATAATACAAGTACTCATCTTTTTCCTGAGTAAATCTTACCGCAGGTAATCCTTGAATATCTTTCAGATAGAGAGCTTCACGATTAGCCAATGGATGCGTTTTAGACAGGTAAATATGGGTAGTAAAGGGAATTAAAGAAATGTATTCCAAGCCTAGCTTATCCATGCGTTGAAAGAGACCCTTTTGATTATCTGCATTCAAGTAAATAATACCAATTTCACTATTTCCCTGCGCTACTTCGTCTAAAATTTGAATGGTTGTTGATTCAAAGATACGAAAGACACGATGACCATCGTATTGTTGTGAAAAGGCCGTAATCAGAGGTGGCAAGAAGTCATAATGTTGGCTAGCAATTGAAAATTCATTGTGATCCAAATCAGCTTGTGAAAAGTTTTTTTCAAAAGAATCAAAGCATTTGACTACTTCTAAAGCTTTCTCATAGAAAACTAGCCCTTGACTGGTCAATACTGTCCCTGAAGTGGTTCGATTAAAAATTTGAAACCCGAGTTCCGCTTCTAAATCTTTAACAGAAACTGATAGGCTCGGCTGACTAACAAACAATTTGGAGGCAGCTCCCCGAAAGGTTCCATTATTAGCGATGGCAACCACATAGCGTAACTGTTGAATATTCATTGCTTTCCTTCCTAAAACTATTATCCTTAATTATACCATAAAGCCAGTCATAACAACATCTTCTGATATTGTTTTATTATGTTAGCTTCTTGCAATCAGAACTACTGCCCTAAATAGGCAACTACAACCTTCAGTAGGATTGAAACAAACAATGAAAATCCAATAAAACCTGATTGTGAAACTATCCAAACAACAATGAATGTCTATACTCACGTCACAAAAGATTTAGAGAATAAAACAAGTTTACTTCCTACATTGGTTTTTAAAATACAGGTGTACCAAAACAAAAAAAGAGGCTCCCCGAAGAGTCGGAAAGCCTTATTTAATGCGATGTTAAACAATTATTTAGCTACTGGGTAAACTGATACTTGTTTTTTATCGCGCCCTTTACGTTCGAAACGTACAACACCTTCAACTTTAGCGAAAAGGGTGTCATCTCCACCACGGCCTACGTTTACACCTGGGTAGATATGAGTTCCACGTTGACGGTAAAGGATTGACCCACCTGAAACAGTTTGACCGTCAGCCGCTTTAGCACCAAGACGTTTAGCTTGTGAATCACGTCCGTTTGATGTAGAACCTCCACCTTTTTTGTGGGCGAAAAGTTGCAAGTTAGCAAGATTCATTTTTAACATAATGTTGTTTCCTCTCTTAAAATAAATTTAGATGACCTGCGTGTTGACAAATTTCGAAGAATCTTTTGCCAAACTGGTCATTCCTAGAAGAAAAGATTCAAATAATAGTTGAACTTTCTCCTGGTTGTCATGCGGTGGTATCGTAATAGCCATATACCCACCTTCAACCTCATTAAGATTTACTGCTGCTTGGCAATCTGCTAACACTTCAAGAGAATTAACAAAGTTAATAGCTAGAGTACTAACAGAAGCACAGACAATATCAAAGCCATGTTTACCACTACCAGCATGACCTGTCAGTGTAACACTGCTCAATTGACCATCTTTTTGGCGAGTAAAAATTGCTTTAATCATAAGCTAGTAAATTAAGCGTTGATTGCGTTGATGACAACTTTAGTGTAAGGTTGACGATGACCTTGTTTACGGTGGCTACCTTTTTTAGGTTTGTACTTGAATGTTACAACTTTCTTTTGTTTTCCTTGCTTTTCAACAGTTCCAACAACAGTAGCCCCTTCAACAACTGGAGTACCAACTACAGTTTTGTCACCACCGACAAGAACAACTTCGTTAAAAGTAACCTCTGCGCCAGCTTCAGCGTCAATTTTCTCAACGTAGATTGCTTGACCTACTTCAACTTTAACTTGTTTTCCACCAGTTTTGATGATTGCGTATGTGCTCATGATGCACCTCCTATATAATTTTTACTTGAGGTCTCCCTCTGTGAAGACTCGCCTGTAATCGTGAGACTTGGTCTACTTGAAAACGATTTTCGTGCGGTTGCACAGGATGTGCATTTAGTCAACGCTACTATTTTAGCACCATTATTATTTTTTATCAAGGAAAATTAGTCTTATTGATGAATTTTTTGAAAGCTAGCTCTTCTACTGTCTGATCTAAGACCTCCAGTTGAGATGAACCAAGTCTTTAATCTCTTGATAAGCAAGGGTTGCTTTTTCTTTGGTAGCATCGTCAATTTTATTATAGTATTTTCCACCTTTGATAAAATCTTCTAAAACCATGGTGCGATAGTTATAAAGTTCAAAACCTTCCTTGCCATAAATCCCTTTTGCCTTGGCTAAAACCATGGTTGGATGTGCTTTAACTGTTTTAATCGTTGTTTTTTTGCCCCTTTTCTCAAAGGTAAGATCCATTAGTAAACCACGCTCGGTCCAAATATCATCTAACGTTTCAAGACGTTGATTTGAAATGAAATTCCCCATGGAATAAATAATAAGTTTTTTCTCCTTACCTTTGACAATCGTCTCGGATGGTTCAATAACATGCGGATGGCCTCCTAGAACAACATCAGCTCCCCAATCAATCATTTTGTGATAAAGTTCTTTTTGCTCTGCTGTCGGTTCTAAGGCATATTCTGTTCCCATTTGTGGCATGACAATGGTCACATCAGCCTTCTTTTCAGCTAGCTGAAGTTCTTTTTTCATTTTAGCTTCATCTAAATCAGACATATGTTTGTCATACTCGTCCTTGCTAAGAGTGGCCTCCATGCCATTGTAACCATAAGAATAACCCAGTATCGCAATTTTGATACCATTGACATTTTTAATTAAGAAGGGTTCTTTTGAACGATCTTTATCATAAATGCCAATACTGTCTATGCCTAGTTGATGAAAAACCTTTTTGGTATTGAGGGCACCTTCCAATTGCGAATCTAAAATATGATTATGGGCTAAATCAACCACATCATAACCAGTCTTTTTGAGGGCACTTGCAATCTCTTCTGGAGCATTAAACAAGGGGTAGCCTGCTAAGGGATAGTCTGGGCTAATGGTCCCTTCATAATCTCCAATCGCTAAATCAGCCTTACTAATCCAGTCCTTGACATATTCAAAATAAGGATTAAAATCATAGGTATCATCAGCTTTTCTAGCACTCATGTAAAGAATATCATGAATCAAAATGTCACCATTAGCAACCACACGTGCTGTTTTGACTTTTTGCTGAGCAGATTTTTGAGTTGCTAGTTCATTTTTTTGAAATCCAAGTAGGTCATAAATTAAACCAAATAGCAAAAGTGCAGCGATAAGTGCAACAACTGTTGCCATTGTTTTTTTGTACTGAATATTTTTAATCAAGACACGCCCTCCTTTTTCTCTATTATAACATCTTGCCTCACAATTTTCCTCCTTCATTGCAGCAAAAAAGCCCTTATAAAGGCTTTTCAATAGTATCACTACTAACTGCTAAAAGGTTCACACTTGACCTTTTCTTTTAGAGTAAGGCATCTATGAGGTTTTCAACTTCATCATTAACCACTTCAGGTGTGATTTCTGTTACGATAATTCCTGACACAGCACGCTGGACAAGACCATCAATGTCAAAGCGTTCTTCATATTTTTCAACGTTGCTTAGTTTAGGGTTAGTTTTAGGACGATCTGGTGCAAAAATAGTACAGCAATCTTCAAAAGGCTGAATAGAAATATCAAACGTATCAATCGCCTGAGCCATCTCGATAATTTCAAGTTTATCCATTGTCACGACTGGTCTAATAATTGGGGTTGACGTTACTGCATTAATCGCCTGCATGCTTTCAAGGGTTTGGCTGGCGACCTGTCCAAGGCTTTCACCGTTAACAATAACAAGACCCTTACGTTGCTCACGAATAGCATCTGTAATCCGCATCATAAAACGGCGGGTCAAGGTCATGAGGTAAGCCTCTGGAGCTTTATTCTTAATCTCTTCTTGAATTTCCGTAAAGGGAACCTCAATAAATTGGATATTTCCACCAAAACGGGTTAAGCGGCGAGTGAGGTCTTGGGCCTTTGCCAAGGCACCTGGACTGGTGTAAGGAGGACTAGCAAAATGCACTGCTTCAATATCAAGACCACGTTTAAGAGCCAAGTATCCAGCCACTGGTGAATCAATCCCACCTGATAACATTAACATTCCCTTGCCTGAAGTACCTACTGGCAGTCCACCAGCTCCCTTAATCTCTTCATAAGAAATGTAGGCCGCTTCATCACGAATTTCAACTTTGAGGGTCACATCAGGACGCTTCATTTGAGCTTGGATATTTGGGAGAACCTCAAAAACAGCTCCGCCGAGAAGACTGTTAAGCTCACGACTATCCAATTCAAACTGATGATCACTGCGCTTGCTGGCAATTTTAAAGGTCAAGCCTTCATGATACAGAGAGGTCATAATCTCTTGAACAGCCGTTACCAAGAGAGGGACACTTTTTTCAATTTTATAAACTGGAGACAGGGCTTGAATACCAAATACTAGTTTTAAAGCTTCTACAACAGGCTGATAATCTGTGCCATTTAGATACACATGGGTCCTATCACGATCTGAACGGACAGTAATAGCTGGGAAAGGAGCTAATACGTCCTGAATATTATTTTTAAGCTTATTAATGAATCGCATGCGATTCTTCCCTTTAGTTGATAGTTCACCATGGCGAACCATAATTTCTGAATAGTTCATCTTACCTAACTTTCTGTGTTTTATCATAAATCTGTTTGAATATTGTTAAAAATTGCTCTACTTGGCCCATGTCGTTATCATCATCTAGACTAATACGGACGGCTGTCTGGGCAGCTTTCACAGGAACTCCCATAGCCACTAGGCTTCCTGCTGGATTGCCTGCCTTGGACGAACATGCACTTGTGGTTGAAATATAAATCTCGTGCTTTTCAAAGGCATGGACAATTACTTCTCCTCGCACTCCTCTAATCCCAAAGGTCAAAATATTTGGAGCAAAGCCTTCTTGACCTGAAAATATTGTCACATCTGGATAAGCTGACAAAGCTTTGTAAATCACATCTCGCATCGCTATTAGTTTAGGCAAGACTTTTACTTGTTTTTCAGTGACTATTCTTAATGCTTTGGCCATACTAGCAATCCCTGCAACATTTTCAGTAGTTGAACGCAACTCTTGTTCTTGACCGCCACCTGTCAAGAGAGGATTGAGCCGCTTGCCTGCTTTTTTATAAAGGAAACCAACACCACGAACACCATGAAATTTGTGTCCTGAAAAAGAAGCCAGATCCACACGATTGGTCATATAGTCACTGACTGATATTTTACCAATGGCTTGAACAGCATCAACGTGGAAGGTAATGGTTGGTTGGTTGGCCAATAAGTGTGAAATGGCTTTAATAGGTTGAATAGCTCCCATTTCATTATTGACAGCCATGATTGAGATTAAAATGGTGTCTGGTCTAATCAGCGTAGCTAAAGCATCCACATCAACAACTCCCTGTGCTGTCACTGGTGCACAAGAAACTTCAAATCCTTGTGTGCGAAGCCATTTGGCACTTTCACTCACGGCAGGATGTTCAATAGCCGAAATAATAATATGCTTTCCAAAAGTAGCTTTTTCAAAAGCAATCCCCTTAATAGCCCAATTATCACTTTCTGTTCCACCAGAGGTGAAAAAGATTTCCTCTGGCTTGACACTCAGTAAGTCAGCAATTTGCTTGCGAGACGCTTCTAAAATACGAAACGCATTTGTCCCCAACTGGTGCAAACTTGAGGGGTTGCCATATATTTTTGTTGCTACTTCTTGGTAAGTTTTAAGAACCTCTCCATAAGGTATGGTTGTGGCTGCATTATCAAAATAAATCATGTGTCACCTTCATTTTTACTCAATACTTTATTGTATCACAAAATGATTAAAATGAAATCAAGAATATTCGTATTACAGGAAGCCTATAGGACGTCCTTGTCCTAGACATAAGGTAAACCGTTGACTTCACTTTTTTTCTAGATTATACTGATAGATGAAGCGTTAAGAAAGAGATAGACTTCTGTTTCCTCTTTCTTAACCCTAGCATTACGATGATTTAGAGGAGAGAAATATGTCATCACGTTATTCCCGTCAACAAAAACCTCGTAAATCAGGAGGTGTCTCCACCCAACATATTAAAACAGGTTTTACAGCTTTTCAAAAATCCATTGCGCTTATTGGTAGTATTTTGAGTATCATCGTGGCAAGCATTACCATTACAAGAGCACTGCAGCCAGTACCAGATAAGACCTCTAATGATACACCTAAAGAATCAAGTAATACCATTGTTAAGATTATTGAAAAAGAGTCTTCTCAAGGTAATCAAAGCCATACAGGCACCTCAGAAACCATAGATGATAATAAGACAACTCTTCCATCATCTTCTACTAGCACACCCTCTCACAACGAGGCAAATCCTACTACGCCTGAGACACCATCAGCCACTGAAGGAACGCAACTTCCTAATGGAACTGGAGATGCTAATACTGGTCTTCCTACCAACCCTTAAAAGCACTGTTAGAAGGACAAGAAATAGTGATGACTACCTATGATAGCATTTCCTGGATTCATACCTTTAAGGCTAATGGTCGCAAGACCGATTTGGCCAGAATGGCTTGGTTACTTGAAGCATTAGGTCGGCCACAAGACAAATTCCCTGCTATTCACGTTGTTGGAACTAACGGCAAGGGCTCTGTGACAGCCTACTTACAGCATATCCTGTCAACTTCTGGTTATCAGGTCGGAACCTTTACATCTCCTTTTATCGTTTCTTTTCACGATCGGATTTGCCTTAATGGTCAACCCATTTCAGATCAAGACTTGGCGCAATGTGTGAGCGTGATTAGACCTGTTCTCACTAAAATGTCCCTTGAAACAAATTGGGATCGACCTACTGAGTTTGAGTTGGTAACGCTCATGATGTTTTACTACTTTGCCAATCTTAGACCTGTTGATATTGCCATTATTGAGGCAGGGATTGGAGGGAAGACCGACGCAACCAATGTTTTTCATGCTCTGGCCGTCGTATGCCCTTCCATTAGTTTTGACCACCAAGAACGTTTAGGTTATACGTTAGCTGATATTGCTCAACAAAAAGCTGGTGTTATCAAGGCTAAAGAACCCGTTATTATCGGTCAACTTGAGCAGGAGGCTAGTCAAGTCTTTCAGCAAGTCACCCAAAAATCCGGTTCACACCTCTACCAATTAGGAAAAGATTTTTTGCTAAATCCTTCAGGAAAGACATTTTCTTTTCAACACGATAATCTGACCTTAACCAAACTCCGACTCAAACTATTAGGTCGGCATCAAACAGCAAATGCCTGCCTTGCTATTATGACTGCCCAATTATTAACCAAAACCTTTCCAAATATTTCTCCCAAAAGCATTCAAAGAGGGATTGAGGCAACAACTTGGCCTGGGCGGTCCGAATTTATCCGACCTAATCTTCTATTAGATGGCGCCCATAATCCAGATTCCATTGCCAAATTAAAGTGTCTATTGCAGGAAGAATTTCCCAACCGCCATATCCATATTCTCTTTGCCGGTCTCAAGCGTAAGCCCTTGGCCGACTTGCTGGCACAACTAGAACCTTTTGATATTTCTGTAACTACTTTTGATTTTCCAGAAGCAAACCCTCTTAACAACTATCCTAACAAGTATCACCGTGTTAACGATTTTGCCAAGTGGTTACAAGTCTCTTTGACATCTGAAGATCTCTTTGTGGTCACAGGCTCCCTTTACTTTATTTCAGAAGTAAGACAATTTTGCCTAAGTAAAGAGAGTCTCTTCAAAACATCTCCTATCACTAACTAAGAAAAAACGATACTCATAGCTTGGAAGGTTTTCCTCAAAACTGCTAGTATCGTTTTTTTTTGCTTTTCTATTTTTTAGCGCATGGTTACAAATTCTTCTGAGCCAGTTGGGTGAATAGCAACGGTGTTATCAAAATCTGCCTTGGTTGCTCCCATTTTGATGGCTACTGCAAAGCCCTGAATCATTTCGTCAACTCCATATCCAATCCCGTGAAGACCAACAATTTTTTCGGTATCCCCGACCGTTACCAACTTCATCAGACAAGGTTGGCGATGATTAGTGACAGCAGTAAACATAGACGTAAAACGTGATTGATAGGTTTTAACCGCTTCTTGGCCATACTTTTTGACTGCTGCTTCTTCAGATAAGCCAACAGAGCCAATAACAGGATGACTAAAAATTACAGTAGCAACATTTTGGTAGTCCAATTTCTCATCTGTTTTGCCATTGAAAAGACGCTCTGATAGGCGGCGTCCAGCTGCCACAGCAACTGGGGTTAAAGCCAGTTTCCCATTAACATCTCCCACGGCATAAATGCCTTTGACAGACGTGTTTTCATAGGCGTCTGTCTCAATATAGCCTTTATCATTTAACATCACACCAGTTTTATCAAGACCAAAGCCTTCTAAATTAGGCTTACGACCAATCGCCCAAATGAGCTGGTCAACCTCAACTTCTTTGCCATCTTGGAGATATAGGGTTAAAGAGCTATCCTCGTTTTGAACCACTTTTTTGACTTCTGAATAAGGGTGTAAGCGAGGACCACTAACTGCCATTTCCTCAAGTAAAAGATCCACAATGGCCTTGTCAAAACTTCTTAAAGGTCGATCGTAACGGATAAATAAATCTGTCTTTGAGCCCAAGGCTTGTAACACACCTGCCAGTTCGACAGCAATGTAACCTGCCCCAACCACAGCTGTGCGTTTTGGTACCTCATCCAAGGCAAAAAAGCCATCCGAGCTGATGCCATATTCTGCCCCTTCAATATCTGGAAAAACAGGATGACCTCCTGTGGCAATCAAAATATGCGGTGCAGTATAAAGCTGCCCTGCAATTTCGACCGTATGAGCATCTCTGAAAACAGCATAATCGTAAATACGGTCAACACCATTCTGCTCAAATCCTCGCTCATAAGAAGCATGAATTCGCTCAATATAAGCTTGGCGATTTGCCTTTAATCGTTTAAAATCAAATGTTTTCTCCTTAAGGTCAAAGCCATAGTCCTCAGCGTAAGTCCCTAAAATGTCAGCCACTTGAGCGCCGTACCACATGACTTTTTTAGGAACACAGCCTAAATTAACACAAGTGCCACCAATCTCTTTTCCTTCAGCTAATAATACTTTAGCGCCGTACATAGCTGCCCTGTTAGCAGAAGCAATTCCTGCACTCCCTCCGCCAATGACAATATAATCATAAGGAATAACCATTTTTATCACCTTTTACTTTCTAATACTGATATTTTAACATAACCAGTTAGAAGGCAACTTCTCCTTCATTAAAACCACTACCGGCCTACTTATTCTGGTCACTTTATTTGACTATATCACAAATCAGAAAGGGACTCAACTTTCTGATACAAAGAAAATAAACACTAAAAAACAGATTCTGACAAGCTGCCAGCAATCTGTTTTTTCTATCTTAATTGGCTTATTTGACCAAATCTTTCAAAGGTGCAAATACGATACGTTCAATATCACTCATATAAACAGACAAGGCCTGTTGTGCTTCAAAATAAGCTTTTAACTGGGCATTGTCTTCAATCTTTTGGCTAAGTTCTTGAATACTGGATTGTTCTTCAGCTGTTGGCATTTGACCACTTTGCATCATTCCTTGAATCTTTTCTTGCATCGCAACAAACTCGTCAAATAGCTGGCTAGCGACAGCATCTGCTTTAATTGTCTCTTTCACTTCTAAAACTTTTTGGTATTCTGGCAGAGCACGAACTGCTCTTTCAAGTTGATTAGCATAGTCGTAAATTTCTTGTGACATGACAGTCTCCTTTTGTTCATTAATACCTGTATCATACCATAAAAGCCAGTATCTCGCTATCTAAAATTGCTTGACATAGGCACAATAGTCTGTAAAAGCTTGTTGTAAATCAAGCATGGTATCAGAAGAGAAGGTATCTAAAATCTCTTGGGCCAGCACCGTCGCTACCACATTTTCCATAATGACACCAGCAGCTGGTAGAGCTGTCGGATCAGACCGCTCTACTGTAGCCTTATAAGGTTCATGACTATCAATATCGACTGACATTAGAGGTTTGTACAGGGTTGGAATAGGCTTCATGACCCCTTTAATCATAAGGGGCTGCCCATTTGTCATTCCTCCCTCAAAACCACCTAAGTGGTTTGTCTGACGGCCATAACCCTGAACAGAGTCCCAGATGATTTCATCCATAACCTGAGATCCCTTTTGGAATCCCATATCAAAGCCAACCCCAAATTCAACTCCTTTAAAGGCATTAATGGATAGAACTGCTTGCGCTAACTTAGCATCTAATTTTCTGTCCCATTGGACATAGGAACCAAGTCCCGCTGGCACCCCTTGCACTATTGTTTCAATAATACCACCGATAGTATCTCCTTCTTTTTTGATGGCATCAATATGGGCTTTGATTTCTTCTTCTTGATAAGGGTTGATGATAGACAAGTCCGAATGGCGTGCTGTTTCCCGCATTTCCGCCAGAGACATCCCCTCAGGACTAGAAATAGCAATCCCTCCAAATACCAAAATATGGTTGAACATCTCAACACCTAACTCAGCCAATAAGCGCTTCGCGATAGCTCCTACAGCCACTCGCATGGTTGTTTCTCTGGCAGAGGAACGCTCCAAAGCATTTCTTAAATCGTCAAAATGGTACTTGATGCCCCCAACCAAATCTGCATGCCCTGGTCTAGGGTGTTTAACGCGCCGCTTGCCTTTTAAACCAGCCTCAACAGCCTCAACAGCCATAACATCCATCCATTTTTGATGATCCTTATTAATTACCGTTAAGGTAATAGGTGCCCCTGTTGTTTTGCCATGACGAACTCCTGAGGATATTTGAACCCGATCAGTCTCAATAGACATTCTGGCACCTCGGCCATAGCCTCCCTGACGTCGCTGTAACTCGTGATCAATATCCGCCGGACAGAGACTTAATCCTGCTGGTATGCCTTCAATAATAGCTGTTAAGGAGGGGCCATGAGATTCCCCTGCTGTCAAATAGCGCATCCTAATCTCCTTTAACTTCGTCTTTTTCTCCATGTAAAGGAAAAACATTACTCCTCGTTGTTTAAGGGAATAATGTTTTGGTCTTCTCTTTCATTAATGGGAAGTATCTGCTTCTAATACTTCAATCACACGTTTCATATCACTAAGGGTAATCTGACCGGGTGCACTAGCTTGATCAAGTGAAACAAAAGTCCAAGAAGACCCAACCACATCCCCTGCTAAACGTGATAACCTACCAAGCTTTCCCATAGACATGGTCGCAAATTCTTGTTCAGGATTGAGCGTCTTAAAACCTCTGGTATAGTTCATCAAATCTAGAACATCTTGTTTGCTCTGGGGCATCACAGCGATTTTAACCACTCGCGGTGCCAACTTGGTCATTTCGGAGAAGGCTTCCATTAAATTTTCAGGAGTCTCCTCAAAATTATGATAAGACAAGACAAGATTTGGAAAATCAAGCATTTCATGGAAGACGGTCTTATGACTGAAATATTCAAAATCAATATAGTCAGGATTATAAATGGCATTGATTTCTTTGATTAAATCAACATATTCCTGATCCGAAAGGGTAATATGTCCCCCTTCTTGGTCTGTGCGAAGGGTAAAGATAATTTCTCTGCCAGCAAATTTTTCAAAAATAGCTGGCGCTACTGAGACAATGTCTTCCTTAGGAAGAAAGTCCGCTCGCCATTCAATTAAATTGACGTCTTCATACTTGGAAACATCAATGGCTTGAGCCTCGTCAAAATTTCTTGGCATGACTGGTGCTACAATTCTCATTCTCGTACCTTTATAGTAAATACCTTTAAATAATTACTTCTTTCATCTGCTTTATTAATAGTAAAGTCACTCGGAAGCTGCTGGAGAGTCATAGACTCAGGACGACGACTTCCAAATCCCTTGATAATTTGCTTTTTGAACTGGCTAACAGTCATATTAGCAGCATTTGTTGAAGCGATAATAGTTCCCTTAGGATTCAATATGTCCAAGGCCTCTGTGATTAATTTGTGGTAATCCTTGCTCACAGAGAAGGTTTGTTTTTTATTTCTAGCAAAGCTGGGTGGGTCAATCACAATCACATCAAAGGTTAACTTTTTCCGCTTAGCGTATTTGAAGTATTCAAAAACATCCATCACCACAAAATGATGTGAGGCTAAGTCTAGCCGGTTCTGCTCGAAATGAGCTAGCGACAATTCCCTTGAGCGTTTAGCCAAGTCCACAGAAGTGGTTTCGATGGCACCACCTATAGCAGCAGCCACAGAAAAGGCAGCTGTATAGGAAAACATGTTTAGAAGGGACTTGCCCAAAGCTAAACCATCTACTAGCGCTCTTCTAACATCATGTTGGTCTAGGAAAATACCTGTCATTAAACCATCATTCAAGAAAACTTGATAGGCCACACCATTTTCCAAAATCGAAAAAGTTTCTTGTGCCTGCTCACCATACAAATGAGCGGATTCAACAGCTGGGCCTTTAAATCGACACTTTTCATAGGCTCCTTTGACCTCAGGAAAAACCTGTTGAAAGGCCTCCATAATCATTTCTTTTTTGTCATAGACAAAAGCATTGTACCATGAAAAGAGTGCAAAATCTTTATAAAGGTCAACCGTTACCCCTCCAAAATCATCCCCTTCTTGATTAAAAAGGCGATAAGCATTGGTCATATCTGACTGAGCAAAATCATGTCTTTTAGCCTTGGCAACTGTGAATAAGTTGACAAAATAAGGCACAGATAAAGTGACCACGTCAGGTCCTAGATACCAACCAATCCCTTTATTTTGCTTAGAAATATAAGCGGTTCCAATGAAACGATTGGATTTGGTTATCAGTTGAACCAATTGATTCTTTTCCTTTATACCAGGAAAATCTCTTTCATCTAATAATTGTACCCCTGCTGTTAACTTCTTTGCGACAAAAGAATCAATATAGAGTTTATCCATAGTTTTTATTATAACAAAATCTGATAAAAAATCCTACTAAATTTAAACTTATGACAAGCATTAGGCTCATATTTTTGATATAATTTAGTTTGAGATTTTATTTGGAGATTATATCTTTAGGAAAAAATGATAAGGAAGTTCCTACTGTGAAGACATTTAAACCATTTATCATAGGCTTTATCAATACAAGATTAGGATTTATTATTACACTACTCGTCTGCTATTGGCTAAAGACCCTATGGGCATATCATACAGACTTTTCGCTAGATTTGGGAAACTTATACCAGATCTTTCTAACTATTATCAACCCAATCCCATTAGCATTACTACTATTGGGATTTGCCCTTTATATTAAGAATACACGAGTCTTCTACATCAGCTCTTGGGTTGTTTATATTATCCTCAACCTGCTCTTAATCTCAAATGCTATTTATTACCGAGAATTTTCAGATTTTATCACGGTTAGTGCCATGCTAGCTAGTAGTAAGGTTTCAGCTGGTTTAGGAGACTCTGCCTTAAACCTTCTACGTATTTGGGACATTGTCTACATTCTTGATTTTATTATTTTGATTAGCATGACTATCACTAAAAAGATCAAAAAAGACTATCGTCCTTTTAATAAGCGTGCAGCTTTTGCTGTCACAGCCCTTTCTAGCTTGCTCCTTTCGGTTAACCTCTTTTTAGCAGAAATTGATCGACCCGAACTACTAACACGTGGCTTTTCAAACACTTATATCGTGAGAGCCTTGGGCTTACCTGCCTTTACATTATACAGTGGTAATCAAACCTATCAAGCTCAAAAAGAACGAAATGGAGCTACTGCAGAAGAATTGGTTGATGTTAAATCATACGTTAAAGAACATTATGCCGCTCCTGATCCTCAATATTTTGGAATTGGAAAAGGTAAAAATGTTATTGTTATCCACTTGGAAAGTTTCCAACAATTCCTTATCGACTACAAATTAAAAGATGGCGATAAAGAATACGAAGTTACACCCTTCATCAACTCTCTCTACCACTCTAAGTCTACATTAGCCTTTTCAAACTTCTTCCACCAAGTCAAGGCAGGAAAAACATCCGACGCCGAAACCATGATGGAAAATTCTCTATTTGGCTTAAATAGCGGCTCGTTCATGGTTAACTATGGAGGAGAAAACACACAATTTGCTACTCCTGGTATTCTTGCTCAAAATGGAGGATACACCAGTGCTGTATTCCACGGGAACGTCGGAACCTTCTGGAACCGTAACAATGCTTACAAACAGTGGGGATACAATTACTTCTTTGATTCTAGCTACTTCTCAAAACAAACTGATAAAAACTCTTTCCAATATGGGTTAAATGATAAGTATATGTTTAAGGATTCCATTAAGTACCTTGAGCAAATGCAACAGCCTTTCTATACCAAATTTATTACCGTAAGTAATCACTACCCTTATACCAGTCTAAAAGGCGAAAGCAATGAAGAAGGTTTCCCATTAGCTAAAACAGATGACGAAACCATCAATGGCTATTTTGCTACGGCTAATTACTTAGATTCCGCCTTAAAATCCTTTTTTGATTATTTGAAGGCAACTGGCCTATATGACAACTCTATCTTTGTTTTATATGGCGACCATTATGGTATTTCCAATTCTCGTAATGCTAGCCTTGCACCTCTTCTTGATAAAGATTCTGAGACCTGGTCAGAATACGACAATGCTATGCTGCAGCGCGTTCCTTACATGGTTCATATCCCAGGTTATACGAATGGTGGTATTAAGGAAACCTTCGGAGGCGAAATTGATGCCCTACCTACCTTGCTGCACATCCTCGGTATTGATACTAGCAACCTTGTGCAACTTGGTCAAGACTTGTTATCACCACAAAACAGCCAGATTGTGGCTCAACGTACATCGGGCACCTATATGACACCAGAGTACACCAATTATAGTGGTCGCCTTTACAACACTCAAACAGGGTTAGAAATTACGAATCCTGATGAGATGACTATGGCTAAAACAAAAGAAATCCGTGCTGCTGTTGCTCGACAGTTAGCAGCCAGTGACGCTGTCCAAACAGGTGATCTCTTGCGCTTCGATACGGATAACGGTTTAAAAGTGATTGATCCTAATCAATTTATTTACACCAAACAACTAAAACAGATGAAAGATATTTCAGCTAAACTTGACTCTCATTCAACCAGTTTATATAGTAAAAACGGTAATAAATCAACACAAAAACTCTTTAAAGCACCTTCTTATTTGGAACTTAACCCTAAGGAAGCTGAAAAGACAGAGACCGCGACCCCTTCTGAGCCAAAAGAAGAGGAAGGTAAAAACAAACACTAAAAATCTCAACCATCTAGTCAGAGGCAGGATTATGTTTCCGGCCTCTTTTTGTTTGCCTAAGACCTTATTTTAACTACACATGCCGTCCAAAGTCACTACAATTTAGTCCTTCACCCAATGTGATGTCCGTCCAGTACCACGAATCACTATCTCCTTCCAGTAACTTCATTGAGCTACCTCCTTATGCTCCTACTAGAGAACAAACTTTTGAGAAACTCATTCAGTCAGCATCAATCGTTATCTGTCTCTTTCTTATCAACGTTAAAAGTACAAAAAAGGAGAGAACCTATACGTTCATCTCCTTTAGCTGTGTTTTGATTATTTGCCAAGTTTTGCTTTAGCTGCATCAGCAAGAGCTGTGAAAGCTGCTGCATCATTAACTGCTAAATCAGCAAGCATTTTACGGTTTACTTCGATTTCAGCAAGTTTCAAACCATGCATCAATTGTGAGTATGATAAACCGTTCATACGCGCAGCCGCGTTGATACGAGTGATCCATAATTTACGGAAATCACGTTTTTTCTGACGACGGTCACGGTATGCATAGTAGTAAGAGTTCATCACTTGCTCTTTTGCAGTACGGAACAAGATGTGTTTTGCTCCATAGTAACCTTTAGCTAATTTTAAAATACGTTTACGACGTTTGCGTGAAACAACGCCACCTTTAACACGTGCCATTAATAGTTCTCCTTCAAATAATTCTTATAATGCTAGTAAATGTCTACAAAACCTAATCTTAAAGGCCAGTAACCATTGCTTTGATACGTTTGAAATCTCCTGAGCTTACCAAACCAGCTTTACGAAGATGACGACGTTGTTTTTTAGTTTTTCCATGGAAACGGTGTGATGTGAAGGCACGGAAGCGTTTCAAACCGCCTGAACCTGTACGTTTAAAACGTTTAGCTGATGCGCGGTGTGTTTTTTGTTTTGGCATTTTAGTATTCTCCTCTTAAGATATAATGAAACTATGACAATTACTTCTTGTCTGAAATGGGTGCAAGTTGCATAAACATTTGGCGTCCATCCATTTTTGCTCGTTGCTCAATGATAGCAATATCTTGAGTCGCTTCAGCAAAGTCAGCTAGTACCTTGGCACCAATCTCTTTATGAGTAATCATACGTCCTTTGAAACGAATAGAAACCTTGACTTTATTCCCTTTTTCAAGGAACTTACGACCATTACGAAGTTTTGTTTCAAAGTCACCTTTATCGATAACTGGACTGAGACGAACTTCTTTTATAGTCACAACGCTTTGTTTTTTGCGTTGTTCTTTCTGTTTCTTTTGATACTCAAATTTGAACTTTCCATAGTCCATAAGTTTGGCAACAGGAGGAACAGCTTGTGGCTGGATTAAAACCAAGTCAACATTTGAAGCATCAGCCAATGATTGCGCTTCAGATAGTGGTTTAATACCTAATTGTTCACCTTCAAGACCAACTAGACGAACTTCGCGAACGCGAATTTCATCATTAATGAATAGATCCTTTTTAGCTATGATCTTCACCTCTTTATTTTTTTAGAGAAAAACGAAAGCGGACTTGATAAATCAAGCCCGCACACATAATATTCCAAAGGAATTTGACATGTTAGGGCCAGACAACCTAAGTCGCAAGGCGAGAAGCTCTCACTTCTGCTTTTCTCATTGTTACTATTCTAACATAGGCTCTAGGCCAAGTCAACCATTTTTTCTGCTTTTTCTTGGATAAATTGAACAACGCCCTCAATAGAGACACCAGTTGTGTCAAAAACAAGAGCATCTTCAGCTGCTTTTAAAGGTGAAACTTTGCGATGACTATCCTTGTAATCACGAGCTGCTATCTCTTCTTTTAGCGTCTCAAAATCCGTTTCAATCCCTTTTTCTAGATTTTCCTTATAACGGCGCTCTGCCCGCTCTTCCACAGAAGCCACTAAAAAGATTTTTAGTTCCGCATCTGGGAGAACAACTGTTCCGATGTCACGCCCATCCATGATAATGCCTCCTTCTTGGGCAATTCGTCTTTGTTGTTGAACCAATTCCTCTCGAATTTCTGGTAAGGCTGACACCCATGAGACATTGTTGGTGACATCATTTTGTCTAATGGCTAAGCTCACATCCTCATTACCAAGGTAGACCAACTGTGAGCCATCTGCTGCCTTGTGAAAAGAAATAGGATGCTTAGCCAATTCTTCTAAAATAAGCGGGACTTGTTTATCCGAGTAACCATGTGTTAATGCGATATAAGTTGCTGAGCGATACATGGCACCAGTGTCTAAATAAGTGTAGCCAAGATTTTTTGCAATAATCTTGGCTACTGTACTTTTTCCACTTGAAGCTGGTCCATCAATCGCAATTTTAATTGCTTTCATTTTTTCCTCTTCCATTATTTAATAATCACTTGATCTCCTGGATTGGCATACCAATACCCTTGCGTCATGTGATCCGGATTAAGTGCTTGTAACTGTTCCACAGAAATACCCGCACGTGCTGCAATAGAGGCTGCTCCCTCTCCTGCCAATACAGTAATGGTTTCACTAGCCACCTCTGTTGAGGCAGGTGGCTCTTCGCTAGAAGCTGTTGTTTCCTTAGTTGTTGAACTACTTGGTGTCTTCTTAGTACTAGATGCTTTTTTAACCTTTTTATGTGTTGAAGCTCCATAAAAACCAGTTATTTCAGCCTGTTTATCGCTACCACTGTTTGATGTATAGAAGAAAATAAAGAGTATCGCAACAATGACGACAAAGAAAATACTTAACAAAGCTGTTAACCAAGGTGTGCTAATGAGAGCGCTTCTTGATTGACGTGTTCTTGTTTCTTTGTTGTCATCGACAATTTTTTCTTCCCATGGTTCTTTGGCCATGATCTTCCCCCTTGTTAAATTAACAAAATCATATTAGAATAATACTTATGAAAGTATCTATTATTCCAGAAAAATGTATTGCTTGCGGCCTGTGCCAGACCTATTCATCTCTCTTTGATTATCATGACGACGGTATCGTCACATTTTCAAACTCACTTGAAACAAGTCAAACCATTGATCCTTCTGACAAGGATACCATTTTAGCTGTCAAAACTTGCCCAACCAAAGCCCTTACCCTCGAGTAAGGGCTTTTTTATCATATTGGTAAGCTTCAAAATAGTCTAGCTTAATCAAGTTATCCATCAAAACAACCTCTCCCTTAAAATAAGGATTGACAGCTAAGGCATCAAGAAAATATTTCTTAGGCCATTTGCGCATGTAAAAGAGGTAACTTTTTTCCCCAACATATAGAGAAAGAGTTGATTTGGTAACTTCTACCTTACTAATGTTTTCAATCATTAACTTGTGAGGCCCAAATAATTTGAAGGAGACAATCCTCAAAACACCATTATTTTCGATAATAAAATAGCGATGCAGACCAATACCGACCAAGACAGCAAAAATAGCAAATAAGATAAAGACACGACTTGGTATTTCTGTGCGTTCATATAATAAGGACAATCCTATGAAAATAGGTGCAAATGCAATGGACCAGTAGATAATGGACCAAGACAATTCTGGCTGCCAGTGATACCTTATTTTACCAAAAATTTTAATCATTTTTTGTCAGTCACCTCTACTAAATTCTAGCTCTTTATAGTGATTAAGGCTTGCGCACAATACCAAGAATCACATCAACAGCCTGCTCCATTGTCTGAAGGCTGACAAACTCAAAACGACCATGCATATTTTCACCACCAGCAAAAATGTTGGGGGTTGGAATACCCATAAATGAAATTTTAGAGCCGTCTGTCCCACCACGAATAGGTTCGATAACAGGTTTAATGTAAAGCTCTTCCATTACTTCTTTTGCTAAATTAACAGGTGTCATGTCTTTTTCAATGACTTTTTTCATGTTGTAATACTGATCAGTAAGAGTAATCAGAACACGCTCTGTGCCCAATTGGCTATTCATGGTTTGAGCTAACTCTCTGACCTTTTCTTTTCTGGCTTCAAATGATGCTTCCTCAAAATCACGAATAATATAAGACGCGTGAGCCTCTTCAACCGTTCCAGTCAATCCCATCAAGTGATAGAAACCTTGATAACCATCTGTTTTTTCAGGTCGGTCTTCCTCTGGTAACTGACTATGAAAATCTATGGCTAATTGAAGAGCATTAATCATCTGATCTTTAGCTGTTCCAGGATGAACATTTCTTCCTAAGAAAGTCACTTCCAAACTTGCAGCACTAAAGGTTTCGTATTGCAGTTCACCAAGAGGCCCACCATCGATCGTATAGGCAAAATCCACATCAAAGTCCGTAACGTCAAACTTGTCAGCCCCTACTCCAATTTCTTCGTCAGGACCAAAAGCAACCTTGATGTCACAATGGTCTATCTGCGGATGTGAGGTTAAGAATTCGATCGCCGTCATGATTTCAGCGATACCAGACTTGTCATCTGCTCCTAAAAGCGTTGTGCCATCTGTTGTAATCACTGTTTGACCGATGTAATTGTTAAGATTTGGAAACTCTTCGGGAATTAAAGCATAACCAGAATTTCCTAAAGGAATGTTCCCACCTTGATAATTGTCAATGACTTGTGGGCTAACATTTTCAGCATTAAAATCAGCTGTATCTATGTGGGCGATAAACCCGATTTTACGCGTCAAGGCTGGATTGTTGGCAGGCAGAGTTCCAATAAGGTAACCGTTAGCTGGATTATAATGAACATCTTGTAAACCAACGGCTTCCATTTCGGGCTTTAAAAGAGTTAATGCAAATGCTGTTTGACTTTCAGTACTAGGAATAGTCTCACTGTCTGGATTGCTTCTTGTATTAACTTTGACATATTTAATAAATCGATCTAACAAATTCTCATACTTCATAGGTCACCTCAATAATTTCTCAATTTAATTATAGCATAAAAGGCTTTAAAAAACTTATTCAAGCTAAGTTTTTTAAAGCCTTAGTTGATTAAACTAAAAATTGATAATAATAAGAAAAAAATACCTGAAACAATTCCTCGTACTAGCTTTTCTTGATAGACACTGGAATGAACCACAACAGATTTTTTCGAATTAGACATGTAGCCAAGTTCCAGCAAAACTGCTGGAGCCGTCGCTTCTCTAAGGACAGATATTCCTAAGCACACCATTGTTCTTGGATTTGGGTTGTTGCAACTTGAATCGTCTGCGCTAAATAAACTCCCCTTGACAAACAGTCTGAATTATTGTGATAAGCTGCATTGACATGTGCTGGGTAACCCCTATCATATTCATAATAATAAGTTTCAACCCCATTAATATTGCTGTTAATAGATGTCTTAATAAAATGAATACTAACAAAATATCGGATAGACCCTTATTAGCTTTGATTGACCTGTCTAATGGGCTAACAACATTATCTCATTTATGTGTGCTAACCACCTGATAACCAGTCATTTCTAACTTAGTTTTAGCGCATTCTTGCATCACTAAATGCAAAGCCTTCTTCTGTTTGATGATACTAAACAACTCTAGGATCTGTCCACCATGATCTACATCCAACTAAATCATGTGATTCAGCACTTTATAATTCCCTGCGATACGGAGGTTCCTATTGGATTCTTGATTTTATCAACCAAAAGAATTTCAATAGCTTTAGATTGACCAGCAGTTCCCGCTATACGGCTATCATAAACCCAATCTTACCAACCAACATTTTCAACATGGCTACTGTAAGTTAATTTGGGCTCAGCTGACTGGCTAACTGTTTCATCTACTCCACCAAGGTAATAACAGCCTTGTTCACTGCAGCTTGATTTCTGATGGTAGCTGCCCTATCTCCCATCTCAACTGCTGGCATGTCCCAAGCCCGATGTGTCAAATGAGCCACTTCATTTGGCAACTGATTACTACTAACATCTCCTGCTGTTTGATTTACCACTTCTGGCTGAGTTCTTACTAATTCATCTGCCTTCACTTACTGGCTTGCTAAAAAGTTAGCCAAGATGACACTTGCCCACAAAAGCTATTGTTTCTTTTTACCTAATGTTTTCAATTTCTAATCCCCTATTCCTATTAAGAATCAGCTCCTCTAAAAGAGTAGCTGACGTCATCTGTATTATACATAAGAGTAATCTAGCCATTTGTGACTAAAAATCTATTTTCCTTGAATAAGTTCTTTTTTAAACCGCTTCATAATGATGACATAGAGAAAGACCGACAAGAATAACCAAACAGTCATGGTTAATAGGAAACTCAAGGCTGCTCCAAAAATATGATAGGTTTCAACTAAATCACTGGTGATGAACAAAGAAACAAGGAAACTACCCATGTAGGGAATCAATAAATATTGCTGTTTACGCATAGCTGTCAAGATATTGTCAATAGCTGTCGCAAAACTACCGACAGCCCCCCCTAGCATAATGGTCATAAAGGCTAACCAAAATGCCTTTAGAGGAGTGGCGTATAAGAGAGATAAAAAAGGAATTCCTAGCAAGCCACTACCTATCAGGACAACTACCATCAAACTAGCTAAATAAGAAAACAAAGTCACTTGTATGGTCTTGAAACGCTCCACTTGTCTCTTCACTAAAGCAATAGCCATTTGCGTGATATGCGGCCTGAAAAACAGCATCATCAGATTCATTACAAAGGCTGGCATAAATAAAATATTGAAAATGGTTTGAGAGCCAAGAGGAATTTTATTCAAGTGGGTCAGGGTTTCAATCGCATACTTAGGTTGTGTGTAAATATAAATAATTAGAAAACCGTTTAAAAACAGAGGAAAACTCTCTTTTAGCAGTTGAAGACTCTTTAGCTGATTATCGCGATTCTTAAAGCTGCAAAATGCTACCGTTTCAAAAGAACGTCCTTTTCTGACATCATAAAAAAGAATAAACAGAAAGGATAGGAGACAGGTCACTTGTAGGGCAAATACTAAATTTCTAAAACAAATAATGATGAGGGTATAGATAATAAAGATTAAACTATTTCTAAACGTTAGCGACTTGCCTGCAATGTCCAGACGTTCATGTTGTTGGAACATTCCTTGATACAAATCAGAAAAAGCATCTGTCAAACGGTAAAGACAGACCAACAAAATCACCTGACTTTTATAAGCATCATGCGATGTAACAAGAAGATAAATTCCCGAAATAGCTAACATTAAAAAACAGGTGATTAGCCTTGCCAGAAAATATTGAGAAAAAGAATACTTTTCTCCAATATCTGTCGCTTGGTAATTACGAACTTGAAAAAGCGCAATAACAACCATCATATTAGCAAAAGAATAGGCAAAGGCATAGCTATCTGAATCAATCGGAGTTAAAAACCTCGTTACAACCATCAGTAACACAACAGAAATAGCTGCTGCAGATAAACTGCCTAGCATATTCCAAATAAAACTTTTTTTTGCTGTCATTAATACATTACCATCTACTTCTACAATTACTAGGTTGGAAAGGAAATAAATTAGCAGTTAAGCTTATTTCACAACGAAAATAAGGTAACTGCTAATTCTAATTGATGTTCACAAGATGCGGTCTAATCCTGAAAACCGTTCGGATGCTTGCTTTGCCAACGCCAATGATCTTGACACATGCGCCTAATATCATATTTGGCCTGCCAGCCAAGGTCTTCTTTGGCTTTGTTACTATCTGCATAACAAACCGCAATATCACCAGCACGTCTTGGTTGAATCTGATAAGGAATAGCTTTTCCAACAACTTCTGACATGGTTTTGACAATATCTAACACAGAATAGCCATTCCCTGTTCCCAAGTTATAAATGGATAGTCCTGAATTTGGAACCAGTTTTTGCAAGGCTGCTACATGTCCTTTAGCAAGGTCAACAACGTGAATATAGTCCCTTACACCTGTTCCATCTGGCGTGTCATAGTCATCTCCAAAGACACCAATGCGTTCTAAACGACCAACAGCTACTTGGGTCACATAAGGAACAAGGTTATTTGGAATACCTGTTGGGTCTTCCCCAAGTTCTCCTGATTGGTGCGCTCCAATAGGATTGAAATAACGCAAAATAACAATATTCCAACTCTTATCAGATTCATAAACATCTTTTAGGATCTCTTCAACCATTAATTTAGTACGCCCATAAGGATTGGTCACAGATAGAGGAAAATCTTCTGTAATTGGAACTTTATGAGGGTCACCATAAACAGTAGCCGACGAGCTAAAAATAATATTTTTACACTGATGCTTAGCCATAACACGTAACAAAGTCAAGGTTCCAGAAATATTGGTGGTGAAATATTTGAGAGGCATCTGTGTTGACTCTCCTACTGCTTTGAGACCAGCAAAATGAATAACAGCTGAAATCTCATGCTTGCTAAAAATAGCCTCTAGACCAGCTTCATCTAAAATATCAGTCTGGTAAAAGGTAATTGGTTTTCCAGTTAGTTCCTCAACCACTTTTAAACTTTTAGGGTTAGCATTCTCTAAATTATCAACAACCACAAGATCGTGCCCTTTTTCTAATAATTCAACACAGGTATGTGACCCGATATAACCTGCACCGCCTGTTACTAAAATTGTACTCATCATATACCTCCTAGATAATCCTTTATAACCAAGCAAATGCTTCGTTTCTAAACCATCACCTATTTACTTTATACGCATCATCGCCTGTCACTATTAGAAAATTACTTCCAACACAGGTTAGACACTGCTCTATCTATTATACCTTATTTCACCTTATCATGGGGTCAAAAAGAAATCCTTGTGATTTGCGATGTAGCCTTTTCCTTCAATTAAGTCATATTCTAATAACTTCAAATCGTTAGCAATGATTTTTTGATCTTTCGTCAGATTTCTGTGACCAACACTTGCTTTATTCATCACTGCTGTTAACAAAGCATAGTAAGGAGATACTTTTGAATTAGTATGCGCAAGTAAGGCCGGGGTGAAGTCACTTGAATTTAATAACGGATAATCCAATTTGACCTTGGCATCATTACTCCAGATAAAATAATCTGTGAGATACTTCAATTCAGGGTTATCTTTAAAGGCCATTTCTGGGTAAAGTCCTGGCAAGTGATCACCATAAAAAACAACTGAAATCGGCTTGTCTATTTTTGAAAGGCGTTCTAAAAATGCTTTGGTGTCCTGATCTGTTAATTCTAGCAGCTTGGAATAGTTAACCAGATTATAGTTCTCATTAACGGAAAAGCCTTCTTTAGAGACATCTAAATCACCAGGATCAGCATACCAAGGACTATGATTTTGCATGGTCATGACTGAGAAAAATTGACTTTCTTTAGGATCTAAATACTCTAACACATTGTCATAGGTGGATTGGTCACTATAACTCGAACTGGCTGGCTTCAAAAATTTAGCTTTGTCTGGTGTCCCATCTAAAGCAATAAACTTATTAAAGTCCAACTTAGAATAGACCGTCTTACGAGAATAATTGTTCGCACTGGCTAGATGAACAGCATAACGATTCTTCTTTTTGTAGTAATTGCTGATAGAAGGAATGTAATTGAGCTTTGGAAAAACATCCGAGTACAAGACTGAAACTGTTGTATTGAGATTGTACATTGGTAAGCCAATCAAGGTCTGAAATTCCATGTTAGCCGTACCACCACCATAACCATCCGATTTCATCAACCCACTTGTGTAGTGTTGTTTTAACTGATTTATCGTAGGAATGACATCTCTTGACATCTTTACACCAGAAATACGGCTAGGGTCAGCCAGACTCTCACTAAGGACATAAATCACTGTACGATCTGAAATATGCTCTTTTCTGTTCTTATTAAGAGTGGTTGCTAGTTGGCTGTATTTATGGTAAATCTTATCAATAGAAGCTTTACTATACTCCTTAGGTTTATTGATAGTTTTGCTAGTTAACTGCTTAAACCAGACAAAACTTAAGGATTGTAAGCGCGCATTCTCCGTAAGTCCCCGCCAATCCAAATCATAAACATTATAAAGCTTGGTCAAAAGTGGGGTGCCCTCAGCAATACGACCATTTTCATTAGCACTAAAAGTACGGTATATCTTCTGATAAGGCAGAAAAATCAGGACAATCAACAACAAACGGATTGCTAAAGAAGGAACAATTTTCCCAACAAAAAGACGTTTTCTAAAATACCATAATGAAAAAATCACTAAGCATAAAAAGACAACCGAAAACATTAATTTAGAGACTGGAATATAATCAAGGAAAAATGTAATTTCTCTAAACCAAGCTAGGTCTGATAACAAGAAAGGCTCACTTCTTACCTTAAATTTTTCAATATTAATCACTGCTACTGCAATTCCAATGAAAAGATTAAGTACTGTAGCGGTAAGATAGCGATTCACTAACAGATAGATTAGGGTAAAAAGACAAAAAAGAACCAAGACCTGAAAAAGGGTTGCTCCAGGCACCAAGTAAATATCTCTTAAAGGACCACGCACAGGAATCCCTGCTTGAATCGCCACGTTAAATATCATAGCAAATAACAGACTAGTTCCAATAGCTAGACTGAGACTAGGCTTATAGTGTCTCAAATCCCAAAATCCTCTCGCCACTATAAAACTAATGCTGGAAATCAACACATAGGCCAGTAAACAATAAAGCCAGAAGTTGCCTAACTGAAGTTGGCCAGATGCGTCTTTAACTGGGAAAAAGGGATTAGTCAACAACAGTCGTTTAAAAGCTGAACTCGTCAAAAGGCTAAAGACAACAAATTGACTTCCTAGGAAACTATCCTTTTTCTCTGAAAAAATTCGAAGGACACTAAATCGTTGGCTCGAGCGAAGAATCCTTCTAAACACCCAAGAGAGCACTAAAAGGAGCACTAAGTTTTGATAAAAACCAGTATTGAACTCAAGGTTTTTGAAAACGTCAAATAAATCGAACGTTTCAACATTCTTCAGTTGATTAGCCCTGATCAGATAAGTCGAAACCATGGCATAGAGCCAAGACAAGCCGCCATATAACCAAAACCTCTTTGTCATGATATTTGCAAGTACAAGTCCCAAACTAACAAATAAAAACACATCATACAAGACATGACCAAAAGTGCTCGTAACTTGCGGAAAATTTTCTAAAATCAGATAAGTAATCGTGGCATGGAAAAATAGAGTGGCTATCACAAGAAACTCTATTAAGGAATAATAGTTCTCAACTAACCACTTCTTAGTCTCCTCCCATGTCGGTACTTTTAATGTCATCATCGGTCTGATAAAACACTCCTTACTAAACCATTTAGACCTGCTATCACCTTGTTTATCGTTCATTATGATTTTTGGTTTTTCTTATCCTCTTGTTCTTTTTCAACAAGAGCAATGTATTGAATCATTTTCTTTAATTTAATTTCAACCAGAGATAGTTTTTTGGTCAAATGATACTGATTAATAATCAGTAAAAAGATAATAAATAAAATGACAAAGTTAGACGGTGACGTAAAGCCCAAGAGATTAGAAATGTAGATAAACAAGTAAGGGAAAATAGACATAAATAGCAATACAATGGCAAAAACTAACCAAAAGAAACTATCTTCAATTTGAAGGCGTGATTTTCTGATGTTTAAAATAATCATTACAGCTGTCAAAATGGCAACTGTTGCTAATAAAATTTGTAAACCGAGTGTCATTTAGCTTGTCTTCTTTCTAAAGTTTTGAATGAGCAAAATGGAAACAATCATGTGGAACATGTATTTTATTGATCGAGACAAGGTCAAATAGGACTGCCCTGCTTGACGATCCATCATGTCAACTTGTACTTCTTCAACATGATAACCTTGTCTAATCAAATGGGAGATGGTATCTGGCTCAGGGGTGTAGTTAATGTTTTGAGCAAATAATTTGATCAAATCTTCATTAAAAACTCGCATTCCTGATGTTGGGTCAGTAATACGCTTTCCGGTAGTCAGCTTAATCACAAAACTGATTAAGCTATTCCCTAGCATACGCAATGATTTTTCTTTTGGCATGTTCACAAACCGTGACCCAATGACACAATCATTTCCTTGCCTAATTTTAGTTTCCAAAGCATGAATATATTCTGGCAAATGTTGGCCATCAGCATCAAACTGAATAACCATCTGATACCCTTTTTTAAAAGCATACCTAAAGCCTGTTTGGATAGCACCTGATAGACCTAGGTTTTCTGGTAAATCAATCACTTGAAATTGATTGTCATGACAAATTAAAGATGTTCTGTCTTTAGAACCATCGTTAATCACCACATAATCGTATTGAGGATAATGGCTAACGAGGTTTTGCACAACCCTTTCAATAGACTCCTCTTCATTATAGGCAGGAATCATGATTAATAAATCACTTGTCATTTCTTCTCCTTTTCGACAGTATTTGAATGTTGACTTTTCACATAGAAATACCCTAAAATCGGAACAAACCAATGAGGCCAAAAGAGGCTAAACATGGCTAAGTCTTCTTTTGTACGAACATTTTCTCTAATGGTATTTGACGTCTCAGAGTCCTCGTGAATCCGATGATACATTAGGGGTTTCTCAATGTAGTTAAAGGATCCTTGGTATTGGCTACTGATAACATACCAAGCATACCAATCTAAATTGGTTCGCCAGTCCTCAGAAAACTGAAATCCTGGTAACTTAGTCAAGTGGTAACTAACTGCTGGACAAGAAATAGGGTTGCCAAGGGATAGAATACGCTGCCGCCAAAATTTTGACTTCGGAAAAAAATTCATAGCTTTTAATAAGGTATTTTTTATTTTAAGATTAAGGTTAGTTTCTACTACGGCACCATTTCGGTATTCTGCATAATTTGAAAATACAATCGTCGCCTCAGGATGACTCACAAAACGTTCCATAACTTCCTTAGAATAGGTCGAAAGGTAAATGTCATCTTGGTGAGCAATCGTTGCATAGGGGGTCTTGACAAAACTAAGGGCATTATTCCAATCTCGCCCAATACCTCCACCTTCTTTGGTGACAACTGGTACCTGATATTTATCTGCCAAATGATCAATCAACTGATTTGGAGTTGATGTATATATTAACACTTGCGATGCGTAGACTTGATTCTTTAACGAAATGAGACAGTCTTCTAAGTATGGGCTTTCGCCGTAAGCGCATATCACAAATGTATGGAGGGATGTTCTCTTATTTTCCATTGTTTTCTTTCTCACAATCACTGTATACCTTATTAAATCTGAGTGCACAAACCAACTGCAACTGTAAAGATATTCAAAAATACCACAGTGTATTGTAACACTGTTTGAAAGCGCGCCTCTTCTTTTTCTGTAAAAGGGTTGATATTAAATTTGCTCGTTATCCAATACCCTAAAAAGACAGGAACCATGGTAATCATAAAATAATAATATCTTCCTTGAACACCACCTACTACAATATCACCTTCATGATAAACCCTAGGGTCACCAGTAATGGCAAAAATCATTAGGGCAGCAATTCCCAAAAACAAAGCGCCTGTATATAATTGGAACCAAAGTGGAAGCTTGTAATGCCATTGCGTCGAACAAACAAATAAGACAATAACAAATATAAGCATATTCAAGGCAATCAACAAGGATGATTGGTGAGAAACATATTGAAGAGGATGACCAATAAAATTATCCATAATCACATGAGGAATCTGAATTAATGTTCTGATAATAGGTAGGGGATGCTGAATGAAATAAAGAAGTCCTGGCGATTTCCCTGTCACACTTCCCACCATGGGCATCACTTTAATAATACCAGTATAAATGAGCGATAAAAGCATCATCATGCCAAACATCGCCAATGCTACCCACCTTGTTTTAGACGTGTCATAATAGCGTTTTGGTAAAACAAGTATTAAACTGCCAACTAAGATAAATGGGAATTTAGCAAAGGCAAATAACAAACAGAGGGCTTGAAAGGCTAGGGCATTAAGTTTCGTAACGGTCTTTTTCTCCGCTAAAATATTAGTCAGTAGCGCTATTAGTATCAGGCTAGCTCCATAGTAAAGGTAATCATAATGAAAACCTGAAATAATATAGACCGCAGATGGTAAAGTTCCCATAAAATAAAGCACTGACTTGAAAACGATACTCAATTTGATGGCAAAAAAAACAAGGAGAGCGTAAGCAAGGACATTGACTATTCGTCCCAGATAATAGGAAACAAAAACTTTGTTAGAGATAAGTCGTCCTAAATTCCATCCAATAGCTCCTGGTAAAAAGGCAGGATTGTCAAATCCAATGGTGTTGCCTTTTACCTTTGTTGGTTTATGAGTCACTGTCAACCAATAATCGTTGCCTTGATAATGACTTTGATTACGAATACCGTCATGACGATAAACCAGTTTATAATCCGTCAATTCTTCCTTGGAGTATTTAAATACTAAACTATCTGATAACCCAATGGTATGAAGCAGATGAGAATCTTCATCTAAGCTATATTGAACTGGTTTTATCAAACTAATGGCTGTTCCCAGAATGGTAATCATTAAAAAAGCATTTCTTGCTAAAGCTTTTTTTTCTTTAACATTTATCACACTAAGACACAAGCAAACAGCTATAAGCACACAGAAAAAACGGCCGCCCAGTCTAAGTTCAAATAATTGAGGAACCGTTAATTGGCTGAACAAGACAATAAAGATGCCCATTAAACAAAGTTTTAATTTTGATAAAGTGGTTTTCATTATTATTCCTTACTAACCTTTACTTTTACTACTTTCAAGTGAATATTTGCTATTGTCATCTGTGATATTAACCTGATTTGCTAAACGCATTCCTCGCCATTTTTCAAGATGAAAAAGCGGGTTAATAACTAACCAATAGAGCTTGCGTTTCCAAGAATAATCTTGATCAGCAACAATCTTCATAGCATCTTTTAAGGATGCCTTCAAAGACTGAGCAAGAACTGTCGGCAACGAAATTGGAGTTGTAACACCACTGTTACGACGGATATTATAGGTCTCATCAAAAATACGTTGTTTGTATTCTGACAACAAGACATCGTTGGAATGTTCTACGACAGCATCACTATTGTAGGCTTTCATATAGCCAGCATCTAAGATATCTTTTCCATATTCATAATCTTCTGAATAGGCAACTGAACGATAGCCGATTTTATTGACCAAAAACTCTCTAGGAGCTGCTGAGCAAACATCACTATAAAAAGACTCTTTCGTATATTTCCCTTTTAAGTCTTCTTGACGTGTCCAAATAGTCGTTGCTCCTGCTACTCCTTGCTCGTTAAAAACAGAGTTAATATCATACTTCATCGCTGGAAAACAACCCACACGAGGCTTTTGTTTCCCTAGAACCGCAACGATATTCGGATTCAGAGAAAATGGTTTTACCATTTCTGCCAACCAATTCTCATTAGCAGGTACAGCATCCTGACTAAGATAAACCATATAGTCTGCTGTTGACAGCTCAGCTGCCATTTGTCTCGTAGCTCCATGTGAATAATCACTTTTTTTGAGCTTGATAAGCTGCAAGTTGCCGTATTGTTCAGCAAATTTCTGGATAATAGCAACTGAAGCATCCTTAGATTCTGAATCGGTTATTATCACATTCCATGAGAAGTCTGTTTGTTGAGCATATAAAGCTGTCAACGTTTCTTCCAAATGGTCATTTTCACCATTATAAACTGGTATAAAAACAGTTGCTTTTACCTTATCAGTCATTGAGTACCTCACGACGAATGATTTCTTCCACCTTGCGATAGCTGTCCTCCCATGAGACACCATCATATTTTTGACTCATCTCATTAGCATAGGCATCAATATCAGAGCGTTCAACAGCTTTGCACAATTCTTCAGCCAAAGCAATAGGGTAGGCTTCTGCATAGGCAATATCATCATTTTCGCCCAAAACCATCGTATTATTGTTCCCAGAGTTCATTACGGGAATACAACCTGCTACCAGTAGTTCTAAAGGTAGTAAGGACACATTGGTCAAAGAAAGAACTAAACAGGCCACACTATCATGATAAATAGTTGCCAATTCTTCTTTGTTTAGAATGCCTCGGTCAATAAAATCAAATGGAATATCATAATGAGACATATCTTGTCCGAAAAACTCGATATCATATTCTGGATGCTTGTCTTTAAAAATTTTAAGAGCCATAACACCTAACTCAAATCCACGACGTTCTGTATGGGCACGCGCATAAAAAGCAATTTTCTTTTTCTTGTGAAGAGGTGCTTTAGGTTTGTAAATATCAGTGTCTGCTCCAAAGTTGAAATAATCAGCATCCATGTGATAATCTTTAAGTTTATGCGTTAACCATTTCCCCGCAGTAACCCCATAAAAACCAAACTTGTAAGTGGCCTCAGCTAACTTGTAACGAGAGCCAACCCCATAAAAGATAGGTTCAAAATCTTGCACAAAATAAAATTTGTGGAGATGGTCACCCTTTAAATTAAAGACAGCATAAGCAGTTTCCCAGCTTGTGGCAAAAACCAAATCTTGATTAGCAAAATCTTCTAAATTTTCAACAGCCACTTCAATACCGTAGGCTTTAGAAAAAATTTCTTGGGCTTCCTTAGCAGATTGCTCAATCGTATTATTATGGTAAATATAAAAAGTAATCTGATGCCCTTTAGACTGAAGGTGTTTCACAAAACGCGAAATAGTGGTATGACCTCCGCCTCCTTTTCCTACTGGCGGTGATACCCAAGCAATATTTAAGTGGTTTTTATCTAACTTAGCAGGTCTTTGATAAGGATGATTGAGGTAATCCGCCTTAGCAATATCTTCTAATTGTGGCATGATAGGAATACGATTTAAATCAATTTTACCTGCCGGCTGAGGATTTCTTCCTCCTTGTAAATGCTCCCAAATCTTACGTAAGGTGGCACGTCTGCCCTCATCTTTATAACTTCTAATAATTCTACCTATCATTTTTTCCTCCTAGGTTTCTTGAAATGATTAATGCGTTCGTTGTCGAAAAAAGAAACCTTTTACTTTCCTCAAGAACTGGAATAGTTTGAACATTCTAGAGGTTTTGATTATCTCTAATTCTGCTTGTTTGGCAGCTAGGTCTTGCTCCAACGCTTCTTTTGTTACACACATTTCCTGATTTAACCGCTCATAGTGGTGAATAGATTCCCATAAATTGGTGACATCATTTTCCAAACGGACAAGCCTTGTTTCTATAAACAAGCTGATAGCTTTGATATATGCAATCTCTTCTTGATCCAAACAGGTAATATCACGCTGTTTGGTTTCAATGCTTTGGTAAATCTCTCCAACTATTGTTGAAATAGTATACTTATTTCGATAGTCTTCCAAATGTTGCTGATGGAAGGCTTGAGCCTCTTGATAATGCTCCAATAAGTCACTGACCAATTCTTCCGCTGTTTTTGCCTTATCCTCAAACCCTCTTCCTGAAAAGTTATTGAGGGCAGCTTGCGTGACATTAGTATCGGTTAAATAGCCTGGCCCTTTAAAATGATCATAGACATAAATAGGTTTTCCCATGACTAAACAATACTGGGCATTTTTGCCGATACCAACAACACAATCATAAGTCGCGATTAATTCCGGACTCACCAATTCATAATGGTCTGACCAAACTCCAAAGTAATCAACCCGAATTCCTTTTTCAGCTAAAATAGGCTTCATATCGAGCACTTCCTGAGGTGGATGATTCGAAATCACTAAAATGTTTTTTGGAAACGGTCTCGCAAGATGTTCTAATGCTGCATAACTCTCCGGCGCCGGATTTGGATAATAGTGCAAGTTAGGAATGACTTTGAAGAAGCGGTTGAGATTCTTCTGAACAACTTCTTCTGATATAGCTAATGTCGCTGACGATAACTTTTCTTCTAACTGATGAATATAAGGCTGTTCCAGTACATGCTCTTTTAAAGCAGCCATATGCAAGAAAATAAACTTAGGCAGCTTCTTTTGCGGTTTTCCCAGTGCTTCTATCATGGTTTTGGGAATAATATTTTGCGCTGAACAAACAACATCATACTGACTAATATCAAAAGGGTAGTCACTATCATCTATAACGGGAATAGCTTTTTTTTGAAATTCTTCTAGCATAGGTGATTTTGCTAGAAAAGTAAAAACCTCTACTTCAGCACCTGCTTCTTTTAAAAAAGTTGCCAATTCTAAAATATTAATTTCAGCACCACTAAAGCCCCTGAGCCAGATATGAGTTAATAAAAATCGTTTTCCTTGATACATCCCCATAACTCCATTGCTCTAAGTGAGCTTAACTGTTGTTTCAGGCTTCCAATAAATATTATTTCCTGATTTGCCTCTATTAATTAATTCAAAATTACAGATGCCACTAAACATGGCATACTCTTTTGAACGATCTCGTGATTTGACCCCAAATTCTGTTGTAAACTTCCCATTAGGAAAAATATTTTGAATGGCAAAGTCAATAGAAACCTTAGTATCCTTAATTGTGATAGAACCATCTACTTCTTCATCCGATACCCAACGGTAAAGTAGTTCTCCGGTATCTTTATGAATGGTAAAGGTCAAAACAGGGTCCTCAATCTTTTGCTCAAAGTGAACATCAAAGTTGAAAGCCAAGGTCTTATCTTGGTGGTTAACAAATTGGGACGATAAGGAAATGCCGTTATTCTCAGTTTCTTTGCTAGATTCCTTGGCAACATTCAAGCCATTTAATTGTTTATAGATTTGAGAAATCTCAAGAGGTGTCCCTACTTCCATTTTATGACCTTTATCAATCAGCATGGCCTTATTACAGAAACGTTGAACCTGCTCCATCGAGTGAGTCACTAAAATAACGGTTTTGTGTTCACGCTTGAGCTGGGCAAAATAATCAAAACATTTCCGTTGAAAAGCTTCATCCCCAACAGCCAAGACTTCGTCCAAAATCAAAATATCACCTTTAGCTTTAATGGCAATTGAAAACGCTAAACGTACTTGCATTCCAGAAGAATAGTTTTTCAGTTTTTGGTCCATAAAGTCATGCAGTTCTGCAAAAGACACAATGTCATCATACATAGCTGTCACTTCATCACGAGAAAAACCTAGCAAGGCACCGTTCATAAAGACATTTTCACGACCAGTTAATTCTGGATTGAAACCAACTCCTAATTCAATAAAAGGAACCAATTTCCCATCAACCGTCACACGACCTTTTTCTGGTTCATAAATTTTAGAAATAATTTTTAGAAGGGTTGATTTTCCAGAACCATTTCGGCCAACAATGCCAAAGAAGTCTCCTTCTTCGACCTGAAACGATACATTGTCCAACACGTGTTGTTCTGTATAACCCTTAATTCCTTTAAAATAATTCACTAAACTGGTTCGTAAACTATTACTAGCCTCAGTCGGTAATTTAAAGGATTTGCTTACCGAATCAACTGATAACACAACTTTTTTTTCTGACATTAAAGAATCTCCGCAAATTTCTTAGCATTTCGTTTGAAAATAACATAACCAATGACAAAGGCACTTAACGAGAGCAAAATCGGAATAAGAGTGAAAACTTTATGTTCAAAAATCTCCCAATTAATGGTTGCTCCACGGTACACAATAAAATGGCGTAGTTCTTGGATAATCTGAGCTAGAGGGTTCATCATCATTACCTTGGCAATCCCTAGATGACCTCTTTGGATAATATAGGTAATAGAATAGATAATAGGTGTTCCGTACATGCCTGCCTGAAGCATAACTTCCCAGATAGGTCCCATGTCACGGTATTTGACAAATAAAGTCGCCAAAATAAAGGCAACTCCTGTTGCAAACAAGAAAAGCTCAACGAACAATGGAATCAAAATAAAAACACCAAAACTGGGTTGCACACCATTAATTAAAGCAAAAGCAAATACCACTAAAATATTAATAAAATAGTTAATGCTTGCTCCTACAACTGATGAAATGACAATAATTTCTTTTGGAAAATTAATCTTACGAAGTAAATCACCCCTTGAAACAATGGAAAGCATGCCCATATTGGTTGCTTCCGTAAAGAAATTCCAAGTCACCATGCCTAGAAGTAAACTAACTGCATAATGAGGTGTTCCATCATCAAACTTCAAAAAACGTACAAAAACTAAGTACATGATGGTAAAGAGCAACATTGGTTTTAAAATAGACCACAGATGTCCAATAAAACTCCCCTGATAGCGTAATTTAAAATCCGTTTTTACCATTTCTCTCAGTAAAATACGGTTTTTCTTTGTTAAAAAATTCATTCTTCTTTTCTCCTGTAACCAAATAAGGTGATGACTAAGCTACGAAAAATAAAGGTGTGAAAGGCACGATTTTTACGAAAACCATATCTTTTCAAAGTAGCCCAGCGTTTGGCAAATGACCTATCCAACAAGGAAACATAAGCTTCTACCAGTTCACGATCATTTGGTTGTAATGGTAAGTCTAATAGTAATTGAGCCTGTTTTTGGCTGGATGTGATCAACCACCAGTATTTGCTGACTAAACGGTGTGGGCTGAACCAATTTTTCATGCGTTTAGACCAGGTTCTAGCCCCCAACACGTTAGCATCGTGCTGACGGTATAATTCTGTAGGAAGATCAAGATAGACTAACTTCCCTCTAGCAGCTGCTAGTAAGGCCAAATACCAGTCATGCATGAGTATCCCTTCACAGGTTACCCACTCTTCAGCAAGGGCATGAGTAATCATCATTGTGCCCCCTGTTACCGTATTTTCTGTTAGTTCTTGAAGTAAGCTTGTATTGGCGTGGTCAGATTGGGTTCTGATCATGCTGTCATGGCAAATATCTAATTGTTGAGTGACCACTTTGAGGTCTGTATAAACCAACAAAGGAGCCGCCATGTCATATTTTTGAGCCTCTAACAAGGTCACTTCTAATTTATTGTCTAACCAAATATCATCTTGGTCACTGAAAAAATAGACATCTGCTTTTTGGTGCTTTAAGAGGGTATAAAAATTCTTAATAACTCCCAGGTTTTCTGTCTGACCCTCATTGATCCACTGAATTCGTTTGTCTTCCTTGACAAATGTGCGAATAATATTCTGGGTGCCATCAGTTGATCCATCATCTCTGATTAGTAAGGTCCAGTCTTTAACTGTCTGCCTTTGGATGCTTTGAATTTGTTCTGCTAAGAAGCGTTCCCCATTGTAGGTAGATAGTAAAATATTAATGTTCATCTTAAAAATAAGGCCTCGTACTCCCCTACAATTTTTTCCCAAGTGTAATGTTCTTGAATAATAGCTTTGGCTTCTTTGCCCAGACGAGCGCTATCAAAACCTGCATCAACTTGGTTAATCAGCTCTGCTAATTGCCCTTTTTGCTTGGTCCAATACAGCGCAGCATCTCGTGCTACTGATTTGTTGAAGTCAACATCTAAGACCAAATTAAGATTAGTATGGGCTAGTGCTTCTAGGAGGCCTGGATTAGTCCCTCCTACCTCATGACCATGAATATAGGCATAAGCCTGTTCTCGAATGTAGGCTAACAGTTCTTTGTCATAAAGGGTACCAACAAATTTAATGCGTGGGTCCTTATCACAACCCGTCTCAGCAAGTAATTGCTTAAAGTAAGCATTGCCTTCATGATTACAAATAATCACTAAATCACGCTTAGTTGAGGAAGCCATAAATTCTTTAATGGCGGTTTCGTAATTATTTTCAGGAACAAAGCGTCCTAAAATGAGATAGTAATGCTTTTCACTAATATCAAAGGGGTGAAAATAAGCTCTGACCTTGCTATCTGTTGATGCCAGACGTGAAGGTTGTGTTTCCGTTCCATAGGCAATAAAACACGTTTTAGACCAAGGATATGCTGCTTTAAAGTAACGGTCAATGCCAATATTGTCCGAAATAACCAAATCAGCCTGTTTAGACATTTGCTTTTCGGAAAACTTCAGGTAGGCCTGTACTGGTTTTGACCATTTAGACCGCTTCCACTCTAACCCATCTGGATTGATAAAAAAGCGTCCGCCTCGATTGTGAATCTGCTTCACAAATGGTGCCATAAAAGCACCTATGGTATTGCCCAACACATAAAAAATAGGGTTCTGAATCTGATGTTGGTCACTGTAAGATAGTGCATAGGTAATTGCCATCATATCGTAAGCGATGACTCTAGCAGGTCCAAGCTTAGGTGGGTTAAGGTAAAAGCAGTCAGCCCCTTTGTAGTCAAAATGGACTTTATGCTTGGTATCACTCAAACAAGCTACATGGTACCGAATGTTTTTATCTTTCTGATGACTGATCAGCTCTTCCACAAAGGTCTCAAAGCCACCGTATTTCGCTGGTAACCCTCTGCTACCAATGATAAAAACATCCTGCATTGCATACTACCCCACTTTAAAATATAATCAGTGACATTATACCACAATTAGAAGGCTAATGCGACCTTAAACCCATGAAAAAGAGTTGGCTTTCTATGGCCAACTCTCTTTAGAATGCTTACTTTTTCAGTTCCTGTTGGTAGAATTCCTTCAAGGCTTCTTGCCATGTTGGAATCACAAACCCTGTTGCCTTTGCCTTGTCAAGATTCATGGTTGAATTTAAAGGTCGTTTGGCTTTTGCTGGGAAAGCTGATGAATCAACCGGCACCACTTCAACAGCCTTACCTTTTAAGATTTCTTTGGCAAAATCATACCAAGTAGTGTCTTCCTTAGCATCATTTGACAAGTGATAATAACCAAAGGCTTTTTGATTTTCTGCCAAATAACACATAAATTCTGCCAAGGTTCTTGTCCACGTTGGTCGACCATGTTGGTCATTGACAACAGTCAAACGGGAATGTTTTTCTGCTAATTGTTGCATGGTAAAGACAAAGTTTTTACCATAATTTCCAAATACCCAGGCAGTACGGATAATATAAAATTGCTCTGCGTATTGTTCAACGGCTAGTTCTCCTAAACGTTTTGTGCGGCCATATTCTGTCTTAGGATCTGGACGATCTGTTTCTAACCATTCTTGACCGACTGGTTTATTGCCATCAAACACGTAATCTGTCGAAATATAAACAAGGGTAGCCCCATATTTTCCACAAGCTTTGGCAATATTTTCTGAGCCTGTTACATTAATAGCCTCATTTAAAGCTTTTCCTTCGTCTTCTGCCGCATCAACTGCCGTATAAGCAGCACAATGATAAACCAATGTTGGCTTGACCTGTGCAAAAACAGCTTCGACTTTATCTGCGTTTGTGATGTCCATTTCTGCGACATCAACAGCCACATAATCAACATCTCGTTCGTCTAATAGATAACGAAGTTCTGTCCCTAATTGACCGTTACTTCCTGTAATTAAAATCATCGGTTCTCCTTTTTGCCGTAGGCAGAGTACTTGTCTCAGTGCCTTAGTGTTCTCTAATATTAACCAAAGGCTTTCGCCTGTATTTCCTTTTATTTTACATCAAAAAAGGGAATATTTCATCCCTTGACTATCATTTATTAGCGAATGCCCAATGCAATCCTAGCATAGCGGCTCATTTTATCAACCGTCCAAGCAGGGTACCAGACTAATTTGACCTCAGTCTTAGTGACTTCTGGCACATCTTGCATGGCATCATGGATATGATCTGTCAACAAGTCTGCCAAAGGACAGCCCATTGTCGTGAGTGTCATGTCGATTTCTGTGTGACCGTTATCGTCAAAGCGGATTTCATAAATCAAGCCTAAGTTAACAATATCAATGCCTAACTCCGGGTCAATAACCGTTTCCAAAGCTTCAAGAATTCTATCCTTAATGGCTGCAACTTGTTCTTCGGTGTATTTTGGTGTATCAGTCATGACTTCCCTTTCATTTTTTGAATATTTCATAGATAGGCAAAAAGGCCACTAAGGTTTTGCCAAATTAGAAGAATTGCCATCTGGGCTCGTTTCCGTTATCAATTCCGACCTTAAAAACGCCCACCGGTTTTCAGGCTCAGCTTTTGTTTTAAGCTCGACCTTAACATTCGGTCTACTTTCTAATTTTTAGGTGTACTGCTATAAGCGCCACTTTGGATTTTCGTTCCTTTCTTATTTCAAGGGAAGGGAACGACCTAAAATCGTCCAGTGGACGATTTTAGTCCTCCATAAAATCTCTTAATTGCTTACTGCGGCTTGGGTGGCGAAGTTTGCGAAGTGCCTTAGCTTCAATTTGACGGATACGTTCACGGGTGACGTTAAAGACTTTGCCCACATCTTCAAGGGTACGCATTTTACCATCGTCAAGTCCAAAACGTAGGCGGAGAACATTTTCCTCACGGTCTGTTAATGTGTCCAAGACCTCATCCAACTGTTCACGAAGAACCACGCGTGTTGTGTAGTCAACTGGATTTTCAATGACTTCATCTTCGATAAAATCACCCAAGTGGCTATCATCTTCTTCACCAATTGGGGTTTCTAGAGAGACTGGCTCTTGAGCAATTTTCAAAATTTCACGAACCTTATCAGGTGTCATTTCCATGCGTTCTGCAATTTGTTCTGGTGTTGGATCTTGTCCTAATTCCTGCAATAAATTACGTTGCTCACGAACCAATTTGTTAATGGTTTCTACCATGTGAACTGGGATACGAATGGTACGTGCTTGGTCAGCAATAGCACGAGTAATAGCCTGGCGAATCCACCATGTAGCGTAGGTTGAAAACTTAAACCCTTTGGAATAGTCAAATTTATCAACAGCTTTCATCAACCCCATATTGCCTTCTTGAATCAAATCCAAGAATTGCATGCCGCGACCGACATAACGTTTAGCAATAGAGACTACCAGACGCAAGTTGGCTTCTGCTAAACGTTGTTTAGCTTCTAGATCACCTTCTGCTACAGCAACCGCCAATACCTTTTCTTCTTCACTTGTCAGAAGTGGTACGACACCGATTTCTTTGAGGTACATACGGACAGGGTCATTTACCTTAGCAGAATTGCTTCCAATTAATTCCTCATCAGTGAGCTCTTCGGGTTTAGGTTCTTCAACCACGTATTTTGATGAGGGGTTGCCCTCCTTATCTGTAATGGAAATGCCACCATCTGTTAGCCGCTCAAGTAGGTCGTCGATTTGATCAGCGTCCAAGGCAAATGGAATGACGAGTGTTTCAGTCACGTCATCATCAATCGCTGTTCCTTCTTTTTTATGATGACGAATAAACTCCGCAACTTGAACATTAAAAGTTGTAATTTCTTTTTCTTTTGTCATATTTTCCTCTATTCCATTTTTCGTTTTTGAGCAATTAAATTTTCCAACACTTCAAGAGCTAGTTGGTGGTCACCTTTATTGCTAGATTCTCTAACTTGCTTACCTTGTTTGTAGAGGTCGCGCTCTGCTAAAAGCTTGGCACGTTTGGCTAGAATATCATCAATCTCATCAGGAGCCACTTCTCTGGGAAGGTTTTCTTCTAAAACACTGTAGTAAGCCCGATTGACTTCCTCTGACATTTCTGACAAGTCATAGGAAGTGATTTGTCCTTGTTGCTTCAACTGTTGATAAAGCACTTCAAGGGCAGGGGTATCAAAATAAAAATCAGCTCGATGGCGAAATTCAGTCAGCAAATAGCTATGATGTAACAGTCGATGCATAAGATGACTTTCTGCCTTGGTGATAGCTGTCAAACTTTTTGCCACTGGCAAAGTAACCAGCCTGCTGACAGGTTGAACCTGCTTCTCTTGGCGCCTTTGTCTATCCTGAACCCTTAAGGCATTGACCGATTGTTCTACTTGGAAATAATCAAAATCCGGTAACAAATCTGCTACTCTGTTAATGTAAGAATTTTGGGCTGTGATAGACGGTGACTGAGCAATCAATGGCGCTATTTTTTCCACATAAGCAATTTGCGATTGCAAATTATCCATATTGTCAGGTTTGAGATAATCAATAAAAAATTCGACACTACTGATGCGTGACTGCTTAAGCAAATCTGCAAATACTTCTGGGGAATGCCGCTGTACAAATTCATCAGGGTCCATTTTATTGGGGATTCTGACAATTTCTACCACAAAATCTTTAAGCAATTCTAGTGATTTAGCAATGGCATTTTGACCAGCGTCATCACCATCATAGGTCAAGACTACTTTTTTGGTAATCTGTTTAAGGTGATGAACATGTTCTGGCGTCAAAGCCGTTCCCATTGAGGCAACAGCATTTTCATAACCCGAACGATAAGCAGCAATCACGTCCATAAACCCTTCCATTAGAAACACTTCATGAGTTTTGGCAATAACAGGCTTGGCCTTGTCCAAGTGATACAATTCATAAGATTTGTTAAAAAGAACGGTTCCTCTTGAATTTTTATACTTGGCCTGTTTTTTTTTCATATCAGCCGCCGTCCAGATACGTCCTGAAAAGGCAATAGTATGCCCTTGGTCATCTGATAAGGGGAACATGATACGATTTCGAAAGGCGTCGTAAATGGTATTGGATTGGTCGGACAAGTTAAACAATCCTGAAGCAGTCAGTTGACCTTCCTCGTATTTTTTAGAAAGAGCTTGATAAAGATAATCCGACTCATCTGGGGCTAAGCCAATATTGAAATGTTCAATTAAGTGGTCATCCAAGCCTCTCTGGTAAAGATATTTCCTAGCTTCTTGACCAATGGTGGTAGTCATCAGAACCGCATGGTAAAATTTAGCAGCATCTTCATGAAGTGTCATTAAAGCGTGATTAGGGTGCTGGTGTTGGTTAGCAACCGCTGCCTGACTTGGCGCTATATCAAGCGACATGCCAGCCTTATCCGCAATAATCTGAACACTTTCTAAGAAGGGGACTTGGCGGTATTCCTCAATAAATTTAAAAACATCCCCTGATTTTCCACAACCAAAGCAGTGAAAAAACTGTCTGTCTTCAACGACATTAAAAGAGGGCGTTTTTTCTTTATGGAAGGGACAAAGGCCAAGATAATGTCGACCTGTACGAGAAAGTTGGACCACTTCTCCAATGACATCGACAATATTAACACTATTTTTTACCTGGGAAATCATTTCTTTGTCAATCGCCAAATCGTCACCTCCCCATAAAAATCCCATTATAGTTTTATGTTTTATTATATCATTGAAAGCTTCTTTTGTAAATTTAAAAACACAAGGGATTCCATTAGCTTTTGCCTATCAATTGTGTTATGATTAGGTCAGATTAAAAAAAGGGGAATTCTCATGATTAAAGAATTAAAAGCATTTTTATTTAGAGGAAACATTATTGATCTTGCTGTTGCAGTTATTATCGGGGGTGCCTTTGGTGCTATCGTTACATCTTTTGTTAACGACATCATCACACCACTTATCTTAAACCCAGCCTTGAAAGCTGCTAATGTTGAAAACATTACACAATTAACTTGGAATGGGATTAAATATGGTAACTTCTTGGGAGCGGTAATCAACTTCCTTATCATCGGTACTAGCCTTTTCTTTGTTGTTAAAGCCGCTGAAAAAGCTATGCCTAAAAAACAAGAGGAAGAAGTTGTTGAAGTAACAACCCCTACTCAAGAAGAATTGCTTACTGAAATCCGTGACTTGTTAGCAAAGAAATAAGAGTTGATATGACTAAAACAGTTGGCTCTCCAACTGTTCCAGATTGAAGAAAAGTCCATTTAGGATCATTTTTCTTCAATCTTTTTTTGTTCCTCTAAAAAAGAAAGACTCCTGAAATGCGATAATATAAGCGTGTCAAAAATTAGTTGACATCATCATTAAATCATTTTCATTAACACCTTCTAAAAATAAACTTTGTCTGCGTTCTGACCCTACTTCTTATACCTAACCATCACTTAGCAAGCAGGTGGCTTAGTTATACTAAATCTAACTAACAAAAACAGTCCTAAAAATTAGGACTGCTTTTACTATCTCATATTAGAATTTTTTACGTTTGCGAGCTGCTTCTGATTTACGTTTACGTTTTACAGAAGGTTTTTCGTAGAATTCACGTTTACGTGATTCTTGAAGAGTACCAGCTTTAGTAACAGAACGTTTGAAGCGACGAAGAGCATCGTCAAGAGATTCATTTTTACGTACTACTGTTTTTGACATGTGTTTCACCTCCTCAAGATATTGTAACATTTTCACGTTCCAATCTATATTATATTATTTTTCGGAAAAAGTCAATCCTCTTTTTCATCTTTAAAGGAGATTTATTCCACGATGTTTCCAGTCAGGGCTGCTGCTTCTCGGATGAAGGCTTTATACTGATTATCTTTAGCCAATTTAGCAATAACTTTGTTGACGGTTTTAGTTAGGTCACCACTATTTTTAGGAAGAGCCACTGCTTTGGCATCGCCATCACTGGTTTTTAAGCTAAATGGTGCTAAAGCCAAATCCTTATGTTGCGCTAAAAAGCCAGCTGCAACAGGCCCTTCTAAATCAACGGCATAAACGTGTCCAGATTTTAATTCATTGATGGCTTCTCCCATGGCGGTTAAAGAAATCAGATTAGTTTCTGGTAACTGTGTTTTGACCAATCCCTCTTCAATGCTGCCTTTTTGAGCTGCCACTTTTTTGCCAGCTAAACTGGTTATGTCCTTAACTGTCTTAGCATCTGTAGCTCTCATTAGTACAGCATTTTCAGTTTCATAATAAGGGGTTGAAAAATCATAGACTTTGGCTCTTTCTTTGGTGTAAGATAGACCAGAGATAGCCATGTCTGCTTTACCTGTCTGAAGGCTCGACAAGACATTGTCAAAGCTCATTGAGGAAAGCTCTAATTTAACCCCTAATTCATCTGCAATAGCCTGAGCTAATTGAATGTCTGCCCCGACAATGGTATCTTTCCCATTGACCAAAGCTTTGAATTCAAAAGGTGCGTAGTCCGGGCTAACCGCCACAACCAATTTCCCTGCTTTTTTAATACTGTCTTGGTGATTCACTTTTTCTGCTTTGCCACATGCCACTAAAGGAATAACAAGCAGACAGATAATGAGACCGACCATCATTTTTTTAATCTTCATAGTATATTTATTCCTTTTCTTAATGATGAAGTCTATTATATTGCATTATTATTCAAAGGTCAACTATTTACTGAATATTTTTCAACATTTCTGACAGAGCTGATAGACCTGCTTGAAGAATTTCAGGCTGGCAGCAATAGCCTATCCGAACATGCTTATCGCGGTCAAAGCGATTACCAGGCACAACTAGAGTACCGTAGTCTCGTAATAAACGTAAGGCAAAGGGTTCAATCGCTTCTTCAATTGCCAATTTCACAAAAGCTGTAGAGACTTGTTTGGGTTTGACATAAGATACTTTTTCTTCTTGTTGCACCCAATTATCTAGAAGGTTTAAGTTTCTCGTGAGAATTTGTCGATTCCTTTGCAAGAGTTTTGGGGCATGTTTTAAGGCTAGCGCAGCCACCATGTCATCAAAGACGCCTGCACAAATCATGGTGTAATCTCGATAGGTTCTGAGAAGTTCTACGATTTCCTCAGAGGCTGCAAGCCAACCTACCCGAATGCCTGGTAGGGAAAAGGTCTTAGACATGCTATTGACTGAAATTCCTTTGTCATACAAGTCAGCAATGCCTAGTAAGTGATCGGAGGCAAAGGAATGATACACTTCATCGCTTACTATATAAAGGTCATGAGCTTTAGCAATGGCGATTAATGTGTCTAAATAATCCCTGTTCATATAAGCTCCGGTTGGGTTATTGGCGTTATTGATAGTGATTAGTTTGGTATTGGGACGAATGAGTTGTTCTAATACGTCTAAATCAGGAAGCCAGTTCAGGTCTTCTTTGACCTGCCAATAGTCAACTGTTGCCCCTAGTGACTCGGGGATATCGTAAAGTTGCTGGTAGCTGGGATAGTGGGCAATGACATGATCACCTGCTTCAATCAAAGCATATAAAACTGCAAAATTAGCTCCTGTTGCGCCATTGGTTTGTAAAATATTCTCAGGCTCTAAGTTTTGATAAAGGTTGGCAACCCCTTTTTTAAAGTCAGGAGACCCTTCAATCCAACCATAGTTCAACGGTTTTTGATGCAAGTTTTGGTAAAAAGCTTGAGAATCCTCTCCTGTCACCTCAAACAATTCTTCTAACGTTAAGGAAGCAATGGTGGATCCTGCAATGTCATAGATGGCTTCTTTTTCATGCTGATTAAGCCATTCCTCAACACCAAAAGCTGGTAATTTCATGATAGGTTCTCCTTTGTTATTATAATTGTAGCATTCAAATATAGATAAAAAATAGTTTATTCCATGGAAGGTCTAATGGGACTTTTCGATTCCTTTTAGCCTTGGATAAAAGGGGATGCTAAGGACATGATGAGATAATCAGATATTGACAATTTCCAATTTTTTGTCTCCCATTAGAACCAAATATTTCTTGGTTACAGGAAGACCATAGGTCTGAGTAAGGGCTTCTGCATATAAAGTCAACTGTTGTTGGTAACGGTTTTTTAACTCCAAAGAATTTTGGTATTTATCCGTTTTATAATCCACTAGTTCAATATGATCCTCAAATAAGAGAAAAGCATCAATGATTCCCCGAACAACATAGTCTTCTTGACTAATAGGATCTGTTTTTAACATGGCAAAAGGCGCTTCTCTGTACAAATTCCTGTGATAGATCTGAAACTGCTGCCCCAAGACTGTCTTATCAAAGAATTGCTCAACTTTCACCATATCAAGAGCTGCCTTAACCGCTTGGTCCAACTCTAGTTGCTCTAGAGCATGTGCGATTGTTTTGGCTGTTACTGGATAAGCCAAGGGAATAGCCTGCATCAATTGGTGGAGGGCTGACCCAACTTGGCTAGCGTCAACTCTGACCTGTTTTGAAAAATCAGGTAAAGTAAAGGCTGTAGAGGTGTGGTAAGTTTTTTCCATGACCTCTACCCCCTCTGAGTCTAACAAGGGCTCATAGGAAGCCTTTAGTTGGCTAGGTGTGCGAACCGTTGGGAGATTGATGGCGGCTTCATAGCCAGCATTTAATTGAGACACTTTGTCTAGCATATCTAAGGCACGCACAATGTCCGCAGATTGACGGTTATCCTTGAGGTTGTCTGGATGTAATACTTGTGGATTTTGAAGTTGACCAATAACCTCTGGACTTAAGTCGCTATCCTCAATAAAGCACACATCAAAACAAAGGTCTTCAGTGGTGAAGGTATCTGTGATAGCCAAGAGCCAGTCTTGGAAAGTCATCAACTGTTCTCGAAGCGCTAAAGGCAACAACTTACCAGTATACTTACCATCTGTCAACTCTTGGCTTTTTTGCTTGCTGGCTTTTCCAACAAGGAAAAGTTGTTTCTCAGCTCGTGTCATGGCAACGTACAACAGCCGCATTTGTTCAGATAAGGTTGCCAAGCGTAACTCTTGCTGATTCAACTGATAAGGCAAGGTTTCCATACTCACTTTGACTGACGCTAAGGTTTCTTCACCCAAAAGCTCCTTAACATCAGCCAAGTACTTGATTCCAATACCCTGCTGACGATTTAAAATAAACGGAGCATGAATATCTGTCATGGCAAAGCGTTTGTCACAGTTAAGGATAAACACGTACTGGAATTCCAATCCCTTGGATTTGTGAATCGTCATGAGATTGACCGCTTGCTTAGGACTAGTTACTTCAACGTCTGCTAAATCATTTTTCGTTTCTAACACCTTGTCAATCATGCCAATAAAGCGAGATAACCCTTTGTATCCTGATTGCTCAAATTGATTGGCACGCAGGGCTAGCGCATAAAGATTGGCTTGGGCCTGCTCAGCCTTGGCTTGACTAGCAACCAGATCGAAGTAAAATCGGTCATTGAAAATTTTCCAAATGAGGTCATGCAAAGATTTGATTTTAGCATAACGACGCCAATTCTTTAAGGTTTCCATAAAACCACTTAATTTTGCCATTAACTCATCATGCACTAAGTCTGAGTGAGCACCCGTTCCAAGTAAGGCCTTTTCCAATTTGTCATAAAGACAAGTAGTATCTTGGTCACTGCCTTTTTGAAGCGCCAGCCTTGCTAATTCGTCCTCATCAAAGGCAAACATTGGTGAGCGCAACAGGGCAACAAGGGCATAATCATTCCTTGGGTTATTAATGGTTCTCAAGGTATCCAACATGACCATGACTTCAACCGATTTGAGGTAATTTTGCTGACCACCGTCAGCTACTAGTGGGATACCATACTGATTAAAGGCATGAAAAATAGCATCATTTCTTGTCCTTGTTGAGACAAGAAGGGTGATGTCTTCAAAAGGTACTCCTTGGTCATTATGCAATCGGATGATTTCTTTGGCAACAATATTCACCTCATTAGGTGATAAGCCATCAGAATCTTCCTCTTCTACTTCGTCATTTCGGTCAGTGTTATAAAGCAATAATTTAGCACGATGTTCAGGATAGGACACTTTTTGGGCATCGCTACCAGCAACCAACTGATGTTGCTCATCGTATAAAATGTCTCCCAGAGATTCATCCATCAAATGGCTAAAAACAGCATTACTGGCATCCAAAACTTCTGATTGGCTTCGGAAATTTTCTTTCAGTAAAATAAGCTTCCCTTGCTCAGGATGAGCCTGATAGTCTTTGAATTTCTGATTGAAAATTTGAGGATCTGCTTGTCGAAATCGGTAAATGGATTGCTTCATATCACCAACCATAAAACGATTATGACCATTTGATAATAAAGTTAATAAGCGCTCCTGCATGTGGTTGTTATCTTGGTATTCATCAACCATGACTTCGTGATACTGCTGCTGGTAGGCCTGTCTGATGTCAGGGTTTTCTTCTAAAATCTGAATGGCAAAATGGGCAATATCTGTAAATTCAAAGGCTGCTTCTTGCATCTTAGCGGCCAGATAGGCATCTGAAAAGGCTACGACAAAACGTTGCAACACTTCCAACAAAGGAAGACTTTCCCCTTGGTATGCCAAAATCGTCTCTAAGTGTCTAAAGCGTGTTAATTTTTGGTGTAAGGCTTTAAAAATAGGATACTTGGTACCAGCAACAGTCACGTCATTGCCAGAAGGGAGCATTGTGGTCAAGTCTTTAGCCAATTGGCCAATTCCTTGCCTACCATAGAGATGGTCAAAATCCCGCGCCCAATGATGAAGATTTTCAATAACCTTTAGGTGGTTAATATATTTGACCGTTGGTTTACCAGCCTTGGTCAGTTGACCATATTCTTCCATGTCAGTCAAATCTCTTAACTGATCTGCGGTATCATGCATGCTTGCCAACAATAATTCAATGTCTTGCAGAGGTATATCTTCAAGGCGCTGATAGGTTTTTGCTGCTTTTAAGAACGTTTCTTGCAACCATTCTCTTGGGTTTTCGGTAGATTGGCTAAAAGAATAACAGCTATAAATCAGATCTCTAAAAGCGGATGCATCTTTTCGGTTACCAGAAAAATTTTTAACCAGTGCTTTGAACAAAGAAGAATCACTTTGTGCCATAAAGGTTTCAAATAGCTTGCTAAAAACGTCCTGTTTTAAAACATCTTGCTCGGCCTTATCTTGCATAATACGAAATCGAGGCGACAAACCAATGCTATAACCATAGTGATTGACCAACTTTTGGGCAAAGGCATCCATGGTGCCAATATCTGCCTGAGACAGGGTCTGCAGCTGCTCTGTTAGGTAGGCTTTTAGCTGATAATCTGTCGTTTGAGCGATTTGAGCATACAATTTTTTCTCAATACGGTCACGCAATTCCGTAGCTGCCTTAACGGTAAAGGTGGAAATAAATAACCGATCAATAGCAACTCCTCTCAGGATTTTATCAAGAATGCGTTCTACCATCACAAAGGTTTTTCCTGACCCAGCAGAGGCTGACACAAGGATATTTTGACCGCTACTGTATATGGCTTCAATCTGCTGGGGGGTTCTTTTTTGAGCTGCTTGACTACGGCTTTCTGTTTCTTGTAATTGAGCAATAGCTTCTGGGCTTAAAAAGGGTTCAAATGTTATCACAAGTTGTCCTCCTCTCTCATTAGACTTAAAAAGTTATCTCGTTTATTTCTAGCAGGCAGGGTCAACAATCGCCTTGCTTGACCTAAGTCAAGGTCTGCTTCAAATCGGGTAATGGCTTTTAGTTGGTCTCCTTGCACAGACTTGCCATCACTGGTATAAGGGTTAATCAGGAAGTGCCCTTTTTTGATGTGTTCTGCTGCTTTAAGGTAAAGGTGATTGTTATAGGCCAAGAGGGTTTGAAGCTCATCCACCGAATAAAGGGCATTTCTAATTTGGTAGGCACCCGTCGCCAAATGCTCTTTTTCATTTTCCAAGAAAATACCTTTATAAGTTAATGCCTTATAAAGGCTTTCAACCAGTTTGTCATCTAGGGTTTTGAAAGCTGATAAATCCATTTTAGGATCCTGTAGATGCAGATACATAGCTCCAAATAAATGCTCTTGATCAGCTGGTTCAAACTGCTGCTGTAAAACAGCGAGGTATGTAATTAGTTGCGAGCTCAAGCCATTGTAAAATGTTCCAATATCAAATTGGCTAGCGCTAGATTTATAGTCAACAACTCCTAAACTACCATCATCTAATTGGTCAATCCGGTCAATAACACCATGAACCAGCACCTGATCTGTCACATTTAGTTCAAAGGATTTTTCTTGGCTAATAACCTTGACATTTTGGCTAAGTCGTAAAATAGAGGCAGTTGACTTGGCAATATCTTCTAGTAGGTCTAAACTGTACCTCGCTTCAGCGTTATTTTGATAAACCTGCTGAAAAAGATGCTCCTGATTGGTGTGATGAATGGCTTGGGTCAATTTATTGTCAAAGGATTCTGCTGTCTGATCTTTCATGACTAATTCAAACACGCGGTGTAAATATTGACCATGAATTCTGGCATCAGGATGGATGGATTCAGCTTCTTGCAAGCCCAAAACATATTGTAGAAAATACTTGTACTGGTTATTATAAAAGACCGTCAAGGCAGTCGAAGATAGATTTAAAGGACGATCACTTGGAAATCGAGCTTCAATGACTTGGGGAGTCAAGGGTTTTGTTGCCAAGTGATTATCTTGAGTTGGAAGGGTTAACTGCTTTTCCCTTAATCGTCGTTTCAAGTAACGCAAGGCAACCGTCCAAAAAGTCTTGTCTTGATCCGTCATATCAGCTAGTATGGCCTGACGATTAATATCAATAACACGTGATAAAAGGGCCTTGTAATTGCCAATATCACTGGCAGCATAGGATAAGCAATTTTTTCCTTTATCCAAAAGAGGAAATCCAAGCGCCATCAATTCCTTGAGGTAAGGAGAGAGGTCGTCTGACAGTTCATTGACCACTGTTGGCACGCTAAGAACCAATTCTTTAGTAGCAGCATTAAACAGAGATAGAGCAGTTTGGTGATTTTTCTGGCTATTTTCCGCACTGGCAATATCAAAATGTTGGTAACTGTTCAAGCTTTCATTTACCCTGACACGTTCTTGATCTGACAGAAGCCCCGTTGTTGTCACTTGTTTTGGAAAGTGAGATTGGGTAAGACCGATGGCATAGACAAAGGGTTTTGAATGAGGCTGAACCAGATCATAAGATTTTACCGATACGACATCCAAGGTCGCTGGTACAACCCGATAATGGGCGGATTGCATTCCCATTTTGATAAGTGCTAAACAGTCTGCCAACTTTAATTTTTCCTGCCCGAAAATCTGATAACAAGAGGTTAAACTGTCTGAAAATGTTTTCCAAACTTCTTCATTTTTTTCTATTTCTAGCTGACTTTGTCCCAAATTTTTCATATTTTCAGACAGTTGAATAACCTTAAAAAAAGCCATGAGCTTGTCTATCAAAGAAGCTCCAAGTTGCTTTTGACTTTTAAATAACGTTTGTAACGGAGAAAAGACCGCCTCTCTTATCACGTTTAACAGCTCCAGTGGGTAATGACGAGAGGAATTTATGGTAAAAGGTCTTGAAAATTTGGTGAACCCTTTAATATCTGCAAACTGAAGGTATTCTTCAAACCGATCAATGTCTTGGTCTGTAAAGGTTCCAAAAAGACCTGATTTTAGTAAATTTAAAATGTCCTCACGGCGCCAATTATAGCGCAAACTTCGCTCAAGAGATTCTATAAACTGAACCAAAGGATGGGCAGTCATAGGCTCTGCTTTTCCTAAATAATAAGGAATCTCAAACTTGTCAAAGATAGGACCAATTTGCAACTGATAGGCTTCGACATCTCCTAACAGAACTAAAATATCCTTATAGCGATACCCTTGGTAGAGTTTTTCACGAATGGCCTTGGCCACGTGTTCTATTTCTTCTTTTTGGTGAGGGCTTTGCCAAAGATGAATAGATGCCTTATCTTCCTCCTGCAACTGCCAATCCAGTTGGGAAAAATCATGATTGGCTTCCACTAATTGAGTTAACCTTGAAAAGGCTGGAGCAAAGGTTTGTTCAGAAACAGCAAATACGGGCTTAGTCTGGTACTTCTGAGCAAGGTCTTGTAAAAAGTGACGACTTGCTTCATAAATATTTCCTTTGATAAAGGATTTCTGGTAGGCTTTTTGGCTAATGTAACTGCCAATCACAACTGCCTGGCAGGTATCATTTAACAAAGACAAGAGATACTCTTCTTCAGCAGAAAAACGTGAAAAACCATCAATGATAATAACGGTGTTTGCCAATTGGTCATTCAATAGACCAGCTTCAATTGCCCTCGCAAAGGTCATCAAAGAGGTGTCTTGGTTGTAATCTTGTTGAGCCATGATATGCTCAGCAAGACTGATTATCTTGATCAAGTCTCCTTGCTTTTCTGGCGTGTCTAAATCAGTTAACTCATAAACACTTATATGAGCAGTTTGTAATTCCTTATACAAGTCAACCAACTGCTTAACAAAAGCATGGTCATCTTTTAACCGACCATAAACAGACAGTTCTTCAGGACCTAACGTCATCAAGGCACGATAAAAAATCATGGCCAGAGACATATCATCCAAATGCTGTTTTGGACGAGAACTCGTAAAAGTAAAGTACCGAGCCATCTGAGCAAATCGTGTGACTGTGATTGAAAAAGAGCCTCGTTCAGGTAAGAGAGTCAGCACCTCTCTTTCTTTTTCAAAGGAGAGGGAATTGGGCGCAAGATAAAATACGCGATAACCCTGACGAGCAGCCTGCCTTGCCTCAGCTACCAAAATCTCTGTCATTGAGTAGGCCATCTCTGTGTAAATTAGTTTCATGGAACTCCTTTATTTGGACTGAATTTATCTTTGTTATATTATAGCAAATCCCTACTGCTTTTCCTATTTCTAGTCTCCATAAGAGCATAGAAAGATAGCGGTTTCAGGTACTAAAACAAGCAGTTCTCATTAATTTATTTTATAATAATAGCAGGACGAAAATGAAGGGATACTTATGAAAACGGATAATTTGAGAGAAAGCCAACAAGTTGAAGATAGACGTGGGCAATCATCTGCTTCTTTTGGTGGAGGAGGTAATGGTGGAGGCCATCTTCTCCAACTGTTTTTTCAAGAGGAGGCTGGAAAACCAAGCTAGTTATCTTATTACTTATTCTGGTCATGGGTGGTGGGAGTCTATTAACAGGTGGCTCGTCTAATAATAACAATGCCTACCAGTCTAGCCACGTTACTCGTACAAGTGGGGACAAAGCTAGCCAAGAACAAGTAACATTTGTCAGCAAAGTCTTTGCATCAACAGAAGATTATTGGACCAAACAATTTCGTGACAAAGGCCTAACCTATCACAAACCAACTTTGGTTTTGTACACTGGGGCAACCCAAACAGCATGTGGGAGAGGTCAAGCCTCTGCGGGACCTTTCTACTGTCCAAGTGACCAGAAAGTCTATTTAGACATTTCTTTTTATGATGAATGATCTAACAAGTACAGCGCTAAGGATGATTTCGCCATGGCCTATGTCATTGCCCACGAAGTTGGCCACCATATTCAAAATGAAATCGGCACCATGGATGATTACGCTAGCGCCAGACAAGGAAAATCAAAGATTGAAGCCAATCAGCTCAACGTCAAATTGGAATTACAAGCTGATTACTACGCTGGTGCCTGAGCTAATGATGTCCAAGGTCAGGGGCTCTTAGAAAAAGGGGACATCGAAGAAGCCATGGCTGCTGCCCATGCCGTTGGAGATGATATCTTGCAAAAAGAGACCTATGATAAGGCAGTTTCTGACAGTTTCACACATGAAACATCTCAACAACGACAACGCTGGTTTGACCGCGGTTACCGGTATGGTGATTTTGATCACGGTGATACCTTTAGCGTCTCCTATGGTAAATTGTAACACAATAAAGAAAAAAGCATGCCATTAGGTATGTTTCAAAACCTAGACAAACTCTTTTTTAGAAGGTGTCAATGAAAATGATTTAATGATCACGATGTCAACTAACTCTTGAAATGCCTATTTTATCGCGTTTCAGGAGTTATTCTTTTTAGAAGAGCAAAAAAAGATTGAAGAAAAATTGTCCTAAGTGAACTTTTTCCTCAATCTGAACCATGCCATGTAAGTATGCTTTTTTTGACTGCTATTCATCAAGACTTAAACTCAAAAAATAACCACAAGCTCTGCTCTTTTCATATTTCAATAACCTTTTGCTAGTCGCCATTAATAGGCCGTTATCAAGACTTAAAGAAGCCTTTCCTCTCTTCCCAGCTCAACCTATATAAGCTATTAACCTACTTTCAACCTTAGAGGCATGTGCCATCAAACGGGAATTCGCTAGATAAGAAGGCTTGTAACACGCTGTCATGCTTGTACAAAACAAAGCATTTGCTCAGATGGCATGTCTAAATAGGTGGGTATCTAACAAGTTAAAGTGCTCTTTTTCTACTTGACTGGCTACTTTTTAATATAGCCCCAAACATGTTGACAAGTCGTCCGTAAGATTTACGTAGTCGAAGGAATGCCTTGTGCTTCTTCAATCAAGCAACAAAAAGCCAAAATCGTTTCTTCTGACCACTGATTTCCTTTAAATAATTCTCTCAAAGCATTGTAATGCTGCTGCGAATGTGCCATGACCCAATACTTTTGGACAAGCCCATTGTTTTTGGTAAGTTATCAAACTAACATCAGGCATGAGGTTGCCCTTCCAAAGTAATGGCCACTGTAACTTCGGGTTTAAGGAGTTGTTTCACACGGCAATAAGTTCCAATGTAGGCTAATAAATCTGCTTTCTTTTTGTCATCTAAAGCGTCATCAATCCTAACAAGCAGTTCAAAAGTTTCTTCCTCATAACTAGCCGCAACAGAAATCGCAAGTTTGTCTTGCTTAAATTGACGATAGTAAAAACCTTGCACACACATGGTCACACAAGAAGACAAGGCAATGACCAGTAAACTCATAGGAGTTTCACCTTGATCAGTTTTTCCAAATAAGGTAATAGCTTCACCATAACCTTCTGAAACCGTGTGGTAAAGGCTGTCACCTGTTATTTTTGCCTGATACATTCTGATTTTCCTCCACCTTTTGATCTTTTTCTCCAATAAGTTGACTTGGAGTTCTTTCTCCCCTATTATAACAGAAAAGAATTGTACTTCTATGTAGTGCCCTCCAAAAAGTTAGAAATTATATTTAAGCTAAGGATTGCGTCCTGTGCACAGGACGCAGTCCTTTTAACGTTAGTTTGATGCGATTGTGGTGGTAATAGTTAATATCCTCTGAAATAGCCGTTTCCAAAACTTCCAGGGAAGCAAACACCTTCTTAAATCCATAAACATTTTAGATTTCAAAGACCTAAAGAAGAGCTCATCGTCCATACAGACCGAGGTTCTCAATATACTGGGGCACGATTTCAGCACCTGCTTAGACGGAAAAAATGTCAGTCCCGTATGAGATCCATACGATAAGGCACTCATGGAATCCTTTGGCAAAACATTAAAAAGAGAGCTTGTCAATGATGCTCATTTCGCAACCATTGAACAAGCTCAGCTTGAGATTTTTGACTTACTATAACCCTAAACGGTTGCATTCGGCTTTAGGGTATCTCTCACCTGTAGAATTTGGAAGAATAACTCATTAGCTTAACTATTTTGTCTAACTTTTGGGGTGTTTTTTTAGCGTACTTCAGCGCCGACTTGCTCTGTCAATGCTTTGGTAATTTTTTCCATGTATTTGGCCACTTCTTCATCCGTTAAATTATCGTTGGGATTTTGGAAAGTAAGGCTATAAGCCATGGATTTTTTACCAGCCTGAATGGTTGCCCCATCGTAAACGTCAAAGAGTTTAATACTAGTCAAGCGTTTCACGCCAGCCGATTCAATAGCAGATACGATTGCTTGATGACTCACATCACGGTCAAGTAACAAGGCAATGTCACGTGTCATGGCAGGGAATTTGGTGATTTCCACAAAGGTTTGATCAGTAGGTAAGGCAGCTTCCAGCGCAGCCATATTCAATTCTGCCACATAGGTTTCTGGAATACTGTAAGCTTTAGCCGTTCCGGGATGAACCTGACCAACAAAGCCAATAACCTGCTCATCTAACAGGATAAGCGCTGTACGTCCTGGGTGCATGCTTGCTAGGTCTTTGCTTGGCACATACTGAACATTAAGGTTGAGGTTATCAAAAAGAGTATCCAAAAGACCTTTGGCATGGTAAAAATCAACTGCCTGAGCTTGGGTTTGGAAATCTTTTTGTGCTACCAAGCCACAAATAGCAAAAGCAAAATGAGTGATTTCGTTAGGTAATTCTTCTTTTGGATTGGCTTTTTGTTCAAAAACTTTTCCGATTTCATAAAGGGCCAGGTTACCTTGCTTACGCGCTACATTATAAGCAACCGTGTCTAGCATGCCTGAAACCATATTTTGACGAAGTGCCGAACGTTCCACAGACATTGGCCACATGAGTTCTGTCAGATGACTTGGTGCCACTGCAAACTCAACAGCTTTCTCCGGTGTTGTCAAGGCATAAGAAATGATTTCAGTCAAGCCCAATCCTTCAGCTAAGCCACGGACTTTACGACGAAGAGCCTGTGTTGGCGTTAATTCTGCCGCTGTTCCTCCTGCCTCTGGCAAGGTTGTTGGTAACTTATCATAACCGTAAATACGCGCAATCTCTTCTACCAAGTCAGCTGGGATGCTAATGTCCCAACGACGTCGTGGAACAGCTACCGTGAAGCTTGTTTCATCTCCTGTCAGTCCAAAATCAAGTTGATCAAAAATCCTTTGAATATCAGCAAAGGTCAATTCTGTTCCCAAACGAACGTTCACATAATCAAGGCTAGTTGACACCTCAACAGGTTCTGTTGGCAATTGACCAGCTTGAACACGACCTGATAAAACTTGGCCTTCTGCCAGTTCTTGTAACATGGCAGCTGCAAAGTCAAGCGCTTCTAAAACAGTTGCATAGTTAACACCTTTTTCAAAACGTGAAGAGGATTCCGAACGAAGGTTTAAACGACCACTTGTTTTACGAATCGATTTGCCATCAAAAACAGCGGCTTCAAGAACAACCGTCTGAGAGTTGGCATCAATTTCAGTGGCTTGACCACCCATGACACCAGCTAAAGCAACTGGTTTATCAGCCACGGTAATAACAAGATCTTCAGTGGTCAATTCACGTTTTTCACCATCAAGTGTGACTAAACTTTCTCCTTGACGAGCCGCACGCGCCACAATCTTATGGTCTTCAAATTTGTCATAATCAAAAGCATGCATGGGTTGCCCAAAGTACAAGAGCACATAATTGGTCACGTCAACCACATTATTAATAGGGCGAATACCAGCATTCATCAAAAGGTTCTGCAACCATTGTGGGCTTGGTTTGACTTTTACATTTTCAACAACACGGCTAGCGTAAGTCAGAACTTTATCAGAGGCAATCGCCACTTCAATGGCTGCTGAAGTTGCCTTATCAGATTCTTGTAGATTTTTTTCTGGGAATGATACAGACTTGCCATAAATAGCAGCTGCTTCATGTGCCATACCACGCATAGACAGGGCATCAGCACGGTTAGGTGTAATGGATAATTCAATGATACTATCGTCCAAGTCTAGGTATTTAAAAATGGCATCACCTGGCACCGCATCTTCTGGTAAAATCTGAATACCATCTGAAAATTCTTTTGGAATAATACTATCTGACAAACCAAGTTCTTGCAGTGAACAAATCATTCCAAGGGATTCCATGCCACGGATTTTACCTTTTTTGATTTTATAGTTATCAGCAATACGAGCCCCCGGCACAGCTACGATGACCTTAATCCCTGCTCTCACATTTGGTGCGCCACACACAATCTGACGAGGAGTTTCATCACCTGTATCTACCTGACACAGATGCAAATGTGTCTCTGGCACATCGTCACAAGAAAGCACATGCCCCACAACCAATTTCGACAAACCTTCTGCAGGGACTTCTATCCCTTCTACCTCGATACCCGTTGTTGACATTTTCTCAGCAAGTGCTGCTGGTGTCACATCGATATCTACTAAGTCTTTTAACCATTTATAAGATACTAACATAATTTTAGTGCCCAAATCACTCGACTAGAGAATGCTCCCAAGCCTTGATTTGAGTATTTCCTTTCGTATTTTAAGTTCAAAACAAGTGTCTGTTTTGAAATGAGAGAGACCTTGCTCCCTTAATTAACATTTTCTTTAGATCATAATGATTTTTTCATCAACCGATCAGTAGCCACCAAATCTCCTACTGTAAAGCTATGCTCAGAGAGTTTTTCAACCCCAAACTTAGCATAGAACTTTTGTATTTTCTAGTTATGTTCCCAAACACCCAACCAGACCCAAGTTTTCTCAGAATCGCAAGCTTTTCCAAGGCAAACTGAACCAGATAGTTACAACTATAAATTCATAAAATTTCAAAAGCAACTTCTAATTCCTGTTCAGTTTGAGCAGTTCTCAAATATAGTTTGAGGTAGCCAACAACTTTTCCATTCAAACGTAAAAACACACTAGACTCTCTGAATCCTCAATCTTTTGACTAACTTTTTCTAAATTGTCATCTTCCTTGAAAGATTCCTCCAGTTGTTCTAAAGTATTGTGTCCACTGAAGGTCTCCGTAAAGGGTTGAATAACTAAGCTTCTAAGCACCTTAACCTCTTCTTTTTTATGAGATCAATCGTAATTTCTTGAATCACATAAACACCTTAATGAATTGGCTGCGCTTTGTCAGCCAGTATAGACAAAATCTACTGACAAAGGGATAGTGATTGATATTTCTATTATTTAAACTGCTCAGAGAAACGCTGGTCTCCTTGGTAGAAGCCACGAATGTCATTAATGCCATAACGCAACATGGCAATCCGCTCTTGACCTAAACCAAAGGCAAATCCTGAGTATTCTTTAGCATCAACACCTGACATTTCCAAAACACTTGGGTGAACCATACCAGCACCAAGAATTTCAATCCAGCCTGTTTTCTTGCAGACATTACAGCCCTTACCGCCACACTTAAAGCAAGAAACGTCCACCTCAACCGATGGCTCTGTAAATGGGAAGTATGAAGGGCGCAAACGAATGCTACGTTCTTCACCGAACATCTTCTTGATAATCATTTCGAGAGTTCCTTTGAGGTCACCCATAGAAATATTTTTACCCACAACCAAGCCTTCAATTTGATGGAACTGGTGAGAGTGGGTAGCGTCATCGGTGTCACGACGGAAAACACGACCTGGAGAAACCATTTTTAAAGGCCCTTTTGAAAAATCATGTTGATCAAGTGTGCGAGCCTGTACAGGACTGGTGTGAGTCCGTAACAAGATTTCCTCTGTGATATAGAATGTGTCTTGCATGTCACGGGCAGGGTGATCTTTTGGCAAATTCATGCGCTCAAAATTGTAATAATCTTTCTCCACTTCAAAGCCATCAACGATTTGAAAGCCCATCCCCAAGAAAATATCTTCAATTTCTTCACTGGTTTGCGTTAACACATGACGATGACCTAGAGTCATTTGACGCCCTGGCAAGGTGACATCAATGCTTTCAGCATCAAGCTGTGCTTGAATCTTAGCAGATTCGACAATCTTAGCTTGTTCTTCAAAGGCTTTTGTCAATAGGTCACGAACCTCGTTTACCTGTTTACCGACCACAGGACGCAAATCATTGGATAAATTTTTCAAGCCTTTGAGTAATTCAGTCAAAGAGCCCTTTTTCCCAAGAACAGCCACCCGCAAATCTTGCAGTTCCTTGCTGTGATTACCAGTCAAAGACTGCAAGGTCTCCAACGTTTTTGTCTTTAATTCTTCTAATTGTGCTTGTAAGTCCATTATATTCCCTTCTTTTGGCGATGAAAAAAGCGTGCCACTACTCCACTTCATAAGCGGAGCGTTGACACGCGGTACCATCCGTTTTTATCTGATGTCATCAGACCTTAATTAATTGTCTTTAGCTGAGTGAATTCCTAATAGTTCCCTTAAGAAGGCTTCCAGTCACGGCCTCCACTCCCTGTTAATTTCCCTAATAGTACTAGTCTCATAGACACTTATTCAATTAGTTTTATTTTATCAAAAAAAGTGCTTAGTGACAATCCTAAATCAGTGACTTTTCACTCAGGGATTAATGGCTATCTGTCCCGTCCGATAATCAACGGTCAATCCTGGTTGGACATTTGGAACAAACACGTTAAAAGTCAAGCTGCCATCAGCTGATTTGGCCTCCAAATGGCTACCGCTTGCTAGTAAATTATCACCATCATAAAGCAGGGTGACACGGTAGCGGACGCGATGTCCCTTATCTAAAGCACGACGTACTAAGCCTTCATAGTAATTTTGCCCTGTTGCATAAGATTTATCCGCCTGATTGGCCCAGCTTAGTTGAGTAGCAATATTGTTGGGATTGCTAGTGGATGCATCAAAACCTTTCAGCCCGCCAATTAAAGCATAACCTAGCAAATGCCCTCTATCCACCGCATGGTCATAACTTCCTTTTAAAGGATACAATTGGTGCCAACCTGCTGGCTTAAATGAACGGTAACCTTTATCAAGTTGCGAGCGGTCTCGATATTGCCGTGTTGACTTATCAAGTAAGGCATTGGCTCTGGTGGGAACCTTTTGCCCTTGCACCCATTTGGTTTCATTGTTGGCATAAGGCAGACTGGCCACCGCTGCATTCAAATCTGTTTTATTCTGGTTAATAATAAAGGCTCCAGCCCCATTCCACTGAATATCAGCACCTAGCTGCTCTTTGATTGAATGAGTTAATACAGATGCTGCCAGAGCTTCTGTGGGAACATCAGCCTGCAAGTTATTATTTGTGAGTGATGACTCCTTCTTCTCCCCAACAAGGGTTTGATAAAATTGCTTGATAGGGTGATTACTGGCAATTAAATCGCTTTTAGCAAGGTAACTCGATCCCAAAACTAATAAAATCAATAGCAAGGAATTAAGGGCTCTTGTTCGTTTTTTCTTTGTTAACATATATCCTCTCAGATGCTATAAAAAGTAGGCTAGGCCTACTTTCCAGTAAATTTATTCACTAATTCTGCCCATTTATCCATAGATAAAATGGACCAGGGATTGTGACCATCTCCCATAAAACTATAACCAATCATCAAGCCAATGGCTAAAAACAAGCAAGCCAATAGGGCAATCCCTATGATGAGTAATAATTGTCTTAACACATATCTCCAACCATTTGTCATAGGCTAATCCTCATCACTTACACGACGAATGGTAGCCCCTAATTTAGCCAACTTATTATGAAATTGATAATAGCCACGGTCCAAGTGGGTCAAGTTATTAACCGTTGTTGTTCCTTGGGCAACCATTCCTGTCAAGATAAGGGCGGCACTGGCACGTAAATCTGTTGACATGACTGGCGCTCCTTGCAATTCTTTACCACCATGAATCATTGCTGTATCACGCAGAATTTCAGATTGTAAGCCCATGCGTCGCATTTCTTCCAGATGTTGAAAACGATTTTCAAAGACAGTCTCAACCATGGTGAATTCCCCTTTGACAACTGCCATAAGAGCCGTAAATTGTGCTTGCATATCAGTAGGAAAACCAGGATGAGGCAAGGTTTTCACCGTTACAGGTTTGAGATTTGGTGTGTCCGCTTGGACACGAATACCATTTTTTTCTTCTGTGACAGAAACCCCCATCTCCATTAACTTGGAAATCAAAGGACGGTTGTGTTCCCAAACAGCATCTCTAATCAAGACATTTCCTGAAGTCATCGCCGCTGCAACCATAAAAGTACCAGCCTCAATACGGTCTTGAACCACATCGTGTTCAACCCCATGTAAGCTTGTAACTCCAGTGATGGTCAACGTTTCTGTACCAGCTCCCCGAACCTTTGCTCCCATTTTATTTAATAATTGGGCCAAATCCACAATCTCTGGCTCCCGCGCAGCATTTTCAATGACCGTCACTCCATCAGCCAAGGTTGCAGCCATCATCAAGTTTTGAGTGGCACCAACTGATGGAAAGTCCATGTAGATCATTGCCCCTTTTAGGCGATCAGCCTGAGCTGTAATATCACCACCCTTTTGAGTAATCCTTGCCCCCATGGCTTCTAATCCTTTTAAGTGCAAATCAATAGGTCTACTACCGATAGTGCAACCACCTGGCATAGATACCTTGGCATGGCCATTTCGCGCTAAAATAGGTCCCAAAACAACAATAGAAGCACGCATCTGACTCACATACTCATAAGGAGCTTCATCTAAAATGCTGCCTGAAGCATCAACGGTAATTTCATTGGCTGCTTCATTAAATTCAACGCTAATACCTAAACCACGTACCACATTATTCATGGTGAAAACATCGGAAAGAATGGGAACATTTCTGAGAATTGTTTTTCCTTCTGAGGGCAAGATGGTCGCTGCTAGTAGGGGAAGAACAGCATTTTTAGCTCCCTCAATAACAACTTCTCCTTCTAACCGTGTCTGACCACCTTCAATGATTATTTTATCCACAATCTTCTCCCTTATTTAACTCATAATCGTAGTAAAATTATACCATACTTCCTTTATTTCCGTATTAGCGAAACTCAAAAAAGAGGGTCTGGCTAATTTGAATCAATTCCAGCATAAAATGACTCACCAAATACCCTAAGGCAATGGCCAATAAAAAGACAAAAAGTCGTAGCCGACCAAGGTTGTCTGGACAGTGATGACTCACCTTTGTCCAGTCAATCACGCTAATCAGTAGTTGATAACTAAGGCCAATAAAAAATAGATGGCATAAAAAGGCAATGATTTTTATTAATAATTCCATAGACCTATTATAACATACCATCTTGATCCGTCCAACTCAGCAGGGAAGGAGGTCTCTAAACCATTAACAGTTCTCCTTCACTAACTTCTTTGAAGGTCACCTTTCTCAGAGCCACTAGCTTCTCCCTAACAACATGAATACAACAAAAAAGAGTTCCCCATATGACTTTTCCTGACAATGATGATTTGTCCAAAAAAGCAATAAGGTCAAACTCTCAAAAACTGGTGTTAGAAAGACTAGGAACAGTTAAAAATGATTTGGAAACCCTTCTTATTTTTCCTTACCTTTATTAACAGTTCTTATTTTCTACTAACGTTGATACGATTCAAGGCGCGGCGCAAGGCAACCTTAGCACGACGAACCTCATCAACATTGTGGGTTGTTTCAGCCTGTGCAATTTCACGTTCTGCTCTTAGTTTTGCTCGCTCTGCTCGGCTGACATCGATATCACGGTCACGTTCTGCAGAATCAGCGACAACGGTAACCACATTATCTTTGATTTCAATAATACCACCATTGATAGCAATCCAGTCCACCTTTTCATCTTCACCACCTCGGCGAATTTTCATTTCATGGACTTGCAAAGGCGCAATCAAATTGATGTGATTAGGTAAAATCCCCATCTCCCCATCTGGTGTTGTTACAGAAATAAATTTAGCATGGTGATCATATTTGATTCCATCTGGCGTTACCACTTGAACCGTCATTTGTGTCATGGCATCACCTCACTAAAAGCCCATTTTTTTGGCTTTTTTAATCACATCCTCGATTGGACCAACTGCACGGAAAGCATCTTCTGGAAGGTGATCATATTTTCCTTCAAGAATTTCTTTAAAGCCGCGAACTGTTTCAGCAACTGGCACATAAGAACCTGGAAGACCTGTAAACTGTTCGGCAACGTTAAAGTTTTGTGAGAGGAAGAACTGGATACGACGCGCACGTCCAACCAATGTTTTTTCCTCATCTGACAATTCATCCATCCCCAAGATAGCGATAATATCTTGCAATTCACGGTAGCGTTGAAGCACACGTTGAACTTCTGTTGCCACAGCATAATGCTCTTCGCCGACAATTTCTGGTGAAAGGGCACGCGAGCTTGAAGCCAATGGATCAACCGCTGGGTAAATCCCCATTTGGGTTAATTTACGCTCAAGGTTAGTCGTTGAATCCAAGTGAGCAAATGCAGTTGCTGGTGCTGGGTCAGTATAGTCATCGGCTGGCACATAAATAGCCTGAATTGAGGTAACAGACCCTTTTTGAGTTGAGGTAATACGTTCTTGCAATTGTCCCATTTCAGTAGCAAGTGTTGGTTGGTAACCAACGGCAGAAGGCATGCGCCCTAAAAGAGCTGATACTTCTGAACCAGCTTGAGTGAAGCGGAAAATGTTGTCAATAAAGAGCAAAACGTCTTGACCTTCCACATCACGGAAATATTCAGCAATGGTCAAACCAGTAAGGGCAACACGCATACGTGCTCCTGGTGGCTCGTTCATCTGACCAAAAACCATGGCGGTTTTTTCAATAACGCCTGATTCTTTCATTTCCCAGTAAAGGTCATTGCCTTCACGTGTTCTTTCACCGACACCGGTAAATACTGAAATTCCCCCGTGTTCTTGAGCGATATTGTGGATTAATTCTTGGATAAGAACGGTCTTACCAACTCCGGCACCACCGAAAAGTCCAACTTTACCACCTTTGAGGTAAGGGGCGAGAAGGTCAATTACCTTGATACCTGTTTCAAGAATTTCTGATGATGTTGATAATTCATCAAATGCTGGTGCTTTTTTATGGATAGGTTGACGGTCCACATCATCTGCAAATGGTTCTTCCAAGTCAATGGTTTCACCAAGAACGTTAAAGACGCGACCTAAGGTTTCTTTACCTACTGGCACACTAATCGCACGACCAGTATCAAGAACTTCTAATCCACGTGTAAGCCCATCAGTTGATTCCATAGCGATTGTTCGCACCATACCGTCACCAAGTTCAAGGGCAACTTCAAGGACGATTTTTTGCTTTTTATCACTATCTTTATAAACAATCAATGCATTATTAATCTCTGGAAGTTTATCACCACTAGCAAACACAACGTCTACTACAGGACCAACAACCTGAGCAATTTTGCCTGAGCTCATTCATTTCTCCTTATATTCGATAGTTAGGGATTGGTCAGACTTGCTAACCTCTTTTCTGCTGAAAATAGTAGCCTTTCAGTAGAAAAGTCCTATAAGTCATTTTATCTAGATTGATAAAACTGAAAGCTGACACTAACTAAGCGCTAAGTCAGCGTTATTGTTATTCTAGTGCGTTTGCTCCTGCAACAATTTCTGTAATTTCTTGTGTAATCGCTGCTTGACGAGCTCGGTTGTATTGGATGGTTAAATCGTTAATAACATGTTTAGCATTGTCTGTCGCTGTCTGCATGGCAGTCATCCCTGCTGCATGTTCAGCTGTTTTTGCATCAATAATAGCACCGTAAATTAAACTTTCAGTGAATTGAGGCAACAACTGATTTAAAATGTCACGACGATTTGGTTCCAATTCAAACCCAGTAACGCCTTCTTCTGCTGCTTCTTCAGCAACCAAGTCAGAAATTGGCAGCATTCGTTGAACACGCACCTGACTGGTTAAACTGTTGACATGGTGATTGTAACAAACATACAATTCATCAAAAATCTCATTGACAAACATATCAACTGATTGTGAAATGATTTGTCGTACTTGCTCAAAATTAGGTTGGTCAGCAAGTCCACGAAGTTCAAATACAACATTCATGCCTCTTGCCTTGAAAAAGTCTGAACCAACACTACCAATAGAAATAATTTCGTAATCACCATCAGCGTGATATTCCATAATCATATCCATAATTGATTTTAAGATTTTGGAATTGTAACCACCAACAAGACCTTTATCAGAGGTGATGACAATGTAGCCTGTTTTTTTAACAGGACGAGACACCAACATCGGATTATCAGAACCTGTTGTTAGCTCTGATTTCAAAAGGTCTGTGGTAATCTGACGAATTTTTGATGCGTAAATTTGAAAATCACGAGCTGCTTGCTCTGATTTAACAAGTTTTGCAGAAGAAACCATACGCATGGCACTAGTGATTTTACTTGTTTTCTCAGTTGAAATAATTTTGGCTTTAATTTCACTTAGAGAGCCTGCCATACTAGTATCCTCCCTCTATTACTTAAAGTTTGATTGATCTTTGAAAGCTTTAATAGCCGCATCAAGGTCAGCTTCTTCAGGAAGGTCTTTTGTGGTACGGATAGTTTCAAATAAATCATTGTAATGAACATCAAAGTAGTCATAAAGAGCTTCTTCAAAGGCCAAAATATCATCTACTGGAACATCATCCAAGAAACCATGAGTAAGAGCATAAAGAATAACCACTTGTTTTTCAACAGGTAATGGCTTGTGCAATGGTTGTTTCAAAATTTCAACTGTACGGCGACCACGGTTAAGTTTTGCTTGTGTTGCAGCATCAAGGTCTGAACCAAATTGGGTAAAGGCTTCTAATTCACGATAGGAAGCCAAATCCAAACGTAGAGTACCTGCCACCTTTTTCATGGCTTTGATTTGAGCGGAACCACCAACACGCGAGACAGATGAACCAGCATCGATGGCTGGGCGAATCCCTGAATTAAAAAGGTTCTCTTGCAAGAAAATTTGCCCATCTGTAATTGAGATAACGTTTGTTGCGATATAAGCAGAAATATCTCCTGCTTGTGTTTCGATAAATGGTAGAGCTGTAATCGACCCACCACCTAAGTCATCGGAAACTTTTGCTGAACGTTCCAAAAGACGGCTATGCAAGTAGAAAACATCCCCTGGATAAGCTTCACGTCCTGGTGGACGACGAAGTAAGAGAGATAATTCACGATAGGCTACCGCTTGCTTTGATAAATCATCATAGACAATCAAAACATGCTTACCTTGGTACATAAATTCTTCGGCCATGGCAACACCCGCATAAGGAGCGATAAAGAGCAATGGGGAGGGTTGTGAAGCTGACGCTGTCACAACAATAGTATAATCCAAGGCACCGTAACGACGAAGGGTTTCAACTTGTGTACGAACGGTTGATTCTTTTTGGCCAATAGCCACATAGATACAAATCATATCTTGGCCTTTTTGATTCAAAATCGTATCAATAGCTACCGATGTTTTCCCTGTTTGACGGTCTCCAATAATCAACTCACGTTGTCCACGACCAATAGGAACCAAAGCATCAATAGCTTTTAATCCCGTTTGTAACGGTTCAGAAACAGATTTACGTTGCATAACACCAGGGGCTGGCGTTTCAACTGGTCTAAAGCCAGTTGTTTCAATATCACCCAAGCCATCAACTGGTTGTCCAAGTGGGTTTACCACACGTCCAATGAGAGCTTCACCAACTGGTACTTCCATGATTTTACCGGTGCGCTTAACCACATCTCCTTCACGGATTGTTGAAAAATCACCAAGAATAATAATACCTACGTCATTTGACTCAAGGTTTTGAGCCATACCATAGGCACCATTTTCAAATTCAAGAAGTTCACCACTCATGGCATTATCTAATCCACGGGCACGTGCAATACCGTCACCAATATAGGTAACGATTCCAGTTTCTGTGACATCGAAATTTGGCTGGAAGTTTTCAATTTGCTTTTTAATTAAAGCGCTAATTTCTTGTGCATTAATTGCCAAAAGTCACACCACTTTCTATTTTAAATTCATTTTAAATGCTTGCAATTGACGACGAATACTGGTATCAATTACTTTATTATTGACGCTGATAATAAATCCTCCAATGAGCGAAGGATCTACTTTTTCAATTAAACGACCTGCTGTTACAGCAAATTTCTTTGCTACAACTGCACGGACGCGACTTTTTTGATCCTCAGTCAAAGGTAGTGATGAGGTAACGGTAACATCATATTGATTTGAAACTGTTGCGATGTCATTTAAAACAGCCTGAAGCATTTGATACAAATAAGCTTCACGTTCATTTTGTAAAATGAGGTCTAAGAAATTATTCATATAAACAGAATTATTTCCTTTTAATAAGGTTACCAATTGCATTTTTTCAGCATGCGTTACAGCTAGACTTGATAGACTTTGATCAAGATTAGTTGTCTCAAAAGTCTCTAAAATGGCAAGCACATCAGCTTGTAAGGTGTCAAGACAATCATGTTCGCTTGCCACCTCAACAAGGCTTTTTGCATATTGCTCGATAAGAGCCTGTTCTTTTTTGGTCATTAAGCTTCTCCTAAGTCATCAAGATAACTATCAATAAGCTGACTTTGTGCCGCCTTATCAAGATTAGCTCCCATAATTTTTTCCGCTAAAAGAACGGTTAAATCAGACATTTCTGTTTTAACTGCTGAAATAGCATCTGATTTACTTTGTTCAATATCTGTCAACGCTTTTGCTTTCAAGCGTTTTGCTTCATCAGTAGCCTCTGCCACTAATTTGTCACCTTGTAATTGACCAATTTCTTTGGCATCACTGATGATTTTACTTGCTTCTGAACGGCTAGCGTCTAAGTTGGCTTGACTTTTTGCCTCTAACTCTTGAGCGCTTAACCGAGCTTGCTCAGCCTGATCAATATCGCGTGATATTTGCTGTGAGCGTGTCTGTAAAATCGATTCAATTGCACCCCAAGCGAATTTTTTGATCAAGAGTAACAAGACGATTACAGAACCTGTTACTAGAATAAAATTCCCAACGAGTTCACCAAATGTGATTGACATTCGTTTGTTCTCCTTCCTTATTCTTCTGATTCATTAACTTTCTTTCCTAGATAGGTCGCTGTCAGTTTTGTAAAAACGAAAGCCTGTATGCAGGAAATAAAGATTGAAAAGGCTGTCCATGCCATATTGACTAGGAAAGCAATCGGCCACCAATAGATACGATAATTTGCCAGTTGAACAATCAAACCTGTAACAACTTCCCCGGCAAAGATATTACCGAATAACCTAATGGCAAGTGATAAGAAATTTGTGAACTCTTCTAATAAATTCATCGGAGTCATTGGCCACGGTGTAGCCAAACGTTTCAAATGGGCAAACAAGCCACGACGTCTAATCCCTTCAATATGCACCATTAGGGTAATAAAGAGAGATAAGGCGAGGTCAAAAGCCAAATTGGCTGTTGGCGAGGTCCATAGGTTATAGCCATTAACTGTCTCTAACTTAGTGAATAGCCCTAAATTATTAGCGACAGCCACAAAGAGAAAAATAGTAAAGAGTAATAGCGAATAAGATTTTTGTAAGTTATGATCTAAGTGCTCTTCTCCGATACCATCTACGAAACTGATTAAATACTCTAAGGCAGTTTGTTTCCCTTCTGGTTTCAATTTCATTTGGCGACTTGCCCAAAAAACAAAGGCAAAGACAATCGCAATTGTGACAATACAAACAGCAAGTAGGGTCAAATTAAAGGTTACTGGACCAAGCTTTAGCATAGGTATTTTAGCTTCTTCCATCTAACACCCTCCTTTTCTATTATAAAATAGGCTGTTATTTAAGAATGAAGGCCATAACAAGGGTAACGAAGAAAGTACCTTCGATAAAGGCAACACCCAAGATCATTAACGAACGTAATTGACCAATGATTTCTGGTTGGCGAGAAGCTGCTTTGAAAAGGTTTGCCATCAAGAAACCTTCAGCAAGAGAAACACCAAAACAGGCCAAAGCCAATGCGAAAATAGGATTCATAGTAGAATACTCCTTAAAAATTTTTTTACTTTGCTATTCTATTCCTTAAAATTAAGAATGTCAACAGATTTCTTCAGTCTGGGTACGCTTTCTTAGACTAATACTAACCTTTTGCAAAATCTGCTAAAAAGGTTGAGATTTTCTTTTAAAAAATAGAGTCACACTTTCATTATAACAAAAAGACAGACAGATTCCAAAAGCTCCAAATCAGCAGAAAAACGGCTTACGCCCTTTCAGAACGTAGATAAACTCTCTTTTTATACGGTGTCATTAAAAATGATTTAATAATCATGGTGTCAACCAACTCTTGAAACGCTTATGTTATCATGCTTCAGGAGTTTTTCTTTTTTAGAAGAGTAAAAAAGATTGAAGAAAAATTGTCCTAAATGGACGTTTTCCTCAATCTGAAACGGCTTACGCCCTTTCTCTGGTCTTATTATATTTTGATAACAGATTATTGTTTTTCAGCAGTGCAATAGAACTTACCTAACTGAACCCAAACTTTGATACAGGTCTAAGTAAGCCAGACTAGCAGTATCCCATGAAAAATCACTTGTCATGGCATTTTGCTGAAGCGCCTTCCAGTCCTCGGGATAATGACGATAACAATCCAAGGCGAACAAGAGGGTATTGATCATCCAAAAGCCTGAAAAATGATTAAAGCCAAATCCTGTTCCTGTTTTGTCAAATGGATTATAAGGAATAACCGTATCTTTTAATCCCCCAATTTCATGAACAACTGGAATAGTTCCGTAACGCATGGCCATCATTTGTGACAAACCACAGGGTTCAAAGGCACTTGGCATTAAGAAAAGGTCACAGGCAGCATAGATCTGCTGAGCTAAGCCTAGGTCAAAGGTAATATTAGCCGATAGTTTTTCAGGGTAAACGTGTCCAAACCAGCTAAAAGCATCTTCATAATCTTTGTAGCCTGTCCCTAAGACAACCAGCTGAATATCTTGCTGAAGCAGGTTGTCCAACTCCTGTACTACCAAGTCGAAGCCTTTTTGGTCGGTCAATCGCGAAACGATACCGATTAAAGGAACATTTTCTTGCACAGGAAGTCCCAATTTTTCTTGTAAGGCTCTTTTATTGACTGATTTTCCTGATAAATCAGTTGCCGAAAAGTGAGCTACTAAGTGAGGATCTGTTTCAGGATTGAACAACTCTGTGTCAATCCCATTCACAATACCTGATAGCTTGCCCGATTCCATTCGCATTAAATGGTCCAAGCCTTTTCCAAAATCTGGGGTTTGGATTTCACCAGCATACGAAGGAGATACAGTTGTCACACGATCAGCGTAGAGCACCCCTGCCTTCATCCAATTGAGACAACTATCCCAGCGCAGCGTACCATCATCATAACGTTCTGAACCAACACCAAATAAATCACCCAACATTCCTGGGTCAAATTGGCCTTGAAATTCAATATTATGAATGGTAAAGACGGTCTTAATAGCTCGGTATGCTTCAATCCAATGATATTTCTCTTTTAATAAGAAAGGAATCATAGCTGTATGATAGTCATGCACATGTAATACATCTGGGATAACACCAAGTTTTTCTAGGGCTTCAATGGCTGCTAGCTGGAAATAAGCAAAGCGTTCGCCGTCATCCCAATCACCATAAACCTTTCCTCTAAAGAAATAATACCGATTATCTATAAAATAGAAGGTCACTTGGTCTCTCACTACTTTTTTAAGACCGACATATTGACGGCGCCATCCTACTTGTGTGTAAAAATAGAGAATATCTTCTACCTGATTACCGAATTTTTGGTCAACAACATCGTAGTATGGCAAGATGACTGAAACATCATGACCATTCTTAACAAGCGATTTCGGTAGGGCGCCAATCACATCTCCTAGGCCGCCCGTTTTGGCAAAAGGAGCTCCTTCTGCCGCCACAAACATTATTTTCATCTAATCATATCCTCAACAACTTTAGTTCCTTTAGCCACAACCATTGGTTCTTCTGATGTTCCTTTAATGGTAATGCCCGGGGCAACCTCAACTGACTTATCAATAATCGCATTTTCAATCTTAGCTCCTTCTCCAATAATAGCTTTGGGTGATAAAATACTATTTTTGACCTGTGCTCCAATCTCGATACGGCAATTACGTGACACAATGGAATGCTCCACATAACCTTTAATAATACTGCCTGAGGCAAACTGAGAATTTTTCACCTCTGAAGTTTGATCAAAATAAGTGGATTCTTCATTTTTAACACGGGTATACACCTTTTGGTTGGCGTAAAGAAGGGAATAGAATTTTTGCGGGTCAAGCATATCCATATTGGCATCAAAATAGGATTTGACTGAATGGATATTAGCCAAGTAGCCAGTATATTCAAAGCCCAAGGCTCCTTCAGAAACTGTTAAATCTCGAAGTAAGAAACGTAATTTTTGTGGTTTTTCTTTTTGAGCCTCTTTCTCCATTTGTTCAATCAACCAAGGTGTATCAATAATATAGATACCTGCTGACATTTTTTCAAAGTCCTGATTGCTTGAAACCTGACGTCTTTGAATCACCGTATCTGTTTCGTCAATATCTAAAATATCATTAGCAGATGAAATAGACTGAGATGGCATTTTTTTATAAACCACTGTCAGATGACGCTTATTAGCATTATGCAGGTGAATGACCTGATCCAATTCAATATTGCATAGAATATCACAACTCATATAGATGGTCTGATCTGAGCCAGACCGTTTTAAATAAGTTAGGATTTGCTCATAATAATCCTTGTCGGCTTCTTTAGAATCTTCCTTAGTGTTATAAAAACCTAAGAAATAGTGACTCAATAAGGAATTAAGACCCCATTCCCGACCAGAACGAATATGGTCAAAGACAGAACGGATATTCTGACCACGGAAAATCCCGTAAATACTTCTAACTCCTGCATTAGCTAGATTAGATAGCTGAAAATCAATGAGGCGGTATTTCCCATCAAATGGTAAATTAGCTAAGGGGCGAGAGTCTGTTAAACCTTTCATTTCCGCAAAGCCAATCGAACTCCCTAAAATAGCTGTGTATTTATCAATCTTCATTTGAAACCCCCACTACTTCATTGTAACCAACTACCTGGACATCATCTGTTCCATCAATCACGACACCGTCTCCAATAACGGCTCCTTCACCGATAATGGCACGCGTAATTTGAGCACCCTCTCCAATAATCGCACCGCTCATGATAAAGGAATCCTTGACTTGAGCTCCTTTTTTCACCTGAACATTGGTTGATAAGATGGAGTGCTCAACTTTACCTGAAACAAAACTACCATCAACCACAAGTGAGTCCGACACGTCTGCTTCTTCAGCGATAAAGTTTGGTGGGGCAATATGGTTTTTAGAATAAATCTTCCATGAACGATCACGACTATCTAAGGCATTTTCTTCACCAATGTATTCCATGTTTGCTTCCCAAAGTGATTCGATGGTCCCAACGTCTTTCCAATAGCCTTTAAAATTATAGCTATAAACACGTTCACCTGTTTCCAAATAGGAAGGAATAACATTTTGACCAAAGTCAGACATGTCGATATTATTTTTCTCAGCGTCAACCAACATGGTTCTGAGACGTTTCCAATTGAAAATGTAAATCCCCATAGAAGCTTTGGTTGATTTGGGATGAACTGGTTTTTCCTCGAATTCGACGATACGATCGTTGGTATCTGTGTTCATGATACCAAATCTGCTTGCTTCTTTTAAAGGCACGTCAATAACAGCAACTGTTAAACTAGCCATATTGTCCTTGTGCTTTTGGAGCATATCATCATAATCCATCTTATAAATATGGTCACCAGATAGGATTAAGACATATTCTGGATCAATACTGTCTATGTAATCAATATTTTGGTAAATGGCATGGCTAGTTCCTTGGAACCAGCGGTTTCCTTCCGTAGCAGAATAGGGTTGGAGAATAGTCGCTCCAGCATTAATCCCATCTAAGCCCCATGAAGAACCATTACCAATATGATTATTGAGGGCTAAGGGTTGGTACTGGGTAATTACTCCTACATGATGAATGCCTGAATTGGCACAATTCGACAAGGCAAAATCAATAATCCGATAGCGGCCACCAAATTGAACAGCCGGCTTAGCAATACTCTGCGTTAATTTTCCAAGACGGGTTCCTTGTCCTCCCGCTAAGATTAAAGCTAACATTTCATTCTTCATTTAGATTTCCTTTCGCGACGGTCATCACATGACTCTATCAAGAGTAATTTTCAAAAAATTCTCATTTTTATCACTAGATCTTGAATGCCACATTGCCTACCCGAAACTTTCTTCTCTCATCAGCATCTCCTAATTAATCTTTTTGACGACGCTTCACTTTCCAGATGCTGGCCCCTAGCGCTGGCAGGGTAAAAGATAGGGTGTGGTTGTAATTTTTCCAAGCGTCTTTGACTGTCTTGGTAATTGGGTTGTGTTCTTTCCAAACGCCGCCATAACATTCCAATTCGGTGTTGAAAACCTCTTCGTAAGTACCAGCAAGAGGCACACCAATCGTAAAGCCTGGTCGTTCAACAGGCGTCATGTTAAAGATACACAACAACAATTCCCCTTTGTTATTGACTCGACAGAAAGATAGAACTGATTCTTCTTTATTATCAGCATCAATGATGTCAATCCCATCATAGGTTTCGTCATTTTGCCATAACATATTATGGTCCTTGTAGAATTGATTCAATTCAGCTGTAAAGAATTGCAGTTTCGCATTAAAATGATCCTCTAAGTCATGCCATTCTAGCTGGTCATTATACTTCCATTCTAAAAACTGCCCAAATTCAGAACCCATAAATAGTAGTTTCTTACCTGGATGGCAGATTTGATAGGCATAAAGATTACGGAGCCCTGCAAATTGATTATAACGGTCTCCCCACATTTTGTGCATCATGCTCTTCTTTCCGTGAACCACCTCGTCATGAGAAAAAGGTAAGATATAGCGTTCATTGAAACAATAAACAAAACTAAAGGTTAGGAGGTTAAAATCAAATTGACGGTAATAAGGGTCTTCTTCATAAAAACGTAGAATATCATTCATCCAACCCATGTTCCATTTGTAGTCAAAGCCTAGACCGCCTTCTGTAATCGAGCTGGTAATAGGTGTTGCTGAGGAGGACTCTTCTGCAATCATCATAACATCTGGATGATGTTCTTTGATTACTCGATTGAGTTTTTGAAGAAAGGCAATACCTTCAAGATTTTGATTCCCCCCATGAATATTAGGCGTCCACGGACCTTGGTCATAGTCCAAGTACAACATATTACTAACGGCATCTACTCGAATACCATCAATATGATAGGTTTCTAACCAAAATAAGGCACTGGAGATTAAGAAAGATTGCACCTGATTTTTCCCTAAATCAAAATTTAAAGCACCCCAGCCATAATTATGGGCTCGGTGATGATCTTGGTATTCAAATGTTGGTGTCCCATCAAAATATGCCAAGGCATCATCATTTTGGGTAAAATGCCCCGGTACCCAGTCAACAATCACTCCAATATTGTTCAGGTGACAGGCCTCTACAAAATCCTGAAAATCTTCTGGTCTTCCAAAGGTCGCATCAAAGGCAAAGTAGCCCATTAGTTGATACCCCCAACTCATGTCCAAAGGATGAGTCATAACGGGCAAAAATTCAACATGGGTGTAGTTCATCTTTTTGAGGTAAGGAATGAGCTCTTCTTTCAAGCGTGACATGTCGTATGGTTTGCCTGTCTCGTCTTTTTTCCACGAATTGGCATGAACTTCATAAATATTAACAGGTCTTTTCTTGAAACCAAAGCGTTTCCGACGCCCCATCCATAAGCTATCTTTCCATTTTTTATCAGGCAAGGTTTTCACAATAGCACCTGTTCCTGGCCTAGCCTCAAACAAGAAAGCAAGCGGATCTATTTTCTCAACCAGATGGCCACCTTGACGTTTAACTAAATATTTGTAAATATCGCCTTCTTTAGCAAGGGCCGTAGTGACTTCCCAAACCCCTGCTTCATGTTTTATCATGGCAAGGGGGCTTTCTTTCCAGTTCGTAAAATCACCGATAAGACTAACTTCTTCTGCATTTGGAGCCCAAACCCTGAATACATAAGCTACTTTATGATCGGTTTTAACCCGATGAACCCCTAAATAATCTTGTAAGTAGATATTGTCACCAGTACCAAATGTATACAGCGCTAACTCATTATCCATTCCATCACCCTCTCTTAATGTTCACTCTTTGTGATTCAGAGGTGCCTTGTAGGCAGCATTCCTCAGATACATCAAAGGTTTTAAACAACATCAGTTCCTGAAAAACAAAAATAACCTGAGAAACCTCAGGTTATTCTGTGATATCAAGGATCATCGCCGTCAACTGATTCATGAGTAACTCATCATTTTGAAAGCGCTTATCGTTTGTTTCAATTATAACATGCTTAGGACATGATTGCAAGCGTTTCCTTAAGATTGTGAAAATTACCTTGTATTTTCTTTTATCATCCACTGTAAAGCTGATAAAACCAGTGTCTCTGTCAGCTTTTTCAATATAGACATGACGGCGAATCTCTTCAAAAGTTTGATATGAAAATAGGGGTGTTTTTGTTTTCAAAAAAATCAATTTTTTCATAAAAGTGACGGTTTCTTTTTCGATCGTCACCTGTTTCCAATCAATCTGATTGACCTGATCAGGAGCATTGTAAGAATTCATCGCTCTTTCTTTGTCAGCGTGGGTCAATTCGCCACGCTCTCCAGTTGGGTATAATTTGCTTCTTAAAAATTCTTGACCAATTTGCATAAAGCATATCCCCTGCATCAAGATGTTCATAGCTGAAGCTAATTGAATGCGTTTAGTATGGTCTTTTTTATTATCGTTTGGATTCAACGCCCAGAACAAATCATTCAGGTTGTAATTATCGTGAGCTTCTACATAATTGACTACCTGGCTAGGTGATAGGTAGTGAACCAATTCATCACTACCTAAAATGGCTTTGGCGACAATGTCTTCTGTTGGCGCACCAGAGGCAAAACCTTCTTCAAAAGTACCATAAACTTCTGCACCCTTAACAGCATTACGTTGGTCATCGTTAAAGAAGCCAATGCCAGGCATCTTATGGGCATTATCTTTTTTAGCCTTGTCCTCAGGAGCAAGGCCTACGCCCATGTCCCAGCCTTCTCCAAAGACAAGAATTCTTGGGTCAATCTTATCCAATTCTTGGCGGATAAGGTTCATGGTTTCAACATCGTGTAGCCCCATTAAATCAAAACGAAAACCATCAATGTTAAATTCCTTAGTCCAGTAAAGAATAGAGTCAATCATGTACTTACGGTACATCTCCTTTTCACTGGCTGTTTCATTGCCACATCCTGACCCGTTTTGGAAAGTCCCATTCGGATTCATTCGGTAGTAATAATCAGGAACTGCTAGTTGGAAAGCGGAATCTCTTGATGAGAAGGTATGGTTATACACCACATCCATAATAACGTTGATACCAGCATCATGGTAAGCCTGAATCACTTCTTTTAATTCTAAAATGCGTGTAGCAGGTTCATGAGGATTACTGGTGAAACTAGCATCAGGCACATTATAATTTTCAGGATCATAGCCCCAGTTATAGGCATATTCTCCTTGTTCGTCAATGACTTGATGGTGGTCAAAAAGAGGTTGTAGCTGGATATGGGTAATTCCTAGTGACGTCACATAATCAAAACAGGTTTTGTCCCCAAATTCATTGCGCGTGCCTTTTTCAATCAATCCTTTGAATTTACCACGATGCAATGGACTGACACCTGAAGTCTCAGATTTTGAGAAATCGCGCACATGCATTTCATAGATAACCGCCTGATTAGGATTATCTAGTCGCCAAGTAGCTTCTTCTCCCTGTTTGACACTAAATCCGTCCGGTTTTAGATGGTTGGGGTCAATAACAATAGAACGCCTACCGTTGGCAGTTGTTGCAATCGCATAAGGATCTCGCGTATCTCTAAAAGTTCGCTTACGGTAATACACGCGATAACGATAGGCTTGATAGTTATAATCCCCTTCTAGACATAACTCCCACACACCATGAGTATTTTGAGAATGGTCATCGGGATGACTTTTTTGACCACGCACCATAGGTACAACCCTTGCTACACTGGCACGTTCAGCTGTTGAATCATATAAAATAAGGTCCACCCGTTCAGCTGTGGGCGCCCAGAGCCGGAAAGTTGTTTGGTTGTCTTGGTAACGAAATCCAAGCCAACCACTAAATCCCCAGCGCTTATCAAAAGCTTTACTGTTAACCGCCATATCAAAAGAATGCGCCACCCGTCGCCCATAGGAGCGACTAGCAACGGCTGCCTGCCTTGAATAATAAACAGTGTCATCACCATCAACCAACCAGACTTCTGTTTTAGGAATACCGTAATCACGGTCAATGCGATAATCAATGGTCTTATGTTTCCAAAATTGATCTTTAACAATCACATAGGCATGGCTTAAAAAGTAAGGAGCAGGATAGTTCACATGAGCCACTGCCCCAAAACTGTCAAATCGAGAAAAATAGGCATCTTTTCCCCATTTTCCATCTTGCCACTGCCACAAACTTAAATTAAAGTAATTGCCTTGACGACTATGGTAATGAACGATAATGGTATTATCCATCACTTGCCTTACTCCTCCAGTTCTTGTTCTAAGTCTTCAACTTCATGAGCAAATTTCTTCACGATTTCCTCAATTTCTAACTCTTCTTGGTCTAATACTAAGGCGTCATCAGAAATCAAATCAGTATCCGCAAAGAAGGTAATATGGTTTTTCAGATTCTCAAGAGTAATTGGGGCATCACCGCCATATTCTCCATCTAAATTAATCATCATGCGCTTATCAGATTGGGGTTCAATAACAATCTTACTGGTTTTAATATATTCCACGCGCCGATCTGTAATATGTTTACCGCCGTCCAAAACCAACCGCAAGAGACGGACTATTTCAAAAAGATTGGCAGTTTTTACCAAAATTAAGGTAAACATCCCATCGTCTAGTTTGGCATCAGGGGCAATCATTTCAAAGCCACCGACAGAATTGGTAATGGCTGCAAAAATCATGGAAACTTCCCCTTTAAAAACACCTTGATCATGGGTAATTTTAACAGGAACATTGCTGATACGAGGCAACAATTCAACTCCCTTGGCAAGATAAGCCAAGTAGCCAAACATGGTTTTTAACTGACTTGGGACGCTGTAGGTTAACTCAGTCAAACTCCCTGCTGCAGCAATATTGATAAAATAGGTGTCTTTCTTAGCCCTGCCAATATCCATTTGAATGGTTTGGTTTTTACCAATTAATTTCGCTGCCTGGCTAGGATTACCTCTTGGTACTTTCAAGGCTCTGGCAAAATCATTGGTTGTTCCTGTTGGAATAATAGCCATCTTAGGACGTTTTTTCAAGGGAGCAATCCCATTAACCACTTCATTAATAGTACCATCACCGCCAGCAGCAATCAGCAAATCAAACCCAGCTTCCGCTGCTCTCCTAGCTTCTTTTAAAGCAGAATGCTTTTCTGCCTTTGTTTGAAAGGCAGATGTTTCATAACCAAATCCTTCCAAGATCTCCAACACTTCAGGAACACTTTTTTTCATGATTTCTTGTCCTGATGTTGGGTTATAAATGAGACGTGCTCTCATTTGCTTTTTCATAATATTACCTCACTTAAAGCTGGCATAGCCAATCTTCACCCTCAATTCTAATCCCTAAATTCTGTGCCTTTTCCAACTTAGAACCAGCATCACTACCTGCAATTACCAAATCCGTTTTCTTAGACACACTGCTGGTAACCTTAGCACCCAAAGCTTCTAATTTGGCCTTGGCTTCGTTACGGTTCAGCTTTTCTAACTTACCTGTCAAAACAACCGTTAGCCCAAAAAGTTCCGCACTGCTATCAACTTTTTGCCCCAAATAGATCAGGTTTACTCCTGCAGTTCTTAGTTCCTCTATTAATAGAGCCGCAGCTTCTTGCTGGAAATACTGGACAAGCGATTTGGCAATGACTGTCCCGAGTCCATCGATAGCAGCAATCTGCTCTTCTGTTGCAAACAAAAGAGCAGTCAAATCTCCATAAGTCTCTAAAATGAGCCGACTGGCCTTGGCACCAATATGACGAATCCCTAGACCAAACAATAATTTTTCAGCCGAATTCGCTTTGGATACTTCGATAGCAGCTAGTAATTTCTCAGCCGATTTTTCCTTAATGCCTTCTAACTGCAGCAAGTCATCTTTGGTAAGCCTATAAATATCAGCCACATCGTGGACAAACCCTGCCAAAAAGAGTTTTTCCACAACAGCCGGACCTAAGCCAGCAATATTCATGGCATTACGACTAGCAAAATGCTCCAAGCTCCTCTGGATTAAACTTGGGCATAGGGGATTAATACAGCGCAGAGCCACTTCGTCTTCAAAATGAACTAAGTCACTCTGACAAGATGGGCACTGGCTTGGAAGCCACATCGGCACTTGATCCTGACGTTTATCAGAGACCACACGTAAAACAGCAGGAATAATATCCCCTGCCTTATATACAATCACTGTATCGCCAATACGAATGTCTTTTTCTGCAATATAATCCACATTATGCAGAGTGGCACGACTAACGGTTGTCCCCGCGAGTTGGACCGGTGTTAAATTAGCTGTAGGCGTGACCACACCTGTTCGTCCCACTGTCCAATCAACCGAAAGGATTTCCGCTTCTTTTTCCTCTGCTGGAAATTTGTAGGCAATGGCCCAGCGTGGGGCTTTAACCGTAAACCCTAGCTCTTCTTGCATGGCTAGACTATTCACCTTGATGACAATCCCGTCAATATCATAAGCCAATTGATCTCGTTTTGCTTCTACAGTTTGGATAAAGTCCCAAATCTCAGTCATGGACGAGGACAAGTAGCGGCGCGGATTAACTGAAAATCCTAAATCAGCTAACTCAGCTAACACTTCATCTTGTTGGCTTCGATTGGTCGGGCTAGCTTCTTGATATAAAAAAGTAGCTAATTGGCGTTTTTCAACGACAGTTGTATCTAATTGTCGCAAGGTACCCGCAGCAGCATTTCTAGGATTGGCAAATTCGGTTTCCCCATTTTCCTGGCGCTCTTCATTAATAGCTTTAAAAGACTGACGAGACATGTAAGCCTCTCCTCGAACAGTGATGGTTAAAGGTTCACTCAATTGGTGAGGAATATCCTTAATTTTTTTGATATTCTCTGTAATATTCTCACCGATATTGCCGTCGCCCCGTGTTGCCCCAACCTGTAAGAGGCCATTCTCATAACTCAAGGAAATAGATAAGCCATCAATTTTTAATTCTGCTAAATAGGTGGCATTCGGAAATTCAGCCTTGACACGCTTATCAAATGCATCTAGCTCCTCACGTGAAAAAGCATCCTGCAAACTAAAAAGCGGATACTGGTGCTGATATTTCTCAAAACCGGTTAGGATGGTTCCACCAACCTGCTGAGTAGGACTATCTTGCAAAACATACTCTGGATAGTCTTTTTCAAGAGCAACTAATTCTCGATAAAGTTTATCGTAGTCACTGTCTGAAACAGAGGGGGCATCATTGGTATAATATTCTTGGCGGTAGCGATTAAGCAACTCTGTCAGTTCTCTTATGCGTTTTTTCATATCCTTATTTTATCATAAAAGAAGGAAAATAAGCTATTTCCTTGTCGGAAGAAAATAAAAAAGATATTTGAAAAACCACACCCCAAAAACCAACCTGAGAACCCCACAATAGCTTTTCTTTGCTTAAAAAAACTAAAAATAAAGACCAGTCACTCGTATAAATCATTAGTTTATACCAAGCTTGAAAAGTTAACAAAAAAGAGCTGGGCATTTGCCTAACTCTTCTCAATATCAGTTTATCAGTCGTTAATAAAAGGTGATACGCTTAGCTAGCTTATCAATAATGAGCGAGCCAATCAGAAGCGAAGCCAATTCTCCCACAGCTGTGGTGAACCAAGTCAAAAAGAATGGAGCCCCAAAGAAATACAATTCAATCGCTACGGTAAGCATAGAAGCTGCGAAAAAAAACGAAAAGTAAAAGAATGCCTTGTTAAAGAGACCATTAAAGAGATAATCTCTTTGATACTTGCCAAATAAAATCACTCCCAAAGTGACAAAAACAAGGGTCGATCCGCCACCAACAAAGACATCAATCAGCCCAAAGCTGTAAAAATTAGCAATCATACATCCCAAAGTCACTGCAATAATGTACTTACGATGGTAAAAAGCTAGAAAATTCAACATCTCAGATACTCGAAATTGATACATGCCATAAGAAATAGCATTTAAGGGTGGGGTAATGGTTAGGACCACATATAGAGCAGCCACCAAAGCAATGTGAACATAGTCACGTACGGTTAATGTAAGCATTTTTTTCTCCTTTGACGTCAGGATAGTCCTCAACGGATCTACCTACGTTTCTAATATGCTTGGTGAAAGGGAACTAAGCACCAAGGGTTGCAAAGCAACAGCTACATTGTACCACAAAAAGATTATCTTGACAAAGCCCATCACATTTCATTTCCTTTATCCCAAAATGCAAAAATCTTCCCCACTTGTTCCCTATCACACGGCATCAAGGCCTTTATATTCTCTTCTATAGTTAATCTGGTTGATTCCTAAGCCGGTTCCATTAAAAAACGTCACCTGCTTCTTCCATCAAGAAACAAAAAGGCCCGAGATAGTTCTCAGACCTGTAACGAACCACTATGGGATTCAAAGACTTTCCGTGTTTATTGTTTTTCCTTACCTTTACCAAACAGGCTAAAGGAAGCAAACATGCTGGTTATTCCTAACATAGTCATCACAAAGCCAGCTTTTTCCCCTGCTTTTGGCAAGGTTTTTTCTACTTTCTTAGGAGCAGTAGCTAATGGTTTTGCTGCCACCTTTTGCTGACCAGTAGCCGCTGGCGCTGGCACGACTAGAACTTTTTCATCATTTGATGCTTTTTTAAAAGACAATTGGAGCAACAATGGGTCATGGTCAGACGCACGACCATGCGCTTCCATAAATGGAGAATTCACATGAACCATGTCAAAGTCATAGTGACCAAGCAAATTGCGTGAAACTAACATATTATCAAGGGTTTGGTTATTTCCTTGATAGAAGTATGAATAACGATCTGCAAGATCATGTCGGCTCACCAAGTTAGCCATACCCCCTTCTTCAATCAATTGGATGGTCTTTGTAAATTCGTAATCGTTAAAGTCACCTAACATCACAATATTAGCTTGGTGTTTTGACCCTTCTTTTGCAAATTGTGCTAGCATATTAGCCAAGACGTGACGTCTTTGCTCAGATTTAAAAGTGACTGGTTGCACACGACCATAAAGGGCATTATCCCCACGTTTAGAATTCAAATGGTTGGCAACGACAATGACTTTATGACCTTGGAAGCTAAATTCTGCTGCCAATGATTTCCGAACGTCTTTCCAAGCGGCATTGGTTGGATCAATTCGACCAACACTGAGGTTTAATTCTCCATTAACCCAAGATAGAGCATCCTTAGCACCACCTTTTGGCTTATCAGAAAGGCTGACGCGATCTGGTTGATAAAGGAATCCAGTTCGAATATTACCACCTGGTTGACCTCCGTCAACATTATTTTCTGGAGCAATATCAACATAACGATAGGTTGGCCCACCTAGTTTTTTAATGGCATCAATGAGGCGTTGCGCACTTTGTGTCGCATCTGTTGTCCCATCATCAATCGGCCCGTTATTATCTTGCACTTCAATTAATCCAATAATGTCTGGAGCATTTAGATCATGAATAAAGGATTCGGCAATCCGTTTGACCTTCTCATCTTTAGTTGAAGAAGGATTGGCTGAGAAGTTCTCAATATTGTAAGAAGCAATGCTTAACTTGCTAAGGTCTTTTTGCAAGTTTGTTTTTTCAGGTTTTAAATGACCGTCTATTAAATCTGGCATGTTTTTGCTGTCATCAACAAAGACCTTGTAATTGCCATAGCTATAAGATACTGGCCCAGCTAATCTTCCTTTGTAAGAGTCGCCTGCTTTAATGGTTTGTTTGCCTTTTTTGAAAAGAACAGGAATCACATCTGTGTTATAAGAATTGGCTGGAAGTAATACTCCACCTGAATTATTCAAGTGTCTTGTACTGGAGCCAGGCAAGACATAGATTTCTTTATTTTTCAATGGACCAAGGATTTTAGCATCATCAACTGCCACTAACATGCCTTCCATTGATTCCCAATAATCAATAGCGTCTTCTTCTGGATCAAAGATGTGTAAGCCATCATTATCAATAATATTGGCTGGTGCGACACGATCTTTCCCTAAAACAAGCGGTGCTGGAACTTGAGCTGTCCCTGTTTTGGTCACTGTTTTAGCCACAATTTGAGTGATGGTAAGATCAGTCTGCTTACGTTCCTCATAACCACGACCAAAGAATTCTTCCACCTCACCTGAAATGGTCAAAACATCACCGACTTGAACCTTAGCGTTTTTAGCAAAAACACGAATGCCATCTGAAGTCGCGACCTTGCCATCTCCTTTCAAATCTTGAACATAAAAATGAGTGGAATCGTCTAAATAAGTGACAACAACCTGTTCTACGGTGACCGCTTTTTTGAGAAGTGGCGATGTATGGCTAGTGCCTTGAATATCTCCAATTTTAACAAGCTTACCAACTGGTGTAGTATCTTCTTTTCTCACAGCTTGTTTTACCACTTCAAATTGGTCAAGGGTAAATGGTTTCAATTGTAAGTTACCATCAACTGTTGACAAGATGGCGGTCAAGTTGATCACATCACCTGAACCAATCTTAGCTGCCAAGTCAGATGTTTTGATGCCAGTACGGTTGTCTAAGCGTACCGCCACACTCTGACCGTCCTTATCCGTAACCTTAAAGGAAGATGTTTCGTACTTATCAGAAGCAATCTCTCCCACTGTTACATTGGATAACTTAACAAGGGTGGACGGGTTTGCTTTTTCTAATTCTGGAATAGTTGTTTCTTTAACAGGAGTAGGAAGTTGCCCTTCCAATTTTTTGTGGGCAGTAATGCTTTTGAGCTGTAACTCACCCTTGAAATTAGTAAGGGTACCTGTTAGTTGGATAATATCGCCACTAGCATATCCCAAATCTTTCCCAGGATAGATATAGAGCCCTGTACCATTACTGTCTTGAATGTAGAAGCCATTGCCACCCCAACCATTGACAACACTGATTATTTTACCTGTTACAGTGTAAGGTTTTCCTTCAGGGCTAGTCCTAACTTGTGAAATCGGCTGGCTACCATTAGCATTCGCCAATACTTCAGGACTGACAGACATTTCTTCTGCGCCCATTCCTGCTGCCTCTTGTGGAACAGTTGATGTCGTCGGAGCTGGTTTGGTGTCCTCAATAGTTGTTAAGGGAGTTGTTGCAGCACCTGCCTCTTTAACACCAGTTACAGCAGGTGTTTCTGCCTTAGGAGCAAGTACTTCCTCTGCATAGACGGGGTGTTGTTGCAAAACAACTTCTTCAACAACGGTAGGAACAGCAACCAACGCTAGCAATGAAGCATAAGTGAAAAATTTCCTGTTTAACATAAAAACTCCTTTTGTTTAATGCGTTTCATACATGCTTATTGTAACAAAAAGAATTGGTAAAATAAATACATTTTTTAACATTTTGTTTCAAAAAGTTAATGTTATTAAAAGTTTAATCGTTATCATATCAACAAAAAAGAGAATTACTTCACTAAAAAACAAACATTGCAGCAGAAATAATGACAAAAAAAGAAAGAGTTCTTAAAAATCAAGAAGAATCTTAGAAACTTAATCGTTTTTCAGCAAAAAAAGCATCAACTTTAGTGACGAAAGAGCCGTTAAATTGATGCTATCGCTTCTTTTATTAATACACCGTAAAGAAAGATAACCTTCCCCAAATGCCTTATGATTGGGCAGGTTTTAATAATAAACTAGAAAGGATTATAAAGGTTGCTGCAGTTGCCAACAAGGCCAACAAGTAAGGCCAAGCTTCTGATAAACCACCACCACTCTGAAAGGTCGTTATCGCTGATAAAACCCAATTTTGCGGTAATAATTTTCCGATAGCTTGCATGTAAGAAGGGGTAATAGATAAAGGCCACAAACACCCTGCTAACATTGACGTTGGCATCACAATGAGGTTAGCCAACTGACTACTTTGTTGAGTATTTTGTGTTACGGCACCAATCAATAAGCCAAAACCTATTGCCAATAAACTAAAGAGGAAGAAAACTAATAAGAGCATCTGCATTGGGATGTAAAAACTAACATTAAATGCTTTCAATAAGCCGAGCATAATCACAAGTTGGATGGCAAAGGCAACAAGACCCACGCAAACATAACTAAGCATGTATTGAAAGCGGGATAATGTTGACAAGACCAAGCGGTTATAGATATGACTGGACTTGTCTGTTAAAATACCGCTGTAAATCACACTGGTACTTCCTAACATCAAAATCAATAAAAAGCCTGTTGTAGTGGAGGACACGGATTTACTACGTGAGCGGTCTGCCAAAGTTACTTGGTTAACCTGATAATATAGACTCTTGTTTTTCTTCAGAATCTGATCAAAGGTTTTTTGATTCCCAGCAGCCACATCCCCCATAATATTGTAATTTTCTAAAAGGTAATTGGCTTGCGCTTTAAACCATTCTGTGATCTCGCTCTTAGCAATAGAGCGAAGTTTGAGTTCTTGCGCCTTACCTGTCAACACTTTCTCTGAGAACCCTTTATCAATAGTGAGCACAGCCTCTAAAGATTTATCCTGAAGGTAATTATCAATGTGTTCTTCTTCTAATTTAGTGAAGATGTCATACTTTTTAGTTTGTTTAAGTTGGGCAATAAATTGCTTTGAAATCTGGCTATGGTCCTTATCCAAAATACCAATTTTAGCTTGGCTGTTGCCTGAAAAACTCAAAGAGAGAGCCAATAAAGTGGTTAAAATAGGCAACAAGATGAAGGTCACATAACTGGTTTTTTTCCGTCGTATTTTAACAAATAACGCTTTTATAAAACGACTCATGTGGTCACCTGCTTTCTCATTCCTATTAAAGCGAGTAGAATAAAGACTGTTCCAAGACTAATATTAACCATCAAGGTCACTGGGATTGGATTGTTCTGCCCTCCAAAAATAAGGTAAAACAAACTATCATTAACCCACTTGATGGGAGAAATATTGGACAATTGATTAATCAAAGGACTATTTAGAGTTGCTAAAGGAACGTAGCTTCCTCCCAAAAAGGCGAAGATAGGAATAACTGCATTTGAAGCCACCGTCAAGAAAGATTCATTGCTAATACTAGTAGCCATTCCGATACCAATAGCCACAGACAGGTAAATCAAAGAAGCTGTTACTCCAATAATTTGCCAGTCATTGGTTCCCCAATTAACTCGCAAAACAAACCTCGTAAAGATATAAAGAATGCCCAACTGGACTGTCGTCGCCAACATGGCTCCTATCAATTTTCCAAAAACAAGAAGGCTAGGCGAAACACCTGTGAGGTGAATACGATTAGTGGTGCGCTGTTGCCGGTCGGATAAGACAAGATTCATCGCTGACATGATGCTATAAAAGGTAATCATGGTAAACATGGAAATGGCATAATAATCAGCCGAAGTCATTCCTTTGCTGGTCTGAACAGAACTTACTTTAACAAAATCCACTTTGCGTTTTTTTATCTCTGCTAATCGTTGAGGATAAAGGTCAGCTATTGAGTCATAGGTCTTAGCATTATCCACATAATTGGTCACCAGCATGTTAATCAAGTCAGCATTCTGCTGGTTAATCGCATTGGTGGTTACCTTAATGCTTTGGTTTTTCTTCACCTCTAAAGTGGCAGTCAATGCTCCTTCACTAACCTTCTTTTTGTCCGCTTCAAGCGACTTGCTAGGTTTAGCTTCTAGTTTCAATTCCTTATTTAAAACCTTTAAGAAGGCAAGAAAGTTCTTCTGATAATCCGTCTTCTCCCCTTCCAATTGATAACGCACCGTTAATTTAGGAACTGTCGTCGCTGTGTTAAAACTGGATTTAAAGGCAAAACTTAAAATCACAATCATCACAATTGGAAAAACCACCATCATCAATAAGGCTGTTCGATTTCGAAAAATCTGCAAACTTTCTTTTTTGATTAAATGTAATAAAACCATAATAACCTCTAATCTCTTAGCTTCTTACCCGTTAAGTGCAAGAAGATTTCTTCTAAATTCAAGTGGTTATGTTTAATCTCACTAAATCCAATATTAGCCTCTGTTAATTGACGAACTACCGTAGCAATGTCACCATTTTCAATCACTAAAACTGACTCATCATCAGCAGTTGTCAAGCTCCAGCCTAGTCTGTTGGACATCTCCACCTGTTGAGGGTCTGTCAAAGTCACTAGAATCTGATTGGTCAGGTCGGCAGCATAGCGTTTTTCCAGTTCAAGCTTATGACCTTCCTCAATAATCTGACCATGGTCCATGATAAAGATATAATCACAAAGAGCTTCGACTTCTTCCATGTAATGGGTGGTGTAAATAACCGTAGCTCCTTCTGAATTCAAAAGGCGAATAGATTCTAAAATATGATTTCGAGACTGCGGGTCAATCCCAACAGTTGGTTCATCAAAAATAATTAGTTTGGGAGAATGAACCAAAGCACAGGCAATATTCAAGCGTCTCTTCATTCCTCCTGAGAATTGACTAGGAAATTGTTTGGCTTGGGATTCTAGACCTACAAAAGCTAAACTTTTTAAAACTTGCTCTTTCAGTTGCTTTCCTTTTAAACCATACAGCGATCCAAAAAGTTCCACATTTTCATAAGCGGTTAAATCAGGGTAGACAGCAATATCTTGGGGAACATAGCCAATTTGTGAGCTAATTTTGCGAATAGCCTTTTGAGATTGCTGTAAAATAGTGACTTCCCCAGAAGTCAAGGGAATTAAGCCTAAAATCAGATTAATGAGGGTAGACTTACCCGCACCATTTGGTCCTAGCAAACCGTAAATCTTACCTTCTTCAATGGTCATCGAGACGTTGTCAACAGCCTTTTTACCACCTTTATAGACTTTAACAACATCTGTTAATTGCACAAAACTCATATACTACTCCTTTTTTCAACCTTACCGTTGCTCTTTAAAACTAATCATCAGATAAGTCAGGGTCAATAATAACAAACCAATCAACCAACCATATAATAGAGTGGCTGTTACCGCCCAAATCCCAATCACCGTAAAGAGACAAAAGGCTAAAAGACAATTTAACCAACCTGAATAACGACAGGCCTTCACCAAAGCATAACCTAAAACTAGCACGGACAAACTCATTAATGAGCCTTTTCCTAACAAAAGTAATAAACCTAAATAAAAGACACTATCAGCCAATACAACAAAACTGAGTAAGAGCAAACTAGTTATTGGCTTCTCTTGTTTAAAAGCTAACCACGTCAGCTTTTGAAACAGCAAGCGACTATCTTTTTGGAGTCCAACATCAAAGATAAGGACCAAAGTCAAAAGTGTCATTTCTACCAAGGACAGTAAGTATAATAGCAAATAGCTCATAATTCCCCATTGCCAAGTGACTTGTCCCAAAAAGGTCAAGACGTCTCCTAACCTAAGACCCGCAAGGTCTAAAAACAAGACAACGAGAAGAAGAGCAAATTGCACCACACCCAGTAGGACATCTAGCCAGTTCTGATAGGACAAGATTCTTATCCATTTAAAATGCCATCTGACCAAACGACGTCTCCGATGACTGGTCAACCAAAGCGTTATTAAACTTAAAACGGCTACTAAAACTACTACCATCATTAGTCCACCACCTTCTTATGTCTTGCTTGAAGATGACTAAGGCACTCGACCAACAAATTGCTTGTAACATGAATGATGACAACCAACCACAGATTCCCAGTGAGGTAATAAAGGCTGCCGTAACTAAAACCCGTTACCAATTTAGCGTAGAAAATGGATTTTCCCATGAGCAAATGGTTTAAGGCGTAACAACAACTGGTCAACACAAGCACCACAATAAGTGGCAGGTCCCATTGGTTCATTAGGATATCAAACCATAAAAAACGATAGGTTAGTTCTTCAAAAAAAGCTAAAAGCAAGGGATAAGCCAGCTTGTTCCATTCTTGTGTCGTCCCAACAAAGGAGAAAGCCAAGGGAAGCCACTGTCGTTTTTGCCAGCAGCGAAGCCCATGTAAGAAGGCCACTTCAACCCCTAACATCAAAACACTCAATCCTAGTCCCATAAGAATGAGGGTTGCATCAATTTCACCAAAGGATAAGCTAAACTCAGGTGATAATAAATAAATACCCATTAAAGCGATTAAGTAGTAAACAAGAACTGCTCTTAGAAAAGCAATGAGATTAAACCCATAGCCATTCTTTCCTTTCCCAAATACCGCTTGCATGGGAATTGAGGGGCAACAGGTCACCAGTAAGAAACAAAGATTAAGGCATTGGGTGAACAAAGGCATTCGTCACACCTCCAAACTGTCTCATTCGTGGATGATTAGCAAAAGGAAATGCTGGAATACACATTTCAAGAAGTTCAGGGGTTAAGACACGGGTTACATACCAACCTTTTTCTGCTGCTTCAGGAGGGGTAATGTCCAGAAAGACAGCATTTGGGCTGACTTTTTTAGTATATGCCAATAATATTTTCAACTCTTCTTTCTTATCCTTACCAGAATGATCTGCCAAATCACTAAGCAGGATTTCTCCTGAAATCAAAGGCTCAAAAGCCTGCCATTTATGGGCCTGATTTTTGGGATGGGCATAATAAAACACATTGCTATCCAAATCTAAAAAGAGAGGGTTCTTGCTCTCAATATTTTGAAGCGCTTCTTTCTTATATAAGAGATTATAGTAATAACTGTAACTAATAGCTGCCGCCTCCATGATTCCCCTTAGTAAGGTGTGTTTAGGATCCAAGCCAGCTTGGACCCCAAATAAGAGATAGGGACCCTCATCGTATTTATTTTTAAGGATAATCCCAAAGGTGTAAAGCGGGTTGTCATCGCCTACGGTCATATCAATAGGAATAATCTCATACAAGCTCTCTTTTCCCAATCTTGCTTCTTCTAAAATCGCCTGAATATCAGGGTCATCAATAATAATTCTAGGACAAGGCTTTTTGGTGTGCCAACTCAGCATCATGGAATCAATTTGAATATACTCAATCAGGCTATTGCACATAGCTGCTTCTAACGTAGTATGAGAAGCTGTACCTGTTGAAAAACCTGGAATAACATGCTTTTCACCCACAGCCTCATTAGTTTTATAACCAATGCAGAGCATCTGAACCGGAACGTACATGTCTTGCTCTTCAAAAAACATAGGACACTTAACCCAACCCAAGACATCATCTTCTGTCACCATTTTGTCGCACATAACCATGCTCAATTCCAGACAACGTTCAATTTGTTCCTGAGTAAAGACCTGTAAATACTCTAACGGCATCACTCGGTCTGTCTGACTTAATTCCTTATGAGAAGCATAGACTATTCGATCCGACAATAAATCACCAGAAATAATACTCGCATAACGTTCAATGCTTTCCCCTAAATATCTGATCAGGGCTTCTTCGTAATGGCTGCCATAACCGATAATATGGTAGCTGACCTGACTCAATTCCCCAATAAATTGCTTATGATAATCAGGCATCTGACCAGTCACACTCTTTAAGTAAACATCATGAGGGTGATTACAAACAGGCATTTGCGATTGATTTAAAATACCTGTCCGGTTACCACTTAAGCCTTTGAGTTTATCAAAAATATGATTAAAGGAAGGGTAATACTGTAACATAACGGTCCTCCTTATTCTTCTTCACTAAGGAGTTTTCTAACAATCTCGCGAGTTGATATTTGCTGATCCTCATATTTTAATTTTGCCAGAGCACCCTGTGCCTGAGAATTTGACATCTTCAGAATATCTTGAACCTGAATTTCAAGGGTTGGCAAATAGATACTTAGCAAACGGCCTTCAAATTTTGAACTACCTGTCTGAGCAATAATAAAAGCTTCGCTAACCACCAAATTCATTAAAACATTGAGCAAGGGCAAATAAGCTTGACTAACCGCTTGTGTCGTTGGCAAGGCCTGCTGAGCAAAATGCTGGTAAAGAACATGGTCTTGCAATCGAGCCAAAACCCTTCTTTCCAAACTATCGAAATCAGCACTATGAGGAGGATTTAGGGTACAAGCATGTAAGAAGGGACCATCCACAAAACCTAACACCAGTTGTATATTAAGAGCCACACTAATCTCATTCAGATGGCGTAACATCATAATATTCAATCGTTCTTGACAAACAACAATACTCTGATAACCCTTTAAAGCTTCAGATAAACACTTCATACTACGGTGATGGGTCAAGGCATCCAAACGAGAACTAACATCAGTTTGTTGGATTAGCATTTTCAAATCGTCACTAGCCACTTGCAAAGGTAATTGCAGTTGGTCAGCTAACAGTTTGGCCGATTCATTAACATAGGTTGAATCACTGATAAAAAGGACAGGATCCGTATTTTTGGTATGTCCTGCTGTTGCCATAAATCGAAAATTCCCCATTAAGACTTTCATGACATTCTCTTCAAGGGCATAATCATCTTCTAACATAAGCACATCATTATAATACAAAGCTGTGATGACTTCCATAAATGTCGCAAATAAGTCAGCTTCCAAACTCTTCTCATAGGAGTCAGTATCAAGAATGCCACCCTCAATCAAGGTTGTCACAATTTCTCGATAAGCCTCTTTTAAAGCCTGAGGTTCTTGCGAAACATCTAAGACAGCTTCATTAAAATCCCAGATACCCTTTCTAAAACAAAAGGTATCCTGAAATTGGACGATACGAACATTACTATTTAGTTGGTATTTCATTGAGACTCCTTATTTCCTACAAGTGTCATGTGAATCACATGCTGGTTTAGTCCGTCTAACCCTAATTTTTCTTGGAGGTACTCCTTGTTGTAACCTCCAATATCAATACTGCCATAAACGAGGGCAGTCGCTGTTAATTGAATATTCTGAGCTATCTCACCTGATTCAATGAAAGCATAGGCAGTTGCTTGATTGCCATATTTGCGTGTGTTTTTGAGGTAATGGTATACATAAATGACAACAAGATTGCAGCTTTCGGCATTAATGGCACCGTATTCTGCAAAGGCCCTAATATTTTCTTCAAAACTAATATGATGGCTCCTTAAGGCATGTTGGTAAGGTAGATACTCATAGAAACCATCTTTTAGTTTACTGACATTTCTAGCATAAAAAATCAAAGTAATGGGGTATAAGCCTCCTCCAGAAGCACAATTTCTTAGGGTAACTTTTTCTGGCATACCGTCTTTAATGGGTGCTTCAGCACTGACCCCACAAGCATAGTAAAGGAGGTTAGCCAAATCCTGAAAAGGCATTTCCTGATCTACGAAGTGACGATGACTCCTTCTTTGGGTAATACAGGTCGAAAGGGCAGTTGTTATCTTTGTTGGTTTGGGCAGAGGAATAATGTTTTCTCTACTTTCAAAGTAAGCACTACTTGAAAAAGTTGCCACCGCAGAATCAGTAAAAAAGTCAACCACGCTAGCTTGAAATCCCAAGTAACTATTATTACTCTTGTAATTCATTAAAAAACGTTGACTCAGATTGTCTGTCTCATTCGGCATTAAATGTTGAGCAACTAACTGTTTTGATGTCCTTAGCACCGTTTGATGGTGATAGCCTGATAAAGATAAGTGATTGGTATTAAACTCAAATAATTGTCTTGCCTTCTCCAATGTTAAAGGAGGATAATTGTCTGAATTGGGTTTTCCTTTTGCAAAAAATGGCATATCTATCTTTCCTGTCTTACTCTACGAACATATAGTAATTAGCAGGTACCAAGTAGCACCTGCTAATTACCTAGAGACATTAGAACCAAAACGATTACCACTGCCTCATGTCCTAACACCCCTATTTAAGATAAGTCACATCAGCTGTTACTCATCGTAACCTAGTCGCTAGCAAACCAATCACACTGATATCACCATCAAATAGAGATATTAAATAGATTATTTACCTGGTGTATAGCTACCGCTACCACCTTGAGCACTACCGCCCCCAACATTAATTGAGAAGCAACAAGTAGTACAGCAGCAGCAACAACCTCCAGGAGCAACTTGAGTTGTTTCGGCTACGCTAGTAGCTAAAATATTTGAAGTAAATTGTAACATAACGCTTACCTCCTTATCCAACAAATAAATAAACAACTGATAAAAATACAAATAGTTGTTTTTAGGTAAACTCAAAGAGTTATTACAAAACAAGGCTAGCTATATTGTACTGTTGTAACGAAACAACTATCCAATTCTTATCATCTATATTATAGTAAAAAATGACTTAAATGTAAACCCTTTCTTACCATTATTAGCAAAAAATAACAAAAAAATCGGTATGATTCTAAATTATAAGTCCCCTCCCCTTACTAAATGTCCAGCTGATAAGAAAGCAAAGACTTTCAGAAACAAAAAACAGATAACATTAGACCCTATCCTCTGAATGGTGAACCAACAGCGAACTAAACTATCACAAGGGAATAGTCCTAAGAAAAGTCAACTTTCCATTTGGTGTTTCACTCCTAGGTGTTAAAGAAAGATTTAAAACAAAAAAGCACCTTGGGAAAGCGCCCCAAAGTGCTTAATATCAAGGCTTTACGCCCCTAATCTCGATAAGAGATTATTTTTTAAGGTTATAGAATGATTTGATGCCTTTATATTGAGCCACTTCACCAAGTTGATCTTCGATACGAAGCAATTGGTTGTATTTAGCAATACGGTCTGTACGTGACAATGAACCTGTCTTGATTTGGCCAGCGTTAGTTGCAACTGCGATGTCAGCGATTGTTGAATCTTCAGTTTCACCTGAACGGTGTGATACAACGGCAGTGTATCCAGCTTCTTTAGCCATTTCAATAGCTTCAAACGTTTCAGTCAAAGTACCGATTTGGTTAACCTTGATAAGGATTGAGTTAGCTGCATTTTCTTTGATACCACGAGCAAGGTATTCAGTGTTTGTAACGAAGAAATCGTCACCAACCAATTGAACACGTCCGCCTAGGCGTTCAGTAAGAGCTTTCCAACCATCCCAGTCATTTTCATCCATACCATCTTCGATAGTGATGATTGGGTATTTGTTAACCAATTCTTCGAGGTAGTCGATTTGTTCTGCAGATGTACGAACAGCAGCGCCTTCACCTTCAAATTTAGTGTAATCGTAAACTTTACGTTCTTTGTCGTAGAATTCTGATGATGCACAGTCAAAACCAATCATGATGCCGTTTTCGCCAGCTTCGTAACCAGCAGCTTCGATAGCTTTAAGAATGGTTTCTACACCATCTTCAGTTCCTTCAAATTTAGGCGCGAATCCACCTTCATCACCAACAGCTGTAACAAGTCCGCGTTCTTTAAGAATTTTCTTAAGAGCGTGGAAAACTTCAGCACCCCAACGAAGACCTTCTTTGAAAGTAGGTGCACCAACAGGCATGATCATGAACTCTTGGAATGCGATTGGAGCATCTGAGTGAGAACCACCGTTGATGATATTCATCATAGGAGTTGGAAGAACTTTAGTGTTGAATCCGCCAAGATAAGTGTAAAGTGGCACTTCAAGGTAGTCAGCAGCTGCACGAGCAACAGCAATAGAAACACCAAGAATAGCATTAGCACCAAGTTTACCTTTGTTAGGAGTACCGTCAAGTGCGATCATTGCACGGTCGATAGCTTGTTGATCGCGAACATCGTAACCGATGATTGCTTCAGCGATAATGTTGTTAACGTTATCAACAGCTTTTTGTGTACCAAGACCAAGGTAACGAGATTTGTCACCATCACGAAGTTCAACAGCTTCATGTTCACCAGTTGAAGCTCCTGAAGGAACCATACCACGTCCGAATGCACCTGATTCTGTATAAACTTCTACTTCAAGTGTTGGGTTACCGCGTGAGTCAAGGACTTCGCGAGCGTAAACATCAGTAATAATTGACATTATAATACTCTCCTTATGAGTTTTAATATTTTACATGTTAATAATACCACAAACTAGGCCTTTAATCAACTTAAAAAGCAACTTTATGAAAGCGCCATTCAATTTCCATACTGACATTCAAGATATTTCATTTATTTACAGAAAATTCACCTATGGAGATGACATTGGCATTTTCCCCTGCAAATCGGTATAATGAAAGAAATAGGAAGATGTGAGGCGTTTTATGGATAAATTAGAAGATAAAGTATTAAAAAGAGCATTGAGTGACAAAAGGCTAGACCCCGATCAACAACGCTACTACTTAGGTACCTATGCCGAACGGGTTATTTTAAGTGTGCCCTTAGCAGAGGCCACAAATGAGAAGGTTAAAAACTATTTAGAAACCGAGTTACCAAACCTGAGCATGACCTACCAGCCTTTGGCTTTGAAAATTTCTTCAGAGTTAGCACCACAATATCAAATACTTTATATGAAATTGGCTAAGCAATACCATCTGACTGCTACCATTGTAACAGAAAAACACATGACCTCTCCTTTTGGTTTTATTCTCCATACCGATCACGCGATAAATCTGAACGAAACACGTTTAGACATTATTTTAAAACAGTCTGAAAGCGAGCGCCCCATCAAACAAGCCTCCGAAAAACCTAAATCCTTCTGGCAAAAATTTTTTCAGTAACTTAAAAAGACAAACTCAATATTTGTACCGCCCTTAAAAAGTTGGACAAGAAATTATTGAAAGGATTTAATTCTGTATTGTACAGGGCTGAGTCCTTTTAATTTTGCTTTGATTCGTTTGTTGTTGTAGTAAAAATATCATCTGTGATCGCTCCTTCCAGTTCATCAAGAGACCGATAAGAGTTTTCATACTCATAAAATATCTCGAATTTTAGAATGCCAAAGAAGGACTCCATCATGCCATTGTCAGGACTGTTACCCTTACGAGACATAGAAGGACGACTGCCTTTACTCTCTAAAAAATGATGATAAAAGTGATGCTGATACTGCCACCCTTGATCGCTGTGAAGAATGGTTCCCTTGTACTTATCAGCTGGAAAAGCTTTCTCAAGCATGGTTTGAACTTGCTTGGAATCCGGTGAGCGAGACAAAGTAAAATCAATAATTTCGCTATTATAACCATCAAGAACAGGGGATAGATAGATTTTCCCATCACCGTTTGGTAAAGGCTTCCTTAAACCCCAACCGCCCAACCATCAGCTTCTTCCGTTAGAACTGATATTTCCTGAGCATGTCCTGCTTCTTGACCAAGTAAGTTAATAACTTCTTCTTGAATCAAGACCACATCTAAAACTAATCATCTTTTAACAGCTACCATACACTCTCTTTCTTTTACACTAAATACGACTAATTAATTCAGTTTAGCATTATCCCATAGCTCTTTGGGGTTAAGGAACTGCTACCAAAAAAGCCGCGACAAAGAGTCACGACTTTAAGCTATCAGAAACGAATCCGTTCACGTGTTTTTTCGTAGGAATTGACAAAACGATCAGTGACGCCAGGCTCTACCGTTTCAAGCGCATAAGAAATTTCATCAAAGGAGGCTTGATAATCATTGTCTACCTCAAACAGTCTCAAAGCATGTTCAAAACTATTTTGAACGCCAGCTTCAAAAGAACGGTATCGGTTAGAATACTGTAGCAGTTGCTCTGTTAACGTCGCATTTTGAACCACTTGGTAAGTTAATTCTTCTAAGTTTGCAATAGCAACCATTGCAACCTCTGATAAACGTGAAACTGCTTCGATATTAATACGTCCTCTACTGAGTTCATCCATCAAGGCTTCCAACTGAGAACTCGTTGTAAAGAAAGTGCTAAGGAAATCTTGTGGAATGCCTGGCAAATTACGCTTTTCCATGTAACGTTTGATCATGTGAAGTTGAGTTACATAAATCTCTAGGTTTTGACGCGCATGCGATTCGATTTTTTCAATGTCTTTAACCGCTTCAAAGACATCCATTTGACCAGATTCCACTGAAGCTAAAGTCTTCATGCTACGTTCAAAAATAACTTGTAATTCTGAGAATGGTTTTTCTTGCATGCTAAACTGCTCTGCAATTTTAAGCGTACTCTCTTCGATTTCCTTAATATCCCTGTCAAAAGCTTTAATGTTGAGTCCCTCATTTTCGCTCAAAATATATTTGCGAGACAAGCGAGAGATTTCATTTTTTAACTGCTCATTATTACGTTTAGCATGTGCCAAATAGCTTGGTAAAATCTTGCTATTTTTAGCTGCTACCTTATAAGCTGCAATTTCACGTTCAAAGAGTTCATAAAGGGAATCAATACGCTCTTGAATATGAGTATTTTCTTCTCTAGCACGGTCCAAATCCAAAGTCACTAATTCTGAAGAGTTAGCACGAATTGACTCGCGAATCTCTTGGAAACGGGCTTCGATATTTTTTTCTGAGAAATGGTAATTTTCTTCAAGTAGGCGACGGTAACCAGACTCTAAATCATCTAATTGATCTGGGAAATCATCTTCTAACTTAGCAACAATAGCTGGAATTTGTTCGGTAATCTGTCCCAAAGCAATGGTATGTTCTTCAGCTCTATCAAGCACCTCAGAAGCTTCTACTGGATCACCCGATGAATTAAGAGCGACAAATTGTGAAAACTCCGTTTCGATATTCGTCATTTGCTTGTTAATCTCAGCCATGGTAGAACCAAAGTTGTCTTCATTTTCAGAGATAGAGGCCTGCAGCTTTTCATACAAATCAAGGGCATGTGTGACCCGTGCACTATTTTTTTCTTCTTGTTCTTTAAGAATACCAAGCGCTTCACGAATAGAAGCGATGTCTTCTTCAACAAGATTTAATTGACTTTCAACGCTATTGATTTCATGCTTGGCACGGATAAAGTTGAAAGTATCATTTAAGTTTTCAGCTTCACAAATATGATTTTCAATATCAGCAAAAGAATTGAGGGTCAAGTCCACCCACTTTTGGTTCCATTCACGAAAAGACGTTTGACTTTGTCCAATCAAATGAAGTGATTTTACTTCTTCGATTTCATCATTGACAGGTAGGGCAAACAAGGCCTGTTTTCGTTCCTCTAGACTGGTAATTAGTGAATCATTACGTTTTCGTATAATGACACCTACTAGATAGGCGATAATCACTAGTAGGACTATGGCCACAATCAGCAAGATAATTCCGCTTGACATCTGAATCTCCTTATTAATTAGATGCGATTTGTCAACGTTTGTTTCAGCAAAATCTGAAACTCCTTAATCGCCTTTTATTAAAATTTTATCAAAAATACACTATAACGTTACGATTATAACATACTTTCAAGTGCATTTCAAAACATATTTGACCAATTCAACAATCTCCAATAAGTGCTTTACAAGGCATTTACAATAGAGACTAGCATAGGTGTCAAAGCTCTGCCTCAACACCTATTCGTTAGCACTATTTTTAGACATGACCACACAGTCCATTTGCCATCAGACATCGTGACATTAATTCTTCTTGTTAACTTAGAGATAGGCTTAGTACTAGGGTAAGAAAATGGCTAAATATCCAATGTACTATAAACCGCATTCTCTTCGATAAATTCACGTCTTGGCTCTACACGATCGCCCATTAACATATCAAATACCTTATCTGCCTCAGCTGCATCATCAACAGTAACACGAGCCATTAAGCGATTATCAGGATCCATTGTCGTTTCCCAGAGTTGGTGATCGTCCATTTCTCCAAGACCTTTATAACGCTGAACAGTTGGTTTTGAACGGCCCACACTATATTTTTCAAGAGCTGTTTTTAGTTTCTCTTCCTGATCAATGCCTGGTTGAATGTATTCTTTAATCTCACTACCAACTTTCACCCCGTAGATAGGTGGTTGGGCAATGTAAACGTAACCTGCTTCTAAGACTGGTCTCATGAAGCGATAAATCAACGTTAACAGTAAGGTACGAATATGAGCGCCATCCACATCGGCATCAGTCATAATCACTAACTTTTGATAACGAGCTTTTGACACATCAAAATCTGCACCAAAGCCTGTTCCCATAGCGGTGAAGAGACTTCTAATTTCTTCGTTAGCAAGAATCTTATCCATGGTTGCTTTTTCCACATTTAAGATTTTACCGCGGATAGGCAAGATGGCTTGAAACTCTCGGTTACGACCTGATTTAGCTGATCCGCCTGCGGAGTCTCCTTCGACGATGAACAGTTCGTTTTGGCTAGCATCGTTTGACGAACAGTCTGCCAATTTACCAGGTAAGTTTGAAATTTCTAAGCCTGATTTTTTGCGGGTGACTTCACGAGCGCGTTTAGCTGCAATTCTAGCTTTGGAAGCCAAAATCCCTTTTTCCACAATCTTACGAGCAACTTGTGGGTTTTCCAAAAGAAAACGTTGGAAGGCCTCACTAAAGAGGCGGTTAGTGATTTTAACTACTTCTGAATTGCCAAGTTTTGTTTTTGTCTGGCCTTCAAACTGAGGGTTTGGATGTTTGACAGAAATGACTGCTGTTAAGCCTTCGCGAACATCTTCCCCTGTTAAATTGTCATCATTTTCTTTGAGGATTTTATTTTTTTTCGCATAGTCATTGATGACTCGAGTGAGGGCTGTTCGAAAACCTTGCTCATGGGTTCCGCCCTCATGAGTATGAATATTATTGGCGAAACTCATGACTGTCTCATGATAACTAGTTGTGTATTGCATGGCGACTTCTACGGCAACGCCATCTAATTCACCATCGGTATAAATGGGAGTATTGAAAATGACATCTTTTTTATCGTTTAAAAATTCAACATATGAGCCAATACCACCTTCATAATGGAAATGCTCTTCTTGCTTCATACCTAATCGTTTATCTGTAATGGAGATTTTCAAACCACGGTTTAAAAAGGCTAATTCTTGGATACGTTTAGCTAAAACCTTGTAATCAAACTCCGTTGTCTCGGCAAAAATCTCAGGGTCTGGAGTAAAGTGAACAGTCGTTCCAGTAGTATCAGTTGTCCCAATAACAGCAAGATCTGCTACGACAGCACCACGTTTGAATTCCTGGTAATGAATCTGACCATTTTTATAAACACGTACATCTAACTGGGTGGACAAGGCATTAACAACAGAGGAACCTACACCATGGAGACCTCCTGACACTTTGTAGCCGCCCCCACCAAATTTACCTCCCGCATGCAAGACGGTAAAGACCGTTTCAACGGCAGGACGCCCTGTTTTAGCTTGAATATCAACTGGAATACCACGACCATCGTCCACGACTGTGATTGAATTGTCTGCCTCAATAAGCACCTTGATATGAGTCGCAAAACCAGCTAATGCTTCATCAATAGAATTATCAACAATTTCCCATACTAAATGATGTAGCCCTTCTTTAGACGTTGATCCGATATACATCCCAGGACGCATTCGGACAGCTTCTAGCCCTTCTAAAACCTGAATCTGGCTGGCATCATATTCTTGTGCTTTCTCTTCAACTTGTTTGTTTTCTTCAATCATCTATGCTACTATCTCCAATAGGTTTTTTCTACCATCAACAAGCAAGGTGTCAAAACCTGCTGCTTGTCCTGCTTGTTTATCCAGATTACGATCTCCAATAACCAAGCCACTACTAATATCATATTTATCTTTTAAATAAAGTAAACTCTCTGGGTTTGGCTTACGAGCAAAGCCGTTAGAAGCCGTCACAACCTCCGTGAAATAATCTAAAAGCCCTGCATTTCGCAAGAGTTGGTTGACTTGCTGATCACGATGGGATACTAAAAAATTGCGCGCACCCGAAGCAACTATCTTTGCCAAAATTTCTTTAGCTCCTAAACACCAGATAGGCTGAGCTAGCTTTACTGCTTCATTTTGCTTGTACTCTTGTAAAAATTGTGGCTGATTGGGCGCAAAAGTTGCCACCGCAATAGCTGTTGATTCCCTTAATTTTTGGTAAACAGCATCGTGTTCACCTGGAAGATTAAAAAAGGCGAGGGTTTGAACGAAGGCTTGGGTTGAAATTTCGTAATTATCGAGTAAGGTACCACCCAAATCCCATATATAATCGTGATAATTCATACCTTTCATTATACCACACATTCACCCAATATTATAGTCATTTCCATAAATTAAAAGAGGGCAAGTAGCGACTTGTTTGACAAGTATTACTTCCCCTCTTACTAATGATATCGGACACGTCTCTTTAATTCTCTCTCACTTTCTTTGTCACGTGCCAACACATGCTGGTAATTCATTGACAATATTAAACCCACTCCAATCAAATTGGAAATCAAAGCCGACCCTCCTTGAGAAATAAAGGGAAGAGGAATTCCCGTCAAAGGTAAAATCCCAACAGCTGCACCAATATTTTCAAAAACATGAAATAAAATCATCATGATAAAACCTGTTGAAATATAGGTGTAAAAGAGATTATTGGACTCAAACATTACCTTTAACATCCGATAAAACAAGAGCAGATAAAGCATTAACAATAATGCAGCACCAATAAAGCCAAAATTCTCAGCAATCACAGTAAAAATCATGTCGCTTTCTCTGACAGGAACTGACAACTCCAAAACATTAAACCCTTTTCCAAAAAAGCCACCACTGCCAATAGAAATCATGCTTTGTGTCTGCTGGTAGGCAATGGTTTCTGAAAAAGCAAAAGGGGTTAACCAAGCAGAAATACGATTAAGCTGGTAGGTATCCATTCCTAATTTCAGCAGTAAGTCTTTTCCTTCAGGAAATAAAAAGACAAGGAAAAAAGTTGCTATTAATGCTAGAACAATGAGTCCCAAGGGAAGAATCAGCCACCAAGAAATTCCTGAAATCAAAATCAAGCCAGCCAAAATGGCCAGAAAAACCATGGCAGTTCCCAAATCTTTTTGCAAAGCAAGCAAGGCCATTACCGGAAGAGTGACTAGGAAATAAAGTCCTAATAATTTCCAATCGTCCTTGAAATGATAACGTTTTTTTCTACCCTTAAACCAAACTGTCACCCTTGCCATCAGTAAAATATAAGCAATCTTCATAAATTCCGAAGGTTGAAATAAGGTTAACGAACCAATGGTAATCCAGTTTTTAGCCCCTGTTGCAGCAACTAGCTGGTGACTAAAGAAAATCAAGGGTAGAACCATCAGACCAATCCCCAATAGATAAAGATAAGGGGTCAACTTCCACAGAACTTCTGTACTAAAAAACATCAAAACAAAAGCCAAAGAGGTACCAATAACTATCCATAGAATCTGCTGCAACATTACTGATGAGACATGCCGGGGAAAGTCGTAACTAGTCGCCACATAAATAGAGACAAGCCCCAACACTAATAAACAAAAAACAGGAAATACAATAGCATAATCAATGCGGCGTTCAATAGACTTCCTTTGGGACAAAAGGCAACCTCCTTTTACTACAACCCGATTGGTAGGACCGACCTTACTCCAAACCTGTTAGCCTAAAATGAAAAAGAGCCCCTAATCTAAGAGCAAAGTGGCACATCTTCAACAGTTTTTGGAGGAAACTGTCTTGGCTTTTCAACAACAGGAGACACATTTAGTATAAACCATCTCCTTTGACATCTAATTGCTCTCCTCATCTAGCTAGATGAGTGAACCTTTAAATGACCCCTGCCGGAATCGAACCAGCAACTACTCCTTAGGAGGGAGTTGTTATATCCATTGAACTAAGGGGTCTCTAAAAATCATTACCTTATCTATTGTAACCTAGAAAAAGGGGGAATGCAAGATTAAACCTCAGATAACTTAAGCCTTCTGTACTTTTTCTTTGCCGTTCAAAAAAACAAAAAAAAGACCAGAATTATCTAGTCTTTTACCATCTGATGGCACTGGGACTCATTTTAACGACGGATTTCTTTGATGCGAGCAGCTTTACCTTGTAATGCACGTAAGTAGTAAAGTTTCGCACGACGAACTTTACCGTGACGGATAACTTCGATTTTATCAACACGTGGTGTGTGGATTGGGAATGTACGTTCTACCCCGATACCACCTGAGATTTTACGAACAGTGTACATTTCTGAGATCCCTTGACCTTTACGTGAAATAACAACACCTTCAAAAATCTGGATACGTTCGCGAGTTCCTTCGACAACTTTTGCGTGAACGCGAACAGTGTCACCAGGACGGAAGCTAGGGATATCAGAGCGAAGTTGACCTTCTGTCAAACTTTGGATTAATGGATTCATTTTTATTCTCCTATCTTACTAATCTTAAGTACTTGTCTTAGCGGATTAGCCGTAATTTTCGTGTGTCCATTACACACAGGATTTATTCTAACAAAAAGAAACTCTATTGTAAAGCTATTTTTTCGACTCTTTTTCTACTGGGAGATGAACCTCCTTAGCCACAAATACTTTTTGGTAACTGTAAATGGATTGCTTACGACTGACCATATAAGCTGCGGCGGAAGTGACAAAATAGGCTAGGACATTCTCTGATCCAAATACTTCAATACCAATAAAAACAGGGGTCCAAAAAGTATTTGTCGCACTCCCAAAGACCGTAACATAACCAAGTGCTGCTACCAGTAATACAGGGAGATCAAGATAAGGGGCTAAAACAACTCCTAAGGAAGCTCCGATAGAAAAGAGGGGAGTTACTTCTCCACCTTGAAAACCTGCTGACAAGGTGAGAGCAGTCAGTAGCGCTTTTAACATCCAGTCATAAGCCAAAATAGTGTGACCAGAGAAGGAAGCGTTAATCAAGTTGGTGCCTAAACCACTGTATCGTCCATAGTGGCTCATAAACAAAGCAATAGATAAAAAGGCACCTATCAGGGCAATTCTAACATGAAGATTAGGCAGTTTTTGACCAAAATAAGACTTGAGCGAAGCAAGCAGGTAAGCAAAACCATTTCCTACTAAGCCAAACACAAATCCTAATCCCATCAATTTGACCAAAGTTAAAGGTGTCAGTACCAGTGGATCAGTAATAAAAACAGTAAATTTTTCTAATCCTAAAGCATGCGAGGTCCAAGTAGCAAGGTAGGCTGCAACTAGGGAAGGAAGTAAGGCCGTATAAGAGATTGTCCCTAGTAATAGGACTTCTAAGGCAAAGACTACTGCAGCAATCGGGGTTTGAAAGAGGCCTGCAAAACCAGCTGCCATACCAATAACTAAAAGGTCTTGGCCAAGGTCTTTAGTCTTTACAAACCTTTGGCAATAATGAGAAATAGTGGCTCCAATCTGGACTGCTACCCCCTCACGACCGGCACTAGCTCCAAATAAATGAGTTAACCACGTCGTAACCAGAATCAAGGGAATCAGAATAGGAGGAATCTTATCTTTTTGACCATGTCCTACTTCAAAGACCAAGCCCATGCCCTGACGCACCTCTTTGCCGAAAGTCTCATAAAGCCAACTAATGCCAAGCCCCACTAATGCAAGAAAAGGGAGAAAACAGAGCAGATGCTGGTCTCTAAAAGCAGATAGTAGCAATAATCCTTTTCCAAAAATTGCATCAACCATCCCTACCAGTAAGCCAATAGGAAGAGCCAAGCCTATTAGACTAAGCGCCCGTTTGATTTGAGGTTTAGGAAGTCCTGAAAGGGATTTAATCATCGGTAGCCTCTTTTGCCATCTCTTGGTTTTGATATTGTCTAGAAAGCGCCATAATTGTTTTAAAAGTCTCATGGATAGCTGGCTCAAATGATGACGCTTGAACCAAGTCCGAAACTCTAGCCAAAATCTGGTCTTCTCTTGCTTGATCTAGGACAGGGAGCTGGTTGGTCAACTTATAGGCCGTCACTTGATGGACAAGCATCATTCGCTTTTCCAATAACGCCACCAAGTCTTGATCAATGTGATTGATTTCATGTCGAATATCTTCTAATCTCATAACTTTCCTTTTCTGAATGTCTTAGATTATTTTTATGGTAGTAAATAAGGTGATGAGAAGTAAAACTAATTTAAACATAGTAACTTCTCAACTCTTTTTTTAGAGTAATAGCACTCACTAGCCGACAAGTTAAAAATGCCAAGGATAGCCCTGGCATTTTTAGGTTAAAACGACTTAGAGGTTATCAACAGCCTGTGATAATTGCTCTGCAAAGGCTTCTAGACGCTCAATATCTTCCTCTTCTGCAGCCAAATCCACTTTAACAGAGTCTGCTCCTTTGGTCGCACCAGTAAGGGCAAACTGCTCTTCAAAGTCATCAACGGACTTACAGAAATAATCATAGAAGGTATCACCAGAACCGACTACCCCATAAAGTTTACCTGCTAGGTCTAAATCTTGTAGGTCTTCGTAAAAATCAACAATTTCATCTGGTAAATCACCATCACCATAAGTATACGTAGCAACGATTGCAATGTCAGCATCCTCAAATTCTGAAGCCTCAACTGTTGTGCATTCGTCAATATCAACATCATGGCCTAACTCTTGCAATTTATTTGCAACGATATCAGCGATTTCTTCAGTATTTCCTGTCATGCTGGCATAAACGATTTTTGCTAATGCCATAAATTCCTCCCAAATTTACTAAACTATTCTTATTTTAGCACACTTCTTTAGGAAAAGCACTATTTCTTTAAAGATAAGGTAGGTAAGATTTTTCAAGACGCTTCAGAAGAGCTTCTTTTTCACCTTCACTTGCGAAACTAGCTTTGATGGCATCTTGGTTATGTGACAAAAAATCAGCTAAACTGGTATGGAAATACCGGTTAAAGAGTTGGTATTCTTTGGTTAAATTGGTGTCAGAAACTGTTCGATTATCTGTGTTGATAGACAATTTAGCCCCTGCTGCTTTTAATTCTAAATAAGGAAATTCTGCGATGGTTCTAGCAGCTTTTGTTTGAAGGTTGCTGGTGAGACAAAGTTCAGCAGTTACCTCATTATCGATAAACTTAGACAACAGGTCTTTTTGATGATGAATCGCTGTAACATGTCCTAGACGTTTGATGCCTAAATCAATGGCATCTGAAATATAGTTAGGACAGCCACATTCTCCCGCATGTAAGGTAAAAGGCAAACCTAGTGACTGGGTTTTACGAATAATCCCTTCTAAGACCTGCGGAGGAAAACCAAGCTCATTACCAGCAAAATCAAAACCTACTAAACCTTTTTGTGCCAATACAATCACATGGTCAAAGATAGCTTGACTGATTTCCTGAGAAGATTGACGAAGTCCACAAACAATAGCTTTACCAACAATCCCAAAATCTTCCTGACCCTTTTGAATGCCTGATAAGACTGCTTCTACTACCTCGACAGCTGTTAAACCTTGATCCATAGAGAGCTCTGGCGCGAAACGCATTTCAATGTAAATGACCTGGTCAGCTGCAGCTTGCTTCATGACATCATAGGCAGCTAATTCTAAGGCTTGGCTAGTTTGAAGAAGGGGTCTAATAACATCAAACGTTTTAAGGTAATCCATCAATGACTCACAAGTTTCAGGTGCTGTCACTAATGTTTTTAAACTGGCATCATCTTCGGGTAATTGTATGCGAGCCAACTCTGCTAATTGTCGAATTACCTCTAAGGAGAGGGAGCCATCAAGATGGCAATGTAATTCTGTTTTAGCTATTGTTTTGAAGTCTATCGTTTCCACAGCAGGTCTCCTTGTAAAGATTTTTTTAATATCATATCAAAACTTAAAGAAAAAGCAAGAGATTTCTGTGACATTTTTAAGAATAACGTCTGTATTTTCCTAAATTTAGAAAAGTTGATAAATTCATTTGTATAAAAACGAGATGCAAATCCGAATATTATTCCTAAAAAGCTGTCTCATAACAATTTTTGTACCTTATTTTGCCTTTTAAAGTATGATAACAAAAAAAAACGAACAGGAGGATTTTTCATGACAACCTATCATATTCCAAATCAAAGGACAAATCTCGGACTCAATACTGATACTGCTGGAAGTCGATTTGAATAATGGCTTTCCGAAGGAAATAAGCCCTACCAACTTTACTCACTTGATACACCTAACAGAGTTAAGGCAACGATTATACTTGAAGAGTTAACAGCTCTAGGCATTTTAGAAGCTAACTATGGACTTATTTCGGATTGCTATTTCTAAAGGAGACCAATTTGACAGTGATTTTGTAGCCATTAATCCCAATTCAAAAATTCCTGCCCTGCTTGATTTAACAGCTGAAGAATCTATTCGTGTCTTTAAATCAGCCAATAGCTTGCTTTACCTTGCCGATAAATACGGTAAGCTCATTCCTCAAACCCTAAAAGAACATGCGAGAATCTTAACTGGTTGTTTTGACAAACAGGGGCTACTCCCTTATTGAGCGGTGGCTTTGCCATTTCTTCCATTGTGCTAGCGAAAAATTGAAACAGCTCATTGGTCGCTTTGCCATGAAACCCAAGTGTCAACTAAACCTCCTAGATAAGGAATTGTCTCAAAAAGCCTACATTTCAGGCGAGCCATATTCGATTGCTGCTATGCCAATTGGTCTTGGTAGGCTCAGCTGGCTCAGGATAAGCTTTAGAACAAGGCTGACCAAATTCTCCAAGTGAATGCTTAGCAATACTTGCAAGCTTGGAGTCAAAGCATTGCTAAATGTCCTGCTATCTTTCGGGGACTAGCTGCTAATTACCAAAAGATTCAATAACCCTTTTTCTTGTTAGCCTCTGGCTATTCTCAAGAAAGACCAGCCATTTTTATGGTATAATGAGACAACAAAAGAAAACGTAAAGGAGGTCCGATGATGTGGATACTTAGACCCTTTGATCAATTAGAAACAGAAGAACTCTTTGCAATTTATAAGGAACGTGTAGCTGTTTTTGTTGTAGAGCAGGCCTGTCCTTACCCAGAAGTTGATGACCTTGATAAAGAGGCTCTTCATCTGTTTGCTAAGGATCAGCATGGTATCACGGCCTACTGTCGGTTAATTCCCACCAAAGACCAGCTTAAATTGGGGCGAGTTTTGGTTGTCAAACGAGTTCGGAAATCTGGTTTAGGACGTGACTTGATTGCCAAAGCGTTAGAAGTTGCCAAAGAGTATTTTCCAGACTTACCTGTCTATGCTCAGGCACAGGCTTATTTAGAACAGTTTTATGGCTCCTTTGGCTTTAAGCCAATTTCTGAGATTTATTTAGAGGATGATATTCCTCACCTTGATATGATGAAAGATTAAAGACATGATGACAACTTTTGAAACGATTTTAAATACCATTAAGGCCTATCAGACCATTATTATCCATCGCCATCAAAATCCCGATCCTGATGCTCTTGGTAGTCAGGCAGGCTTGAAAGAAATTATTGCACAAAATTTCCCAGACAAAAAAGTTTTGATGACTGGTTTTGATGAGCCTAGCTTAACTTGGATTAGCCAAATGGATCAGGTGACTGACGAAGACTATAAGGAGGCTTTGGTCATCATTACAGATACTGCCAATCGTCCAAGAATTGATGATGAGCGTTATACTTTAGGACAGTGTTTCATTAAGATTGACCATCACCCCAACGATGATGTGTATGGTGACTTGTATTATGTAGACACAAGCGCTTCTAGTGCAAGTGAAATCATCGCAGACTTTGCCTTTAGTCAGGATCTTACTCTCTCTGACAAGGCTGCCAGCCTTTTATACACTGGTATCGTTGGTGATACAGGTCGATTCCTTTATGCCTCAACCACTAGTAAAACCCTTTCCATTGCGAGTCGATTACGGACCTTTACCTTTGACTTTGCTGCTATTTCAAGGCAAATGGATTCGTTTCCTTTGAAAATAGCAAAGCTGCAAGGCTATGTCTTTGATCATTTAACGATTGATGAGAGCGGGGCTGCTTATGTCCTTCTCAGTCAAGAAACCTTAAAACACTTTGACGTGACCCTGGCGGAAAGCTCTGCCATTGTCTCAGCTCCTGGTAAAATTGATAGCGTTCAAGCTTGGGCTATTTTCATTGAGTTGACTGATGGCAATTACCGTGTACGTATGCGCAGTAAAGAAAAGAGTATTAATGGTATTGCTAAGCGTCACGGTGGTGGCGGGCATCCCCTTGCTAGCGGAGCCAACTCAGCTAATGTGGCAGAAAATCAAGCTATTTTCCAAGAACTCATCGCTGTTTGCCAAGAGAATTAGGGTTTTTAAAAAATACGGGGAGAAAAGTCTTGTCAAGTCATGCAAGTTTTGTTAAACTAGAATGGTTAATAACTATGATGCAGAACGTGTCATGGCAGAAAGGAATTTTTTAAGATGAGAAAAGACATTCATCCAGATTATCGTCCAGTTGTTTTCCTTGATACAACTACAGGTTACCAGTTCCTTAGCGGCTCAACAAAAGCTTCTAAAGAAACGATTGAGTTTGAAGGTGAAACTTACCCACTTATCCGTGTGGAAATTTCATCAGATTCACACCCATTCTACACAGGACGTCAAAAGTTCACTCAAGCAGATGGACGTGTGGATCGTTTCAACAAAAAATACGGTCTCAAAGACGCCAACGCAGCAAAATAAGCAAGACAATACAAAAACCCGTCCTGTTTCAGGAGGGTTTTCTTTTGCCTTAATAACTCAAGACACTGCTCCATCGTTTCTCATCAAAAACGCCTAGCACTTATATCCCTGCTATTTTTTGGGTGGCAGGTTAAGTATGTTTTTACAAGGAGTTTTTTCTTGATTTGATAAAGCTTGTCCCAAACAAGGTTGTTACTTTATTTTTGAGCTAGCTTAGTCTTCGTCATCTTCTGCCAATTGGTTAAGAAGGGTGTTGACGTGATGAATATTATCCTTGGCAAAAACCTTAAAATCAATGGTTTCTTCTAGGAGATTAGCATTGATAAAACCAACAACCATAGGCATATTCATACCAGCATATAACTCAAATGGATACCCTTCCATCAAGAGACGACTAAGAACATTACAGGGGGTTCCTCCCATTAAATCTGCAAAAACAACAACGTCTTCCATTCCTTCAATGCTTGCTAAGAATTTTTGGCGAAAATCCTCAGCTCCTTCTGAAGCCAGTAAAGGAACAGCTGTAATGCTTTCTTGAGGTCCCATAATCATTTCCGTGCTAGCTTTCAAAGCTTCACAAAAAGAACCATGACTCACTAATACTAATTGTTTTGCCATTAGCCCATCCCCATCACAAAATGACCAAAGGCAGAGCAAGCAACGGCTATCACGATGATGATTAAAATAGCCTTTGTTGAAGTCATGCCTTTACGTCCAAGCAACCAGTAAATAAAACCAGTGAAGGCCGCTGGGACAAGACGTGGAAAAATCATGTTAAGCAAATTTTGAACATCTAGTCCTGCTCCCATTGGGATATTAAGACTCACTTCAAAATTAATCATGCTAGCAATGAGGGCTCCAACCATGAACACTCCCATCACTGACGCTGCATCGACAATAGCTGTTAAATGATCACGCATCGTGGTAACTAACTTGGTTCCTTGTTGGTAAGCAATTTCCAATTGTTTCCATCGGAAAATGTTAATGACCCAAGCGACAGCTATCCAAAGAAAGATACCTAGGGGGTTATTTTCTTTAGCCAAACCAGCTGCTAGCGATCCCATGATGGTTGGCACAAGGGAGGCAAAGAGAGAATCTCCGATAGGGGCAAAAGGACCCATGAGACCTGTCTTGACCCCATTAACGGCATCTTTTGAGGCTAGGCCTTCATTTTCTTCAAGGGCTAAATCAATCCCTGTAATAATCGTGTGGAAAAAGTTTGAGGTATTGAAGAATTGGGTGTGGGTCTTCATCATTTCTTTCAATTCAGGAGTTCCATCTCCGTACATTTTGCGCAGTTGAGGCAAAATAATATAGAGGTAACTTGACCCTTGCATGCGTTCGTAATTCCAGCCCCATTGGAAGGTGAAAAGGCTGCGTTTATTGATTTGCTTAAAATCTTCTTTCGTTAAGCTGTATTTAGATTTCGTCATCTTCAATTTCCCCACTTTCTGACACTTCTGCCTTTGGTTCCACAAGGGTTACATGCTGACTATTTTTATAATGAAGGGTTGCAAGAGCTGCTCCTATAATAGCAATCCCAATCATTGGGAGACCTTTAAAAGGTGCCCCATCAAAGACTGTTGTTTTGAGACCAGCTTCTTTAATCACACTTGTCAATGTTCCTGACACGGTTTGTAAATTCGCATAGATAACGGTTAGCATGGCGGTGAGACCAAACCCAAGAGCAAGGTAATGGATATTACGTTTAACCGGTAAGTAATGGAGTAAAATAGCAAACCCAAGACCCGGTAACATCATGCCAGCTAGTTTCAAGCCATCTGCCAACCATTTGACGCTATCAACCCAGTCTACTAAAGTTTGCACAGCACCAGCTCCAAAAGCAAGGGCAATAAAGACAGGAAGGGCACGAGAGAGAGCCCATGGAATAGCTCCCATCAAATAATTTCGCTCAATACCTTTGTAATTAAAGCTTTCCACATGCCGATCTATCCGATGAGCAAAGAAAGTTGTTGAGAAGCGCCCAAGAATATCCGTATAAACCAGCAAGGCTGCAACGGGTACTGCAATGGTCGAAACAGCCAGTTCAGCATCAATGCCTTGGGCCACTGAGAAAGCTGTCGCTAAGACTGCACCTGATGTGGCGTCAATCCGAGAAGCCCCTCCAAAAGTACCAACACCGAGCACCATCAATTGTAAGCTCCCACCAATTAAAAGCCCCGTTTTCAGGTCTCCCATAATCAGGCCAGTAATGAAACCAGCAAAAACTGGCGAACCTGCTGAGGTGTTAATGGTCAACTCATCCAAAATTTGGTAAGCCGAATACAGGGTTAACAGTAAAATTTGCCACCATTGAATCATAATGATTTCCTCCAAAAAAATTAATGTATTAAGGGATACAGAATTATCTCACTTTATCCAATAAAGGCATAAAGTCTGCAGGAGCATCTCCTGGTACCATTTGGGCAATGAGGTGTGTTCCCTTGTCTTGAATAGCATCAAAGGCTTGAATATCTTCTTCTACCACATTGATGGAACGGGTTACCGAACGGGTTTCAGGCGTTTGAGACATGTTGCCCACATTCAGTTCTGTAAGAGTTACCCCTTTATTCATAAGGCCTAGGAAGGTCTTTGGTCGTCTTGCCACAATCAATAAACGTTGGGAATCATAACGGCCTGCCAAGATATTGGTGGCTGCTTTGTCAATCGTTAGAACAGATAATTTTACGCCTGCTGGAGTCGCTAACTTCAGGGCTGTTTTTTCCAAATCACTATTAACAATATCCTCATCTACAACCATGATACGACTAATGTTTAACTTAGTTGTCCATAGGTTTGCGACTTGGCCATGAATTAACCGACCATCAATACGTGTTGCTACAATTGCCATCCTTCTTCTCCTTTTATAGTTTGATAAATGGGGGTCTTGGTTAACTGAAGGGTCTCACTATATTGCCCTTCGGTTTCAAAAATTACTAAGCGATTCTTTCCTTTCTGTAACAATCCTTTTGGTAAATAGAGGGATAAAATAGGACCTTTTTGCCAAAATCTACCCAAATGAAAGCCGTTGATTAGAGCAATCCCTTTGCCAAATTGACTCAGGTCAATATAAGTATCAGCTGGCGCTTGGCAGTCAAACTCATAGGCATAAAAACTCGGGAGTCCCTCAATCCAATCCTGTGAAAAATCTACCCATGACAACGTTTGAAAATCTATAGGAATCTGTTCCCACTGCCCTATAAAATGTAAATCAGCCATTACGCCACGCCCTAGCCCTTTGTGTTGACTGGGAGCAGTCAACTTGTGACCATAACTGACCCGGCCCATGTTTTCAACTAAAATGTCTAGTTGAGACTGCTGCTTGGAAAGCGTCACCAAAATACCCTGTCCAATGTCCTCTTGATACTGGGTTTGGACTCGCCTATCATCCAAGAATACCTGAACACGGTCTCTAGCATCAATGATTCGCAACCTTTCTTGGTCAACATATTTCGAGAGGACTGTGCGATATAAGACATAACCTAAAGGGTGCCTCAAAGCTTCCATAGACTGAGGGTAAAAGCTTTCCGTGATACCGCTTACATTTTTGAGTGTCGTCAATAAACTTACTTTTTCCGTAAGAGGAATTGGTCCAATAGCCATGCTAGGACTGACCAGCGGTTCTGAAAATGCTAAATCTGGGTAGGTATCTTTTAAGGCTTTCTGCAAGAGACTATATTTAAGTGTCGGATTTCCTGCTTCATCTAGTAGGGCATCGTAATCGTAGGAAGTTACTTGCGGGAGATCCTTTTGCAGTCTGGCTGATGAGCCATTCATAAACCCAAAATTGGTCCCGCCACAGAACATATAAAGGTTGATACTTCCTTGTTCAATCATGGCCATAATGGCATCGACGGTTTCTTGAGGATCTCTTCGAATGATAGCCTCACCCCATCGATTAAACCAGCCCAGCCAAAATTCCATGCACATGATGGGCCATTCCTTGCCATGTTTAGACATAAATGCCCTAAGGCTGGCCACGTTTTCAGCAGATTTGGAACCAAAGTTCCCAGTGACTAAACAATCATCTGCCACAAGATTTCCTGCTTCTAAAGCACTTTCCCATGGACCATCAGAAGTGAATAAGGGCGCCTCAATACCTCGTTCTCGCATCATGTCTTTTAAGGCACGGAGGTACTGTTTGTCCTCTCCATAAGAGCCATATTCATTTTCCACTTGAAACATGAGGATATTACCACCTCGGTCCAGTTGACGTTTGGCTAATTTGGGAAGAAGCACATCGTAGTAAGCTGCCACATGGTCCAAATAGACCTTATCTCGTGAACGAACTCTGCATGGCTCTTCTAACAACCAAGCAGGTAAACCGCCAAATTCCCATTCCGCACAAATATAAGGAGAGGGTCTTACAATCGCATATAAACCTAAATCCTTGGCCATATCTAGAAAAGTTTCTAAATCAGCAAGGCCTTCAAAATAAAACTGACCCTTTTGTGGTTCATGCAGGTTCCACGGCACATAAGTCTCAACCGTATTAAATCCTAAGGCCTTCAGATTATACAAGACACGGTACCAACTGTCTGGAACAATTCTAAAATAATGAACAGCTCCAGATAAGATTTTAAAGGGTTTCCCATCAAGGTAAAACACCTCTTTAACTTGAAATCGTTTCACACTACCTCCTTTTAAGCTAAGCTTAGAATCTGTCACTTGTCTCCCAAGCAAAGCATGTCATCTTTTCACTTTTTTGCTATAATAAGAACTATTAACCAAACGTAAAGATGAGATGCTCTTCCAATGAAACGTCCTAAATACCAATTAATCAAAGAAGAATTACAAAGTCAGATTTTATCTGATCACTACCATGTCGGTGATAAATTTTTTACAGAAGCTGAATTGCTTGAGCGTTTTCAGGTCAGCTCCATTACCATTATTCAAGCACTGAAAGAGTTAGAAAAAGAGGGATTCATCAATCGTAAACAAGGACTCGGTAGTTTTATTGCCCGAACACGCAGGGAAAAACTGGTGCAATTTGCCTACCTGGATAGCTTGGAAAAACAGATAGAAACCATCCGTGTCCTTAGTCTTACTAAGGGCAATGACCCTTACTACTTAAAGTTACTTGAATTGCATAAAACGGAATACTATTACATTTTGACGAGAGAACGTACCATCAATGGCAAACCCTACCTTTACCAACTGTCTTATATTCCTCACGACTACTTGCTGTCAGAAGAGGCTGATTTAGACGCTTATCAATCACTTTACAAACGCTTTTTTCTCGACTTTAATATCCGAATGGCTAATCAGACCTTCCACCAAGAAACTTGCCTAACCAACCAAATGCCGCCAGCCGTTAAAGCCTTTTTCAAACTGGCTGATGCCAGCCCTTGTGTGCTTCAAACCAAATTAACTCGCTTTAAAGATAACCAGCGTATTCTTGAATATGCTACAGTCTATAAACACTGGGAATGTTTTAAATACCAAATCTCTTCAAGTGATTATCATTAATCAGTCTTCTGCAATACCTACAAGTTTAGCACTAGGTATTACTTTTTTGATGACCTTGTACAAAAACCTTATCTTTCAGGTACAAGGAGTGATGATTTTATCAGTCCAAGGACTAGCTGTTTCTTCGAGTACCTTGTTCAACTCGTCAATATTTTGGAAACCTTCGGTACGTAACCAATTCCTAGCAGCTTCTTCGCCCTCTTTAATATAAACTGGCACAGCCCCTGACCAGGTGGCTCGTCCACAAAGCACCCCATTGAATTTAGCACCTGCTGCCGCCGCAAATCGCAAGGTCTCTTGGAAGAGTTGGGCAGATACGCCTGCACTCAAATAAATATAAGGCAGGTGGCTAGCCGCTTCCTGATCTCGAAAGGCTTGGGCAGCTTCAGCCTGACTATAAAGCACTTCTCCTTTAGCAAAACCGTCCACATAGGCCATGTTAACAGGGACTTCCACCTTCAATACGTCAATGCCAAACCGTTCCTCAGAGAATACCTTCATTGCCCCGTTGACCTTATGGGCTTTCACCTTGGCAAAAGCTGCGCTGCTATTGTCTGCAATGTTTTCGTCATAACTCAATATTTCCAGAAAGAAAGGAATATCTTCTGCCGTGCACTCAGAACCGATACGTTCAATGTAGGCCTGTTTTTGCAGGTTAATCTGTTCATTGCCATCCACATCATAGTAGAGTAAAAATTTGATGGCATCTGCCCCAGCTTCTTTCAATCGCTTAACGGACCATTCTCCCAGACAATCAGGTAAGCGACTGGTCGTTGTGGCATCGTAGCCTGTTTTTTCATAGGCCAAAAGCAAGCCTGCACTCTCATCACGGACCTTAGTTGCTGGTAGACCATATTCAGGGTCCAGCAAAATGGAGGAGGCATAGGGAGTCAACTCCTCTGACACCAAAACCTTGAGGGCTTCCATTTGCCCAACCCTTGGTTCTGTTTCCTGATGGGCTGCCATCATGCGTTTTAGGGCACCGCGTTGGTCAAAGGCTAAGGCCGAAATAATGCCACGATGGCTGACTTTTTCTAAATAAGCTTTTTTAGTTTCTGATAATTGGTGCATCCTAACCTCCTACTTGCTAGGGTAAGGGTGAATGGTGACCCCTTTGACCACACGATTAACCGTTCCTGTCGCAGATGGAGTATCAGGGAAATTCCCTAATGTAACCGCCGTTAAGAGGGCCAAGGTCTGCGCTACTAAAATCATGGGAAAAGCCAAGTAAGCATCTGGCAATAAGTGACTGGTGTCCAGTCGGAATTGATCCCCTGAAAAGTCGGTATCCCCTCCTTGTAATAGAGCCAAGGTTTTAAGGGCAATGCCATCTGCTTGGATTTCCTCTAACATGTCCAAATCGTACTGTCTGATGTAAGCATCATTATTGACAAATCCAATAACTAAGGTACGGTCATTAATAAAAGATTTTGGACCATGTCTAAAACCCATAGAAGACTCGTAGAGAGTTGCAACTTGTCCAGCAGTCAATTCTAACATTTTTAATTGTGCTTCTTGGGTTAACTTGGCTAAACCAGCAGAACCTAGATAAACTAAACGGTCAAATCCTAAATCAGCTAGCTCTTGTAGCCGTCCTACTTGGTCAATAACAGCTTGCCCAGCAAGGACCATATCCGACACATAAGCTTCTTTCTGAGCTATACTGTTAGCATCATCAAAAATCAAAAGCGCTGCCAACATCATGCAGGTAAAACTCCCCGTCATGGCAAAACCAGCATCATTAGCATCTTCAGGCATCAAATAAAGGTAAGAACGCTCATCCTGCTGAGCCTTTTTCGCCAGTTCCCCATCCTTGGCACAGGTAATGGTTAAATGATAACTATTTGGCACCAGTTGATTGACCAGATTAACAGCCGCTACACTTTCAGGACTATTGCCACTTCTTGCAAAGGAGACTAAAAGAACTGTCTCTTCCTTGGATAAATAATATTCTGGGGCAGCAACAAGATCGGTTGAAGCAATGCTATCAAAGAGATAACGCTGACGATTTCCTACCTTCGTCAAGTAAGGGCAAATGGTATTACCAACGTACTCAGATGTACCCGCACCTGTAAAGATGACGTGAATCCTGTTTCTGTCAGCGCTTTCATAAATCCTCTCTAAAAAAGAGACCATAGAATCTCTTGTTTCTTCAAAAAACATCATCGTTTCTTGCCATAAACGAGGTTCTTGCTTAATTTCCTTGGTAGTGATAGCTGCACCAAGGGCCTCCAAAGCTTCCTGTGGTTTTGTAAACATGTCCTAACCTCCAATTCCTTAACCATTAGGGTGATGTTGCACCCGATACCTAAACTGATCTGCCCTAGCAATGCTGAAGGTAAATTCAATTAACCTATTTTTATCATTATAAGTTTTACGAATAATATGTAAGACAGGATCTCCTTTTTTGATGCCTAAGAGACCTGCTTCATAATCCAAGGCAATGCTGGCATAAAATTCTTCCTCTGCGAAACGAATTGTCTCTTGATAATCCTCTGCAAAGACATCGTACAAAGGCTTACGCGTCAAGTGCGCAATGCTTAACCCCTGAAAAGGCTGCGCAGGGATATACGATCGTTCAAACATTAAAGGCATGTCATCTGCAATCCTTAAGCGCTCTAATTCAAAAACTTCTGTATTGGCATCAAGCTCCAAGAGACCAGACAAATAAGGCGTTACCTGATACTGTTCAAAAGAAAGAATCTCTGTTTTAGGAATTTTCCCCATTTTTTTCATTTGCTCTGTAAAGCTATAAGTACTTGATAAATCAGTGGCGGGTTCTTTGATTCCTGAAACATAAGTCCCCTTGCCTTGTTTTTTATAAATTAAACCCCGTAATTCCAATTCTTTAAGAGCTAGTCTAATCGTGATACGGCTAACACCGTAAAGGTCACTCAATTCTCGTTCTGACAATAACTTATCGTTGGCTGTCATACTCTTTCTGATTTTCACTTCTAAGGCATCAACAATCTGTAAATAGAGTGGTTGTTCTTTTGGCATCCTATTCACCTCTAACTTGTTATAACCACCTAAAGTATATTATAATAACAAGCGTCTGTCAAGTTAATTTTGAGAATTATTAAATTTTTTGCTCAAAAAAGAAAAAGGCCAAATTTCAAGTTCAAGTTAGCCAGTCTGTAAAAACTCTTTAGGAGATTTGTAATCAAGTAGTTTCTTTGGGTAGTTATTAATCCCATTTTCAACAAATGCGACTTGTTGTTGAGTCGCATTTTTACGTCTCTTTGGTAATCAACGCCGAATGAGTCTGTTGTGATTTTCATTAGTTCCTCTCTCCCAAGAGGAATAGGGGTGAGCGTAATAAATATATTCCGAGTCAAAACCTTCTGCTAAACAACTGAACTCAGTACCATTATTAGCTGTGATAGAGTTAATCTGATAGACTTTCAGAATAGACTTCAAGGCTTGATTCACTGAAGAAGCCGACTTATCAGGAATAAGTCGAATGATTTGGTAGCGGCTTTTTCTGTCTGTCAGCGTCAGTAGACACTCGTTTTTTGCCCGAGTTTGAATAACCGTATCAATTTCAAAATCACCGCTATGCTCACGGTTATTAATGCTTTCAGGTCGTTCTTCAATAGACTTTGCAGCCGGCTTAAAATTGGGACTGGCATGTTTTTTTGAAGCTACATTCTTTCGAGGATAAAGCCTGTCAGCCTTGGTCAATCCTAGTTGGCCATGATGAATTCAGTAGTAAATGGTGGAGATGGGAACATTGACACCTTTTGCCTTAACCAGCATCTCAGGAGAGTATTTCTGCTTGATGTAGTGAGTCATCTTTTCTTTGAGTTCCTTCGTTAGGGTGACCTGCTTAACAGAACGTTTACGATTGTTTTGATAGGCTTTTTGAGCGAAGTCAGCTGAGTAAATCGCTTCATATTTCCCCTGACGTACTTGTTGTCTAACTTGCCCGCGTTTGACTTCGTTGTGAATAGTTTGAGGAGCTTTAGCCAATCTTTTCGCTATTTCACGATTTGACTGTCCTTCTTTGAGCCAACGGTCAATCATTCTACGCGTTAGTGTCAACTGTTTTCCTTTTGGTGTATAATAGTCTTGCATCTCAGAGCCTTTCTAATTGTTGTTGTGGTGGTGACAATTATATCTCTCTGAGATGTTTTTTGATACCCTTAGGTGGCTAACTTCAGTTTAGAACTTTCCCAAAAAGAAAAAGCAAACCTCCTTGAAAGAAGATTTGCCTAGTGATTTAAGATTAATGAGCATTGATTTCTTGGGCAATTTCACGACCAGACAAGTCTGAACCATAATAAGTTGGCCAATGTTCTAACTCTTTATGTAATTTTTCTTGACTGTCCCCGCCCCAGTATAGGTGGAAATGCTCTGCTTTTTCAGGAGCAATGGCATGGTCACTGAATTGGACGTATTTGAATTCGCCAGCATCTGGTTCTTTAGCTTCAAACATGAAACGAACCCCGCGATTTCCTTTTGGATAAGTCAAGATTTCTTTGCCAGCGTATTTGTAAGTGAAGGTTTTCTTTTTACCATTACGGATAAAGGTCATGGTCTTTTTCTTACCATTAATTTTGATTTCTTCCACATCAGTTTTATAGCCAGTAGTATAGTAATCTTTGTATTCGGCTGCTGTCATTTTACCTTTAGATTTTTTAGCCTTGTAGTCCCAAACTTGGTCTAAAGTACCATCTTGTAGGTATGGGTAAACAGATTGCCAGCTACCTGACCAGTCAGATAATTGACGGTCTTTGACATCTTTGTCTTTGAAGTAACCATTGTAAACTGTCTTAGTGGTATCTTCTTCTGGAAGAATTTCTTTACCAGCCACATCAGTGGTTAAGCGTAAGGTCTCAAGGTTCTTACGCATAACAGTAAAGTAATCTTGTCCAGCTTTCATTTCTTTTTCAGTCAAACCTTCAAGCGGACTAAGTACAGCCGCTTTTACACCTGCTTCTTTAGCTAAGGTTTTTGCGACTTTACTTGAAGCATTTTCTTCAAAGTAAATATATTTGATGCCATATTTTTTAACGTATTTTGACAAAGCTGCAATACGTTTTGCTGATGGTTCTGCATCTGGTGTGACACCGTTAATAGAAATTTGATTTAAGCCATAGTCAAGTGCCATATAACCAAATGCCGCGTGTTGTGTCACAAAGCTCTTTTGCTTAGCATCTGAAAGTGCTGCCGTATAGTCTTTGTCAAGCTCTTTTAATTTTTCAATATAGGTAGCGGCATTGGCTTTGAAATCCTCTGCTTTTTCTGGGTAAGCCTTTACCAAGCTGTCGCGGATATTTTCCACAACAGTAATGCTACGGTAGGGTGACAACCACACGTGTGGGTCAAAAGCATGGCTGTGTCCTTCTTCACCATGTTCGTCATGGTCATGCTTTTTGTCAACATCCTCATGCTCATGGTGATGGTCATGTCCAGCTCCTGCTACTAGCAACATGTTGCCAGTTCCCTTCACGATGGTCACTTTTTTAGATTTCAATGATTTTTTAACATCAGAAACCCAAGTTTCCATATTGTCATCCATATAAACAAATACATCTGCATCTTGAATTTTTTTAATGTCTTTTGTAGAAGGCTCAAAATCGTGAGGTTCTGTTCCTGCTTTCATAAGCATGGAAACCTCACCATCATTACCAATAACCCCCTTGGTAAATTCATAAACAGGGTAGAAAGTTGTCATGACCTTAACTTTACCTTCTGCTAAGACTTGTTTTGCCTGACTAAGTTGCCAAGCAAAAAAGATACTGATTAAACTCATCATTAAAAGAATTTTCTTTTTCATGATTCCTCCTTCGTGATTAACTGGTTAAAATTTGACCAGTTAAGTATATCACATTCTGATCCTTTTTCCAAGTTTTTGTCTTTTTAATCTAACCTTTTAGACAAATTTATCGCAAAAAGGAGCTGGGCAAAAAATCCAACTCCTAATTTTATTTAAGCTAGAATTGCAAGACGCAGTGGTTGATTGGCAGCTTTGTTCGCTTTTTAATCTTCAAAGATAGCCTAATCAACTGTGCGGGGGTGGGAAAACGAACTCTTTGTTGATTGCTATGAGTTCTTTCCCACTCCCTCAGCTTGCTATTAATCGCTCAAACTGAAACGATTGGTCATTAAATTACTAGCATCAAAGAGAATCTTGTTCAAAAGCGTCTGCGTTTCTCCTTGAACATAGTCACTCATTTTTTGATTTTCCTCTTCCAAATCGACTGTTTCACCAGCCAATAACTCTGCTTCCACAGCATGTAGCATGGCATGACCTTTAGCCATGGTTTCTTCCAAGTAGTTGTTCAAATCAGTTTCATGATGATTATAGTGAGAATCCGCCAAAGCTGCAATCAAACGATTGGTCCAATAGAAATTGTCGGTAGAAACATTTTCCTGAGTGTTAGCAACATAATCCGGAATGGTCTTAACTTGGGTAAAGAAAGGTACCATGGTATTAAAAGGCATTGACCCGTAAGCCATCCATTGAATAGCAGCGATTTCTTTAGGTTTATCAGGACGAATGTGTAAAATAGCAGTTTGACTGGTACGGTTAATGCCAATAGGTCGAAAGGCTTTCTTACTGACAGGAGTTCCTTCTGAACCGTAAGGGTCATAAACCGTGTCCTGATAATGACTGCTCAACACATATTTGACATCTTCCACCGTGATTTTACGGTAAGGTTTTTGACACCAAGGAAGGGCAAAGCTGCGCGGGTCTTGCACGATTTCTGGGTTTAAGAATTTTTGCATGACCCAAGCACGTGGTGTATTATAGTGGCAATCTTTATCGCGTTGACTACCGAAGGCATAGCGTGGGTTAAAATGTTCATGACTATAAGTCAAATCCAAATGATAGGTTTCAATGAAGTCTTTTAAATCGGCAGAGCATAAATAATCTTCAGGGTTGTTAAATTCAAAATGGTCAATTCCAAATTGATTGGGATTGGTGACATAGGCATCATCTGGTACTCTTCTAGCAATCCAGTGATGACCACCAATAGTTTCCAACCACCAAATGTCATGCTCATCTGAGAAGGCAACACCATTTGACTCATAGGTGCCATAGTCTTCCAGAATAGCCCCTAGACGCAACACCCCTTCGCGGGCGGAACGAATATAAGGAAGCACTAAAGTCAACATATCTTCCTCACCAATCCCTGATGTTACCAATGGATCAGCCCCTAAAACACGGGAATTAGTAGTAATGGTTTCGGTTGCTGACATAGCCACATTAACTTCATTCACACCTGCTTCTGCCCAGATACCATCTTTACCAAGCGCATCTGGAACTGAGGTATAGGCCATGGGGTTGTCGGGTAAATCAATTTCAAAAGTAGACAAGACCGAACGGTAATGTCTCGGTTGATCTTCTGGTTTCACCACAACCATTTTTTTAGGCGTGAAATCTCCATTTTGAGAATCTTCTGTTCGAGCAACCATGGTTGAGCCATCATAAGATGCCTTTTTACCAACAAGTATAGTTGTACATGCCATTATCAGTCTCCTTTACAAACGTTATTATCCCCTTTATCATACCACAGAACATCAGACACTTCAAAAGGCAATTGGTTTCTTCTCTTAGAAAAAGGAAAATCGTATGACCAAAGGTTCACACGATAAAAATGTTCTATAAATCGTCCGCAATTTTATTAATTTTACGCAAGCGATGGTTGACCCCACTCTTGGTAATCGGGAACTCAAGGGCATCAGCAACTTGTTGAATGGAATAGTCTGGGTGTTTAACACGCAGTTGCGCCACCTGTTGTAATTCCATCGGTAAACTTTCCAACCCAATCGTGTCCATGATTTTAATAATATTATTAATGGTTTTCATACTGGCACTGATGGTTTTGGCAATATTAGCCGTTTCTGCGTTATTGGCACGGTTGATATCATTTCGAGCTTCCCTAAGTATTTTGATGGCTTCAAAGTCTTCTTTGCAGGACATGGCACCAACTATAATTAAAAAGTCCATGATGTCTTCTGCTTTTTGCAGATAAGTAACCGCACCGCTTTTATGCTCAATGGTTTTGGCATCTAGCATAAATTTTTGCATTAGTTGAGCCAAATCTTGAGCGTGATCAAGATAAACTGAATAAATTTCTAACTGATACTTGCCTGACTCAGGATCTCTGATGCTACCTGCCGCTAGAAAAGCCCCTTTAAGATAGGAACGACCAGCATCATCGTCTGATAAGACTTGAGGTTCAATGCCTGTTTCCAGACCGAAAAAGGAATCAGCTAATTTTAAATCAGCTAAAATGGTTTCCACACCTTGTTCAACATAGACAGTGTAAACACGGTTTTTGCGCAGGTTCGTCTTCTGATGATACCGGATTTCTGGCACGATAACATAGGCGTCTTCAATAAGGGAATAAATGTAGCGGGCAATTTTAGCATTTTCAGTGGTAATGGACAAATGCAACCTTTGATGAGCTAAGCCCAAGCTGCCTGACAATTTGATAATGGCAGCCAATTCATTGTTATCACCTGTGGACAAGTGAATCAATTCCTCTTTGACCTTCGTTGTAAAACTCATTGCTTGGCTAGCCTCACTAAATTCATTAATTCTTCAACCACTAAGTTGCCATCATGAAAGGCTCCGCCATTCTCCAAGCGCAAAAAATTAGACGAAATCACGCGCTTAGCGGCCTTGCAAAGACCAGCAAAGTCATGGTCAACCTGAACGAGGTATTCATCAAATTTATTGGAATTCATGTAAGCTCGCGGCACCTGTTGCACATTGACCAAGACCGTATCAATCAAATCTCTTCCCAAGTGCTGATTTAAAACAGCCACATGGTCTGCATCTGAAAATTGTTCCGTTTCACCATATTGGGTCATAATATTACAAATATACACCACTTCTGCTTTAGTCTGGCGCAAAGCTTCTTTAATTTCTGGAATAACCAGATTAGGTAAAATAGAGGTAAAAAGTGAACCCGGCCCCAAGACAATCATGTCACTGTCTAAAATAGCCTCAACCACTTTACGACTGGCCTGAGGTCTTTGATCGTTGTAAGTATTGGTCACATAGACATGGTCAATCATGCCTTGGTATTTGGCAATAGAACTTTCTCCTGCTACTTCATGACCATCTTTAAAAACAGCATGAAGGGTCAGGGGCTGCTCGCTAGAAGGATAAATTTTACCTGTAATATGGAAAAATTTGGTTAAAATTTGAATGGCATTGTAGGTTGAGCCTTGCATTTCAGAGATACCAGCAATAATGAGATTGCCTAGAGGGTGACCAGCCAAGGCCCCGTCACTCTCGTTAAAACGGTATTGGAAAACCCGCTCATAAAATTTTGGCATGTCACTCATCGCTAGCAGGACATTCCGTAAGTCCCCTGGCGGGGTTAATTGCATGACGTTACGGAGTTCGCCTGAGGAACCACCATCATCTGCAACAGTGACCACGGCAGTAATATCAACAGCTTCGTTACGAAGGCTTTTTAGGATAACGGGAATACCAGTACCGCCACCTATAACAGTCATTTTAGGATTTTTCATGAACGATTTACCGTTTCCTTACGACGATTTTTATCACGATGGCTTTCATTAACCGACCAATCTGTTGCCAGACTTTCAGCCAAGCGATGGGCAAAGGCAACGCTGCGGTGTTGACCTCCTGTGCAGCCAATAGCCACGGTCAAGACAGACTTCCCTTCTTTTTGGTAAGCCGGTAAAATAGGAACAATAAGGTTTAACAAATGTTTGTAAAATTCCTCTGATTCTGGGTGAGACATCACATAATTAAAAACGTCCTCATCTAGTCCTGTTTTTTCACGAAGCGCTACCTGATAATAGGGATTGGGTAAAAAACGCACATCAAAAACCAAATCCGCATCCAAAGGCAAGCCATATTTGAACCCAAAACTCATCACTTCAATACGGAAAGAGGCTTGATTGGAGCCTCCAGCAAACTGGTCTGAAATGGTTTTACGCAATTGTCTAGGAGTTAATTCTGTTGTATCCACCACATGTTGGCTCATGCTTTTCAAAGGAGACAGGAGCTCTCTTTCCAATCGAATACCGTCAAGCACACGGCTGTCCGCAGCCAAAGGGTGGCTCCGTCTGGTTTCTTTATAGCGTGACACCAATTCCCCATCCGTTGCATCCAAAAAAAGAATCCGAAAATCAATGCTAGGGTTGCTTTCAATACTATCTAAGATAGAATTAATTTCCTTGAAAAACAAACGGCTTCTCATATCGACAACCAAAGCCACTTGACGATTTTCATTGGTTTGTTCAATTAATTCTAAAAATTTTGGAACCAAGGCTGGGGGCATATTATCAATGGTAAAGTAGCCTAGATCCTCAAAGGACTGAATGGCAACTGTTTTTCCAGCGCCGCTCATTCCTGTCACAATAACCAAATGAATGCGTTTGTCTGACATTTACATTTTCCCTTTCTCTATTGACACGATTACTTTCATTATACCATATAAATTAGGGAGCCCAAAAACTAAAAATGCCAAGGAAAGGTTCTTCTTTTGAGGCATTGCCTCTCCTTAACGTTATTGAAATACCAACTGCTAATCTTGATCTGCTACCACATACTCACCTGCGTCTTGGGCTAGTTGCTTGGTAATTGAAATCAATATATCCATTTATAATTTTTGAATGTGCATCAAATCAGACTGGTCTTGCAACACCAAGTGATCAAGCTTAGTATGCAGCAAGCGTATCCCTTCTTCCGAGATTTTATTGACGTCATAGTCATTTTTGGCCTGCAAACGGTCGTATTCAGAAGCCCTATTTTGACTCATCATAATGAGCGGGGCTTGAATCGCCGCAAGGGTCGATAAGGAAAGATTCAATAAGATAAAGGGATACTTGTCAAAGGCCAAGCCAAAAGGATTCATCACATTAAAAATCATCCAAAGCGCCATAAATATCATAAAAGAAATGATAAAGGTCCAAGTTCCTCCAAAATGGGCTACCTGATCAGCTAATCTTTGCCCAAAGGTAATCTGGCTATCTAACTCCTCTTGAACATTAAAAATGCGCTCCTTTTGCTTTTTAGACATTTCAGACATCATGTCTCGAATACTCTCATTTTTAATTTGGCATTGTCAATCATGTCATTAAGGTAACGCAAACGGTAAAGAGCCAAGTTGGCCTGACTGAGAAAAGAAGACGGAGTCAGCATGGGGTAATCAGCCATAATCAATTCTTGTAAGGGTTGATCCAATTCAAATAGGAAAATAGCTTCTGAAATAAGATAAGTTTTTGCATCAATGGCATCTTTGACCCATTTTTTGTTGCTTGTCATATGCTTTCTCCTTCTTTCCTCTCCTAGAGGGTTCTATCCAACCTTTTAGAGATTAGGAAAATCTACTTCTACTAGGTTCACTCTATTTTAGAACAAGGGCTCAAGGCTCAGCACCAAAAGCTTGTCCTCGGAGATTATGTGCTTTCTAACTTAAAGATTTCTTAACTGCTTTTTAAGGTTTCAGAATGCTTTAGTGAGGCATTTCCTTGCATGCTAAAAGCCCATGGCTAGGTCGTCATGGATTAGATTGAAGAAAAACTCCTGAAACACGATAACATAAGCGTTTCAAGAGTTGGTTGACATCATAATCATGAAATCATTTTAATTGACACCTTCTAAAAATAAACTTTATCTACGTTCTGCCCATGGTAGACCATGAACTTTCTGAATCATTATGGTTTAATACGGTGTAACATACGTGGGAATGGAATAGCTTCACGGATATGTTTGGTACCAGCTACAAAGGTTACCATACGTTCTAGTCCAAGACCAAAACCACAGTGAGGTACGGAACCATATTTACGAAGGTCAAGGTAAAAGGCATAGTCATCTGGGTTCAAGCCTTCTTCTTCAATCTTTGCCAATAATTTATTGTAGTCTGTCTCACGTTCTGAACCACCAATAATTTCGCCATAGCCCTCTGGAGCCAATAAGTCAGCACAAAGCACGCGCTCCTCATTACCAGGAACAGGCTTCATGTAGAAAGCCTTAAAGCTAGCTGGGTAGTTGACCACAAATGTTGGCACACCAAAATAGTTTGAAATCCAAGTTTCGTGTGGGGAACCAAAGTCATCACCATGTTGGATAGCTTCATAATCAGCGCCCTCATCAGAAGCATGTTCCTGCAAAAGACTGATAGCATCATCATAGGCCACACGTTTGAAAGGCTCAGCTACATATTTTTTCAAGAGATCAGTATCCCGTTCTAATGTTTCCAAAGCTTGTGGTGCACGATCAAGAACACCTTGAATCATAGCTTTGACGTAAGCTTCTTGCAAATCAAGTGATTCCTCATGTGACAAGAATGGATACTCAGCATCCATCATCCAAAATTCAGTCAAGTGACGGCGTGTTTTTGATTTCTCAGAACGGAAAACCGGTCCAAAGTCAAAGACACGGCCAAGAGCCATCATTCCCGCTTCAAGGTATAACTGACCAGATTGGCTAAGAAAAGCGGGAGTTCCAAAATAGTCTGTTTCAAACAATTCTGTTGTATTTTCAGCAGCATTTCCGGATAGGATTGGGCTATCGAATTTGATAAAACCATTTTGGTCGAAGAACTCGTATGACGCATAGATAATGGCATTACGAATTTGCATAATAGCAGCCTGACGACGGGAACGTAACCACAAATGACGATTGTCCATCAAGAAGTCTGTTCCGTGCTCTTTTGGCGTGATTGGATAATCTTTTGACTCGCCAATGACCTCAATATCTGTCACGTCCAGTTCGTAACCAAATTTTGAACGCTCGTCTTCTTTCACCATTCCTTTGACAAAAACAGAGGTTTCTTGACTAAGACGTTTGATGGTATCAAACTTAGCTGCTCCTTCTTCTTCGCCAAAGCGCTCAATAAAGTTTGGTTTGAATGCGACAGCTTGGAAAAAGGCAGAGCCGTCACGTAATTGAAGAAAGGCAATTTTTCCTTTGCCTGATTTATTGGCAACCCAAGCGCCAATAGTCACTTCTTGTCCTACATAATCTTTTACATCACTAATGGAAACGTATTTCTTGGTCATAATGTCTCTTTTCTATAAATTCATTTTATCTTATACTGACTTGGTTCGGCCTTCCATAAACACATGTAAGCGTCCGACCGCCTCTTTTAAAGATTCTAAATCAGTAGCATAGCTCAGCCTGATATTTTCAGGTGCCCCAAAGCCTGCTCCACTCACAACAGCCAAACCAACGTCTTCTAAGATGGCGTCAGTAAAAGCTGTGACATCAGTAAAGCCTGTCATAGCCATGGCTTTTTTCACATTTGGGAAGAAGTAAAAGGCTCCTTGAGGTTTCATCACTTCAAAACCTGGCACTTGATTTAAGAGTGGGTAAATGGTATTGAGACGTTCTTCAAAAGCTAATCGCATTTCTTCTGATGAAGATTGGTCTCCCGCTAAAGCTTCAATGGCGGCATACTGTGAAACAGTTGCCAAATTAGAGGTGGTTTGTCCGATAATTTTACTCATGGCGGCAATGATTTCAGGGTCTCCAACAGCAAAACCAACCCGCCAGCCTGTCATAGCATAACTTTTAGCCACGCCATTAACCGTAATCGTTTGACGGTGAATCCCCTCTGAAAGCGTTGAGATAGGAACAAACTGGTTGTCGTTATAAACTAGGGAACCATAAATATCATCTGCCAAAATAAGAATATCGTTCTGCACCGCCCATTCTCCAATGGCCCTTAATTCCTCAGCACCATAAATCATGCCTGTTGGATTGGAAGGAGAATTGATAAGGACAACTTTAGTTCGGTCTGTTCTTGCTGCTTCCAGCTGGTCAACAGTTACCTTGAATTGATTTCCTTCTAGTCCTTGAACGAAGATCGGCTGACCTTCTGCCATTTTCACTTGGTCAGAATAAGATACCCAATAAGGTGTTGGAATTAGAACTTGATCACCAGGATTTAAAACAGCCATAAAAAAGGCATAAAGCATGAACTTGGCACCTGTTCCTGCCACAATCTCCTCAGAAGATAACGCGTAACCGTATCGATTTTCCATGTAGGTAGCAATGGCAGCCTTTAATTCTGGAAGTCCTGAAGCAACCGTGTAAAAGCTAGATTTGCCATTTCGAATGGATTCAATAGCCTTGTCTTGAATATTTTTAGGGGTGATAAAATCAGGTTCACCTAAGGTTAGGCTTAAAATATCACGACCTTGAGCTCTCAGAGCCTTGGCTCTAGCACCAGCAGCCAAAGTCACGCTTTCTTCCATGTCTAGCACCCGCTTTGATAGTTTGGTCATTTCATCTCCTTTTTCATCAATCTTCCTGTCTTAACGTCAGGTCAGTCAACAGTAAGTACCTACTCTTTCATTTCCTTTTAGTACAGCCTAACTCCCCTCCTAAGAATAACTGATACCTGTTGGTCACTCTTTTATCAATGGGCGAATAATAAGAACTGCCCCAGTCAGGCAAGCATCGCTTTCTTTGCGAACCACTGTCACTAGGTAACCAAAAAAGCCTCAAAACACTCGAGCGAAGGAGACTGACAAGGGGCACAAACCAAGCTAAGTGGTGCTTTAGGTTGTCACACTTGTCCACGTTAAGAGATTCCTTCACAATATGATCCTTTCTATTATTATAGCAGAAATCGTGCCATTTCTACTAGACTATCTTGGAAATTTTGTTGAGAAATCACAAATTCTTGGTCTAAACTCTCCAAAATGGTCTGGCCATAGGACTTGGTTAGAAGGCGACGGTCTAACATTAGAACTACTGATTTTTGAGACTGACGACGCATGGTGCGCCCAATAGCCTGTTTTAAGCGTAAGATAGCCATAGGAAGGAAATAATCTTTAAAAGGATTTTTACCTTTGTTCAATAAAAAACGGCTCATCTTTTTGACAAAAAGGTCTTCAGGATTATCAAAGGGCAGACGAGTAATCAAGGTAATCATGCGATCGGCTTCTACAAAGTCAACACCTTCCCAAAAAGAGCCCAACCCCAGTAAAATAGACTGTTCTCCCCTATCAAAGCGCTTTTTTATATTGTAAGCAGTTCCGTTTTTTTCCTGAGCCAAATGAGGAACCTGCCATTGTTCTAAATAGTCTGACACCATCATTAAGTATTTTTTGGCAGTAAAAAGCACTAAAATCGGCTTGTCTTCTTGCCGCAACAAGTCAATTCGCTTGGCAATGGCTTTGGTATAACTCTGTTCATTGATGCCAGTAATCAAAGGCATGTCTTGATCAATCATAAGAAGCTGTTCTTCTTTTTTGTCAGCTTCAATAAGATGGTAAGAATAAGACTCAAACCCCAATAAGTCGGCCAAGCCTACCTCTGGACTAATATGAATCGTTGCGGAGACAAAATAAGTCTTCACCGTTTCTGGCAAAAAACTTTGAAAATGGATAAATTCCTTACTAGCGCTATTGAGGTAGGTTATCCGTTTCTCCTCTTGTTTCTCACTACTAAGCCAGTAATCACCATCTGTGGCAGCAAAAAAGGCTTGTAAATCCTGATAATCTGGCCCTCTTAATTCTTTGATGTAACCAGCTATACGAGACCAATCAGGAGCAAGCTGGTGCTTTCTATTTTGATAATAATCACTTGACACTTGTCCCAGTTCAAACGATAGGCTTTCCAATAAGCGTTTTTCTAAAAGCGGTAAAGGACTGCTTAACTTGGCCTGTATCGTTTGTAATAAAACCGTCAGGTTAAGTTGATGACGTGATAATTGATCTAATTGGAGCATCAGCTTTTGGGCCTCATCAAAGACCAAGACCTTGTTTCTAGCAAAGTCCTTATCATCTTGAACACGGTGTAAAAAATAAGCATGATTGGTAATCAGTAGGCGGACTGTTTTAGCCTTTTCATAACTACTTTTCCAAAAATCATAATCGTAAAAATCAGAGGAGACATTGAGAGCACCGTCATGCTTAATCTGATCAAAATAAGCTGCAAAGCGCTGCTTTTGTTTGATTTCGCCAAGGTCCCCTGTCTTAGTTTCCAAGAGCCAAACCAATAATTGCATCTTATAACGATTCACCAAACGATTCTGGTCGTTTTGGTCCAAACTATCGGCAAAGGTATCTAGCTTCAGGTAATTGGCGGGCCCTTTTAAACTATGGCAGGCGATGTGAAACTGCTCTTGAATAGCAGCTACTTCACTAGCCATTAATTGGTCTTGGAGAAGCTTGGTTGGCACGCTAACAATGATTTGGTTTTGTTCTTCTTTTGCCAAAAGGGGTAACAGGTAGCCGTAGGTTTTTCCAATACCTGTCTGAGCTTCAATAAAACTAGCTACTCCCTGATGGTAATCTTCGTCAATTAACTGAGCAAATTGAGCCTGTTTAGGCCTTTCTTCCAAGCCTAATAGTGCCATGTTAATAGGGAAGCTTTTTGATAATTGATAAGGCTTGGGAGCTTTTGGAGTCTTTGGTAAAAGAATCTGCCTGATTTTAACATACTTATTGGGGTCATAAGGCTTGGCTTTGGCTAGGCCTTGTTCAATGACCATGGCTGTTTCAAATAAGAGACTGTCTGCGTAAGTCAAGAGACTCTCCAAACAATCGCTAGGAAGACTTTCAATTTTGTGCAAGAGTTTGATAAACAGAGCCGCAGTTGCTTTAGCATCTGCAAGGGCTGTATGGGCTTCTTCCAAATCAAGCCCAAGCTGTTTAGATAAGTAACTGAGATTATATTTTTCAAGATGAGGGAAAAAAATTTGTGCTAACTCAACAGTGTCCACACGCGGCGTCAGCAAGTCATACCCTTCCAAAAAAAGGGCTTCCGCTAATAAATTAGCATCAAATTTAACATTATGAGCCACAAACACACAATCACTAATCAACTCATAGATGGTCTTAGCCACCTGTGAAAAATCTGGAGCCTTGGCCAGCTGGTCATCTGTAATTCCTGTTAAGGTCTTAATATGGTCTGATAAAGGTTCGTGAGGATTAATGTCTGTCTGATAGGTTTCAACAATTTCTTTCCCCTCAATAATGACAATCCCAACCTGAATAATAGCTGCGGTGACACCTGCATTGGTAGCTTCCAAATCAATAACCGCATATTTTCTCATAACTTCATTGCTCATCATACTTCCATTATACCATGTTTTTAAGAGAGCGTTGGACTAGACCACTAAATAAATCCTCTTAACCAATCCCTTCTGAGCACCTAACTTTCTTAAGTCATGCTATAATGGAACCAAAGCCATATTGCCAAAATGAGACCTGTCAAAAAACTAACTTCCATTCGCTGTAAACGAAGGCTAGCTCAATATGAATTGACACTATTACCAAAAACTATTTGAAAGTGGAGATCAACTCGAACAGGGACCTTCAAGTTAATGGCTAAGACCTTGTCTGAGAAAAAAGGGCGAACTCTCTATTTCTCCACTTTTCTCAGCCAACTCTTTTCAGTACATGGAGGTTAAGTCAACTGATTCAACCTACGACCTCAGGTCATTATAATTAGAAAGGACATCACCTTTTTGATGTGAAAAAGTATGAAAGTTATAACCATAACCAATCCCGTAGCAGGAGAAAACACTTATTTGCTTGAAACTGAAAAAGCTAGTTTACTAGTGGATCCCGGTAGCAACGGTAAACGCATTATTGACCAAATTAAAAAACTAAACAAGCCACTTGCAGCTATCTTATTAACCCACACCCATTATGACCATATCATGAGTTTAGAAGAGGTTAGACAGGCTTTTGACCGTCCTCCTGTTTATGTCGCTCAAGAAGAAGAAAGTTGGCTCTACACCCCTGAAATGAACCTTTCCGGACTAATTCGTCATGCGGACTTGCCTGATATTATTTGCCAACCCGCTGAAGAGATCTTCCAATACCAGACAGATTACAATATTGCAGATTGTCAGTTCACCGTTGTGCCAACACCTGGCCATTCAGCCGGAGGCGTCTCCTTTATTTTTCCTAAAGAAGACGTCGTTTTCACTGGAGATGCCCTTTTTAGAGAAAACATTGGTCGAACAGACCTGCCCACAGGGAATTATGAGCAACTCATTCATAGTATCAAGACCCAATTATTTAGCCTGCCCAACCATTATCAGGTTTATCCTGGTCACGGTCCTTTCTCCACTATTAGCCATGAGAAAAATGCCAATCCTTTCTTCCGTTAAGGCTACCTATTGAGAAAGACAGGGTTGGCTAACCAGTTATCCATTATTAAGTGCGGATTTGTTGGTAAAACACTGTTCAAAAAAGAACCTCTGATAAGTATCAGAAGTTCTTTTTTTAGAATTTTAAGTAACGTCTCATGGAAAGAACAGAGCCTAGTGAACCGATAATCATACCGATGATAAACAAGGCACCAATCAAGTAGTAAACGTAAGGATTGATTGGGTACATAGAAAGGTTATTAAGCTGCAATTCCTGCATAAAATGCTTATAAGCAAAGTCATAACCATAATAAATCAGAAGAGATGGCAAGACCGCTCCCAAAAGACCAACCCAGGCACCTTCAAAGAAGAAGGGACCACGGATATAAGAATTTTTGGCCCCTACCAGTCGCATGATTTCAATATCCCTTTGACGTGACATGATGGTCATACGAACCGTGTTTGAAATGAGGAAGATAGCTACAAATAAGAGAAGGGCTGTTCCAATCAATCCCCAAGTTTGAATCATTTTCGAAAACTTAAAGAGCTTGTCCGAATTGATACCACCATAATCAGCATCTTCAACCCCTTCAATGGCCTTGATTTCTTTTGTAACAACCCTGACTTGCTTAGGTGTCTTAGTTTCAACAATGTAAATGTCCTGAAGTGGATTGGTATCCTCATCGTACATGTTCCAAACATCACCAAGTGTCTCTTGCAATTTTTTCAATTGCTCGTCCTTACTTGAAAAAGTGATTTTGGTGACTCCTTTTAATTTGGCGATTTGGTCATAGACCTTGTGATAATTCTCGTTATTAACTTGTTCACCAGCTGTATTTTGCACCACTTTAGCAGCATCGGTTGAGTCAACATGCAAGTAGGTGTTAATTTGAATATTATTTTCAACACCAGAAGCCACACGCTGAATGTTTAATAGGGTCGCTGCAAATATTCCAACTAAGGTTAAAGTAACAGCCACCATGCTAACTGAGGCAAAGGTCATCCAAAAGTTACGCTTGAGGTTTTTAATGGATTCCCAAATATGACGGAAAAAGTATCTAATCATCGTAACCGTAATCTCCTTCTTCTTCATCGCGAACCAGGCGACCATCTTCGATGGCAACCACACGGTGACGTAAAGTGTTGACAATGTGACTATTGTGAGTCGCCATTAAAATAGTGGTTCCTTGGAGATTGATCCGTTCCAGCAACTGCATGATTTCCCATGAAATTTCAGGATCCAAGTTTCCTGTTGGTTCGTCAGCAATTAATAATTTAGGATTATTAACAATGGCACGCGCAATGGCTACACGCTGCTGTTCTCCACCAGATAATTGGCTTGGGAAAGAACGCATCTTGTGTTTCAAACCAACTAAGTCCAGAACCTCTGGAACACGTTTTTTGATGTGGCGGCGTTTTTCACCAATGACTTCCATAGCGTAGGCAACATTTTCAAAAACTGTTTTCTTTGGAAGTAATTTGTAATCTTGGAAAACCACACCAATATGACGGCGGAGGATGGGAACCTCGCGCGCTTTTAGCTTGGTCAAATCAAATTCACCTACATACAACTTGCCCGTCGTCAATTTTTCTTCACAGTAAAGGAGTTTGATAAAGGTTGATTTACCAGCACCAGATGGGCCAACCAAGTAAACAAATTCACCTTGGTTAACAGAGACATTAATGTCCCTGAGGGCGGTCGTTGAGCGGCGGTATTTCTTAGAAACACCTTTCATTTCAATTAATGCCATCTTTTTCTTCTTTCTTTACAATAATCGGCAGCGCATGGCCTCTAGTCATCACTCATGCGCCACTTGAGGTAGGCATCAATAAAGCCTTCGATGTCACCATCCATGACCTTATCAACTTGAGCTACTTCATAGTTTGTGCGGTGGTCCTTAACCATGGTATAAGGGGTGAAAACGTAGGAACGAATCTGGCTCCCCCAAGTGATTTCTTTTTTATCTCCTTTAAGGGCATTGACCTCAGCAGCTTTTTTCTCTTGTTCTAATTGATAGAGTTTGGCCTGCAACATTTTCATGGCACGGTCTCGGTTTCCGTATTGGGTACGGTCAACTGTTGAGGCCACAACAATGCCTGTTGGAATATGGGTCAGACGCACCCCAGTTGATACCTTGTTAACGTTCTGACCACCGGCACCGCCTGAACGGAAGGTATCCATTTTAATATCATCATCACGAATGTCCACTTCAATGGTGTCATCTAATTCTGGCATAACCTCAACAGATACAAAAGAGGTGTGGCGGCGTTTGGCCGAATCAAAAGGCGAAATCCGAACTAGACGATGGACACCCATTTCTGATTTGAGGAAGCCATAAGCATTTGGTCCCTCAAAAGAAAGAGTGACCGACTTGATACCAGCTTCATCTCCTGCTTGATAATCCAAGGTTTCTACCTTAAAACCTTTGGCATTACCAAAACGAGTATACATCCGAAAGAGCATGTCTGCCCAATCCTGAGCCTCAGTACCACCTGACCCTGGATGAATCTCCAAAATGGCATTGTTATGGTCATAAGGCTCTGATAAAAGCAAGGTCATCTCATAGCTAGTCAAAATCTGACCTAATTTCTCTAAGCTAGCCTCCAAGTCGTCCTTGACACTGTCATCTTCCTCAAGCATTTCCAAGTACAGTTCTGTCTCATCAGATAACTCCTGCATGTTATGGAAGGTCTCGTAGGTTGACTTCAAGTTATTCAATTCTTGAGATGTTTTTTGAGCCGCCATATTATCATTCCAAAAATCAGGCTCGGTCATTTGATGCTCTAAAAGAGCAATCTCTTCTTCCAGACCTTCTAAGTCAAAGAGACCTCCTGAAGCTAGTCAACTTCTCTTTGTTTTCTACTATTTTTTGGCGCATTTCTGCCACTTCCATACTGACTTCCTCTTTCGTTTCATTTCTCTAAAAACAGATAGGAACTCTAAAAAGCGTTCCTCAGCTCTGCTTTCTAAATCTCGTTTATTTTATCATAAAATCAAGCCCTTTGCCACTTTGTAAGTAATCGCTCAAGCTCTTCTTTTGTCTCTTCTTCAGCCATGGAAAGGCCCAGCATAAAGTCAAGCATGGCTTGATCAGGTTTTTTGATGAGCTCACCCAGTGCCCACATAGCTGTCGCTGTATGACTTGGATTGTTGTTCTGATCAATAATTTCCAAAAGTTTTGGAATAGCGCTCCGATCATGGGCATTAGCCAGTGCGATAATGGCATTGCGCTGAAGAATATTTTTACCTCGCCAAGAGCCAGCAATCATGCCAAAGCTTTCTTTAAAAGATTTATTGCTCAATTCTAAAAAAGGCACCAATTCTGGCATAGCCAACTCGGGGTCAATCGGAGAAGCCAAGGGATTGTTAATGCCTTTGTTATAAGGGCAGCAAATTTGACAAATATCACAACCATAAATAACGGTTTTGATTTTTTTACGAAATTCAAGCGCCATCATCCCCTTATCTTGGGTCTGAAAAGACAAGCAACGCCTAGCATTCATGGTGCCATCCCCTATCAAACATGAAGTGGGACAGGCATCTAAACATCGCCTGCAATCGCCACAGTCGTAGTCCACCGGTTGGTCAGGCTCAATGTCAAGGTTTGTAATCAATTCTCCCAAGTACATATAGGAGCCAAATTCCTTGGAGATAACTAGGCCATTTTTGCCAATAAAACCAATCCCTGCTCGCCTCGCCACAGCTGTATCAACCAAGGCTCCCGTATCCACCATGCCCTTGTATTCAAAGTCAGCGGTTAAGGCTTCGATACCTTCTGCTAAGCGCTGCAATTTATCTTGCAATACATGGTGATAGTCTAACCCCCATGAATTGGGAGTCATTTTACCCCGTTTATAACTTGTTTTTGGTGGTGGAACAGGTAATTTATGAGGGTAGGCAACTGCAATGGAAATAATGGTTTTGGCAGAAGCCAGCGATAATTTGGGCTTGATCCTCTCTTCAATCACCTTGTGTTCAAAACCAGTCGTTCGACCTTCTTCGACACCAAGGCGCAGCGATTTTTCCAAATATGAAAAGTCATCTGCGGTGGTAAAGCCAATTTTTGAAATGCCAATCTCCTTGGCTAACGCCTGAATATCTGCCTTAATGTTCATACTACTATCATAATCGAAATAAGTTAAGACTTCAAGACGAATGGATGACAATTCAAAGAAAGGGTAATCAGAGGAAATCCCTCCTGAAGGGAATCCTCTGTCATAACAAAAAAGGGGACAAGATCCCACCTTTTTGACTTTCAAAAAAGGGAAATAAGGAAGGCATGGGATGGCTTTTCCTTCTATTTTTCTTTGTAGAGGACGCTTACTATAAGACTTTACTAGTCTATTCTCCCAAAACAAACTTAAACAAGTCTTAATAATCCTCAAAATGCTGGTAAAGGTATTGGAGATCCTCGATTTCCTTGAGAAGCTCTTTGCCATTATCTGTCTGTTTGACCAAGGTCCGCTCAGCCACTTCTTCTACCAAACGTTTGATGAAAATAATATCGCACTCGCCTTTCAAGACAGCCTCTACTGAGGAGAACGGATTGTGGGCGACCAATTCCAGTCCATAGCTATTAGAAATCAAGGTGTAGCCTGCAATACCCGTTTTTTTCTGGTAGCCCTTGGCTAATCCTCCATCAATAATAATCATTTTCCCTCCAGCCTTAATAGGAATCTCCCCACTCTTTTCTTGGACAGGTGTATGTCCATTGACAATATGCCCTGTTTTATCCAAGGAAAATTCAGCTAGCAGACGATTGCAAATATCCTCTTTCTCTCGCAACTGGTAGTAAGGATTTTTCTTCTCCTTGTGGGTTTCTTTATCCGCAATGTAGTAACGTTCAAAGGTGGTCATTCGTTGCTTACCAAACAAAGAAGACCCTTCCCCACACCACAAATACCAAAATAAATCCGTCGCAAAATCATCATGTACCTGAGGTTGCTGATAGGCTTGCCTAACCTTCTCTTCATAGAAATCCATCAAAGATTTTCCAGATAAAAATCGGTCTTCTAAGCAAATGGATTTGAAATCACCATTAGAATGCATGGGAATGCAGCCATGATAAAGCAGGTGATTATTAGAAATATGATAAATGGCACCTTTGGAAAAAAGGAAATCAATCTGTTGGCGCAGGCGGTCTGACTGTTGAAAACGAACAAGTAAATCCTCTAATAATTCTTTTTCTTCCTCTGTCAGCTTTCCTGGATTCTCCCAATCTACTAGGTCAAAGGGAAAATCAGTTACCGGATATTTTTTCTCACCTACTCGCATCTCCTCACAGTCTGGTTCAATACGGTCCAAAGGACTAGAAGCTGTCATGTCAAATTCAGGACGGCGGTGGATTAGCTGGTGTTCTAACTTAAATTGTAAAAAAGCAGCTGCCTGCTGCAAACAATTCAAGACCCGCTCGCTTTGGTCTGAAATGACATCTCCATCTAAAATAGGACGAAAGACAGCCTTAGGGGTAAAATAAGTTTGGCTATAATCAATCAAACGACGCAAATTAATGCCATAGCGATCTTCAATAAGCTCAATGCTGTTGTACCTAGCAGCGATCCGAATCACATTGGCCATGCAAATCATCGATCCAGAAACTGCCCCCATCCAAGTAATGTCATGGTTGCCCCACTGAACATCAATATGCTGAAAGGTCATGAGCCGATCCAAAATCAAGTCAGGGGATTTGCCTCGGTCAAAAATATCACCCACCACATGAAGGTGGTCAATGGCAAGGTGTTGAATCAAGGTCGCAAAAGCGATAAAAAGATTTTCCAACTGATTAAGCTCAACGACCTTGCTGATGATGGCTGAGTAATAACTTTCCTTATTTTTATCAGGCTGACCTTCAGTCAATAATTCTTCCATGATGTAGGCATAATCTTTGGGTAATAATTTTCTAACCTTAGAGCGGGTGTATTTACCGCCAATGTACTTAACCAACTGTAAGAGGTCTGAGAGAAAACCTGTCAGTTCTTCTTGTAGTTCCTGTTCCGATAGCAGGGAATTGGTCTTGATTTTTTCAGCAGGGTAGTAAATATACTGACATAGCAGGTCAATGGTAGCTAGGTCTTTTTCAGGAAAACATTCCTGTAACTTCTTTTTGATGGAGCCTGAGCCATTTCGCAAGAGGTAATCAAAGACATCGTATTCTCCATGCAGATCGCTCAGAAAATATTCCGTACCTTTGGGTAAATGGCAAATCGCTTCCAAATTAATCATTTCCGTAATCAGAGAAGATTTGGTTGGAAACTTTTCTTTCAAGAGACGATAGTATTTTGACATGTGCGGTCACCACTCCTTATTGCTTGTCAGTTTATCCTATTTGCCCAGGTCAAGATGGCTGAGCTAGCTACCCTTTCATTGTAAAGGTTCCCCTCTAAAAACGCTAGCAAAAAGGTGAAAGCGCATTCTTTTTGCGCAAGAAAAAAGGCTTGGAATAAGTGTCCAAGTCCTTTTAAACCTTTGTTCAAAAAGCAACCGATTTGCGCAGACCATTGGCTAAAATGACTCAATACTTGCACAAAGTTGCCCAAGGTGATCGATTTTCGCATCAGCCTGACGCTGGTCAATATTATAACGGTAATCAGTAACAGCTACAACAGACAGATGAGCAGCTTTAGCAGCTGCAATCCCTTTTTGACTATCTTCAACGACTAGTAAGCTTTCTTTGGCAAGTCCAAGTTTCTGCGCAGCTTTTTCATAAATATCAGGATAAGGCTTGCCACGAGAGACATCCTCACGCGCCAAAATAACTTCAAAATACTCCTTCATCTGACTGCTTTCCAAAGCCAGTGAAATATCCTCACGGCTTGAATTAGAAGCTAAGGCTAGCTTAATGTTCTTATCTTTCAAGGTTTGAAGGCAGGGCTTGGTCTCAGCAAACAAGACCTCCGCATAAGGTGGCTTATGGATCAATTTATAAGCTTCATAATCAGCAGCCACAGCAGAAGCCTGCTCAGCGGTGCAATGCTCATTGAGTAAATCCTTCCAAATCTCTTGAAGATTACCCCCAATAAAGTCCTTAGGGCTCAGGTGATCAATACTAATCTCTTTTTGACTTAAAAAGTCATGACGCCGCTTAAAATAGAAGGGCTCTGTATCAAATAACACGCCGTCCATATCAAAAATAATCCCTTGAATCATAGCAACCTCCTTTCTTGTTATTGTAACATAATTCCCTGAGAAAACCACGATTACAGCAGTAGTCCCACAATGGGACACTCCGCTAATAGACTTAATTCCTACCTCAGAAAAAGATAGAAGTACTTATAGATACCACACTAATAGTTTTCACAAAACTTTAGCACTATTTCTAACTTTCAGTTCAGTTGTCTTATGCCTCTTCTTTTTTGTAAGCAAGAGCTGATAAACCTGCTGCCAGAGCTAGACTAACCACTGTAGCTGCTTGAGCAGATAGTTGGTTTGACTGCTCACTTGTTTTAGGCAAAGCAGCAGTTTCTGACAGACCAGTTGCCAGAGGAATTTTGTCAGGGGTAGTCACGGGTTTTTCAACTATATTTAACAGAATCAGTCGGAATCATCATGCCTTGGCTATATTCCTCTGCTTTAGGAAGGCTAGTTTCTGGCACTTCTTTTTCTGGTTAAACAGGGGAGTTACCATCGGCATCAAATTGGCAATCAACAATTGTTGGTGACTCTCCCGACCATCAGCCAGTTCACTATCATCAAAGGCACCAAAGATGGTCAAGGTCTTTTGATCAGCTGACAAGCTATATTCCATAGGATCCACAAAAATGTCTTCGCCAAACAAGTAGCCTGTCAGTGCCTCAAAGACCCTTGCTTCAATGACACCGTTAACTACACCTATCTCCTGATAGTCAATGGCACGGTCATCAGGATAAATAAATTAAATGGTCAGTTCTTGTGTATAACATGGCTACACTGGCACCCATTTAACCGCTGAAACACGCTGAATAGTTGACACCAATGCTACTGATAACCTTTCCTCTTCAAGTGGAGTAGCCAGAAACCAAATCAGTCCATGACACTGATGGCTGTTTATCAACTGGATGAGCTGGTGTCAATGACGTTAATGGTGTCAATAGACTAGGTTGAATTGATTTGTAATCATAAGTAATCATCTTGCGACGACGTTAACACCAAAAAGCCATTGCTTGTTAAATTTCCACATTCTGTATTTAGTTACCTTTTTGTCGGCATTTTCCTCAGTTTCATAATCTCCTTTGTTGGTGGTAAAATTATTCTTACGTCTTCTATTTACAAAAGCGATTACAAAACTAATCAATCTTTTCTCTTTTCCATCTTCTCTTATAACCTTTTTTACCCTTTTGGTCAGCATGTTCCTACGCCTTATCTTCTGATCGCTTTTCTGCGGGGCTTCTGTTACAATAGAACCATGACACGACTTGCAATCATGAGCGATCTTCATCTGGATCTCAACCACTTTGGACCTTTTGAGCGGAATACACTGATTGAGCTGCTCAAGCACGAAAAAATTGACCATCTCCATTTGGCAGGTGATATGGCCAACCATTTTTATCAGGACACTGAGCCCTTTCTTGCTGCCTTGGCTAATGAGGTCACCGTTACCTTTAATCTGGGCAACCACGATATGCTGGATGTGGCCGAAGCTGACATTGAAACACTCGACTTCAAGACTTATGCCCTTAATCCTAGCACCACGCTTCTTGCCTTTCACGGCTGGTACGACTATGGTTTTTCTGAGGAAATGGCTGGCGCGGATTATGTGGCCTTCAAGAACCGTTTCTGGTTTGACCGTCGGCTGAAACGGCCCTTGACGGATCCTGAACTCACAAAGGAGATTTGTCAAACCTTAGAAAAGACATTAGCTGCGCTTTCTGATCAGACCCTCATTGTGGCCATGCATTTTGTCCCCCACAGCATCTTTACCCTCAAACACCCAAAGGTAAAAGCCTTCAATGCTTTCTTAGGGAGCCCTGCTTTTCACGATATTTTTCGACGCTACGGTGTGAAAGAGGTTGTTTTTGGGCACAATCACAAGCGTTTTTCTCCTCAAACCATTGACGGGGTCACCTATCAATCAAGACCTCTAGGCTACACTAAGGAATGGCAGTTAACACGTGCCTTTATCCAGAAAAATCCCCCTACAACCATCCGAGGAAACTGGACCCCTAACAAGGCCTACCATGCCATCAAGGACCTAGCAACTTTTAAGGCTTATCAAACAGAGCATTTAGCGACTGAATTGCGAGATGCCATGATTATTTTTGACATTGATGACGAAAGGACAATACCATAAAGTGAACATTAAACGACAAACTCGTCTGGTTAAGATAGGGGCCCCTGTGACGATTTTAATTGGAAAAGACCATAAAGTATCCCTTTATAATGGAGACAGTCTTGAAGTTGATTTAGCAGAGGGACAAATTCAACTTATCGTTAAGCATAGTAGGCAAGCTGCGATCACTGTAAGTAATGAGGACAAATTGCTTCTCAAAGACAATCCTTTAAACCTTATCTTATTCTGGACTGGTGTTTTTCTGATTTTAGGAAGCCATGTCTTGCTGACCTTTGACAATCCTTGGTTATTTTACCTCACCCTAGCTGGCTTTATCAATATGATTGCAAGCTATTTTCTTCCAAGGTTTCAGTGGGAAGACAACTAAACCCAAGTCGATATGACTTGGGTTTTTCTTGTATTAGGCCGCTGAGGATTTTTCTTCGGCTAAAACCGTTTGTGCCCCTAGCAAACAGGTTAATAGAATGCTAGAACAAATATAAGGGTAGTATCTTCTGTGTTTCATTTGATACCTTCTTGATTATAATGTTAACAATCCTTGGCTAACTTAACATACATCGCTGCTCTTTGGGTAATGGTCTCAAATTTCCCTTGACTGGCCAAGCGGTTAAACTCCCCGCCAATTCCCAAGACTTGCGCTCCAGCAGCCAACCAGTCTGTGACGTTCCCTTCATTGACACCGCCTGTCACCATGACCTCTACTTGGGGCAAAGGAGATTTGATTGCCTGAATAAAGGGCATGCCGACTGTGGAACCAGGGAAAAGTTTCACCATATCAACACCTGATTCCAGAGCAGTTACCACTTCTGTAACGGTCATACAGCCTGGTAAATAAGGAACACCATAGCGATGACAAAGTCTTTCCACTGCCTGATTGAAATTGGGACCGACAATAAATTGAGCACCAGCTAAAATAGCTTGGCGAGCGGTAATATCATCCAAAATTGTTCCAGCACCAATTAAAACATCAGTATCTTCTTTGAAGCGTTCAGCCAATTGACCGATAACCTCACTAGCAAAGGGGTTAGTATAGGTGACTTCAATTGTCTTAATGCCACCTTCAATACTGGCCAGGCTGCAAGCTAAAGCTTCCTGACTAGACTCTCCTCGTACAACCAGGACAAGCCGATTAGCCTTAAGTTTGGTTAAGGTTTCTATTTTTCCCATATTCTTACCTCTGAACATCTCGTTGATTGCTTAAAATAGCTTCGACTTGTTGGACGCTGTGATAGAGCTGGTCTTCAGCTACCGTACACTTTAGGCTAGCTGTTGCCACTGCAAAATCAAGGCTGGTCTGCTTTTCGTTGCCTTCTAACAACTGATAAAGCAAGCCTGCCACAAAAGCATCACCACTTCCAACCCGTTGCAAGACTGGGGTCGTCACTTCACAGGATTCATAAAACTGTCCTTCATAGGCATAAGCCTTGAAATGATTGCTGCCTTGGGCATCAGTCGATCGCTCCGTATGGTAAATAGCTTGTAACTGATAACGCTGATAAAGTCCTGCCAGACGTTCTATAATCATCGTAGCATCTGCCTTGTTCCTATCAAACATGCCAAAATCATCACTGTCTAATAGCAAAGGTTCCATGCCAAAAACAATATCCGCGTATTGAGCAAAGTGGGAAAAGAGTCGTTTAGCATCAGCTACGGCAATCATACTAGACCGAAAGTTAAGGTCAAAGGAAACACAAATATCCCTTTTCTTAGCTTCTCTCGCAAGTATCTCAATCAGGTCCTGAGTTTTTTTACCCAGCGCCAAACTGATTCCACTAAAATGAAAGTGACTAATGTCTTCAAAAATGGCAGCTAAATTAAGACCGTTTTTATCTAAAGCTGAAAAGCTAGAGCCACAGCGGTCATAATAAACCTGACTAGCCCGACAGCCAAAGCCATTTTCCAAGTAATACAGCCCAACTCGGTTGCCCTGCCAAGCCGTCACCCCCATATCCACCCCACTTTGTTTTAAAAATTGATTGAAAGTATGGCCGATAGGATTGTCAGGTAGGGCGGTAAATAGCCTTGCTTCTAAGCCAAAACCGGCTAAGGTTCTTGCAATATTGACTTCTGAACCGCCGAAAAAAAGCTGAGCGTCGCAGGCATTGGTCAAGGGTTGACACTGATTGGGACTAACGCGAATCAGCGGTTCACCAACCAATAATAATTTAGACATGTGACCTCCTTTCCTCGTCAAAATGAGATTACTGTTCAAGCACTGTCTTCAAATAAGTCACTAATTCTGACGGCTCTGCATTAGCAAAGAAGTACTCTTTGAAATGAGCTCCAGAAACTGTTTCTTTGAGGAAGTCTTGGTCGATGTCTTTGACAATCGCCAACAAATCCCTATAAGTAATCTTTTTCAAATCACTTAAAATACGAGCATTACGTTGTTCAGGAATAGCCCGCTCTTTAGGGTAACCACCACCCATCGGTTCTGCAAAGAGGCGTTCAAATATTAAGGTCAAATTCAACTCTGCTCCCCAACCAAAGCCTTTGGCAAAGGGAATAGACAAGGCATTACCACCATTGATTTGAGAAAAGAGGTAGGCTTCTGTTGGCTCACTTGCAAAGCCACAGGTAACCCCTGGAAAGCTGTTCAAGGCCAACATAGCTCCAACACCTGTCCCACAACCAGTCACCACAAAATCGGCCGCCTTAGTGGTCAATAAAATAGAAGCTAAGAGTCCATTTTGAACATAGGTCAACTGACTTTCGCCTTCTGTGCCATACATGCCATAGTTAAAGACTTGATAGCCGTGTTTATCTGTCACTGAGGTAAGGGCATCGTAAATAATACCATTTTTAGCCGCTTGGCTATTTTCATTAATTAATGCAATTTTCATATAAAGTCTCTTTCTAGTGTGTGATTAAGGTTGTTTTCCAATATAAGCTAAAATACCACCATCAACATAAAGAATATGGCCGTTAACAAAGTTACTGGCATCGCTGGCTAAGAAAACAGCTGGTCCAGCTAGGTCTTCAGTGCTTCCCCAACGAGCTGCGGGTGTTTTAGCAATGATAAATTGATCAAAAGGATGACGGCTGCCGTCTGCTTGTCGCTCTCTCAATGGCGCTGTTTGTGGCGTTGCAATGTAGCCAGGACCAATTCCATTACACTGAATATTAGCTTCTCCAAATTCAGAGGCTATATTTTTGGTTAACATTTTCAAGCCACCTTTAGCCGCCGCGTAGGCACTAACAGTTTCACGTCCCAATTCGCTCATCATGGAACAAATATTAATAATTTTACCATGTCCCTTTGCAATCATAGATGGCAAAACTGCTTTTGACACAATAAAAGGTGCATTTAAATCAATATCAATGACTTGACGAAAATCTTCTGCGGCCATTTCAAGCATAGGCGTACGTCTAATAATACCTGCATTATTGACCAGAATATCAATAACACCTACTTCTGATTCAATTTGACTAACCATCTGTTGAATACCAGCCTCATCAGTCACATCACAAATGTAACCGTGAGCTTTTATCCCCAACTCTTGATAAGCTGCTAATCCTTTATCAACTAATTCTTGGTTAATGTCATTAAACACAATGGTTGCACCTGCTTGGGCATAGGCTTTGGCAATTTCAAAACCAATGCCGTAGGAGGCCCCAGTAATCAAGGCAATCTTTCCTTGTAATGAAAACATATCTTTCATAGCAAACTCCTTTTTGTTATTATATTAAGTAAACCTGTTTACCAAAACTATAACAAAGTAAACTGGTTTTGTCAATGGTTTTATGAAAACGGTTCAAAAAACCAAGCTATCCCAAATGATGACTAGTTGAATCTTGAGTTTTTTGATGATTTTGACGTGTTTTCTACATTAGAGGCTTATCAAAAGTGACTATTTTTACTTTTCTAGCACTATTGGTTACTTTTTATTTTTGAAAAAATCTTTACGAAAAAGTATTGACAAAGATTTTTGAAAGCGCTACAATGTTTTTAAGTAAACCGGTAAACTAAAAGGAGTTTTATCATGATTGCTATTATTGTTATGGGACATGGGCACTTTGCGAGTGGGATTGTCTCATCCCTCGAGTTAATTACAGGGCAACAAGAAAAGGTCACTGCTATTGATTTTACTGCTGAGATGACTGCCACTGATGTAGAAGACCAATTATCTCAAGCCTTGGTTCCAGAAGAAGAGACCTTGATTCTTTGTGACCTTCTTGGGGGAACCCCTTTTAAAGTTGCTGCCACCCTAATGGAATCCCGTCCTCAAACCAAATGGAACGTCTTAGCTGGTCTTAATCTAAGCATGCTGATTGAAGCTAGTTTTGCCAGACAAACAGCAGCATCTTTCGATGATCTGGTCACAACTCTCTTAACCTCTTCAAAAGAAGGTATTGTCGATTGGCAGTCACTTTCTCAACAAGAAGATGATGCGATAACTGATGACTTAGGAGGTATTTAATGACACGACCTTTCAAAACCATTGCCCTTGAACCTATTAAGCAGGCTGAACGATTTACCAAGGAGGAATTTCTAAGCCAAGAAGACATTACTCATGCCCTTGACTTAGCCCTCAAACAAGTCCGTCTAAACATGGACTATTTTAAAGAAGACTTTCCAACGCCAGCTACCAAAGCTAACCAATATGCCATTATGGACAATACGGAATGGACTAATGCCTTTTGGACAGGCTGTCTTTGGTTAGCTTACGAATACAGTGGGGATGATGCCATTAAAACACTAGCTCAGGCAAATGACCTTTCTTTCTTAGATCGAGTAACTAGGGACATTGAATTAGATCACCATGATTTGGGCTTTCTTTACACCCCTTCTTGTATGGCTGAGTGGAAACTCTTAAAAACACCTGAAGCTCGAGAAGCTGCTTTGAAAGCGGCCGACAAATTAGTCCAACGCTACCAGGACAAAGGCGGCTTTATTCAGGCCTGGGGAGAGCTGGGCAAAAAAGAAGATTATCGCTTGATCATTGATTGTCTCCTAAACATCCAATTACTCTTTTTTGCTAGCCAAGAAACTGGAGACAAGCGCTACCGTGACATAGCGATCAACCATTTCTACGCCTCTGCCAATCATGTTATCCGAGATGACGCCTCTGCTTACCACACCTTCTACTTTGATCCAGAAACAGGCGATCCTGTTAAGGGGGTTACACGACAAGGTTACAGTGATGATTCAGCTTGGGCCAGAGGGCAAGCTTGGGGGATTTATGGCATTCCTTTGACCTATCGTTTCCTAAAAGAAGCTGAACTCATTCAACTCTTCAAAGGCATGACCCATTATTTCTTAAACCGTCTTCCCAAAGACATGGTATCCTATTGGGATTTAATTTTTGGAGATGGTAGCGGGCAGTCTCGTGATAGTTCAGCAACCGCCATCGCCGTATGTGGCATCCACGAAATGTTAAAAACCTTACCAGACAGTGATCCTGATAAAAAAACATACGAAGCTGCCATGCACAGCATGCTAAGAGCCTTAATTAAGGATTATGCTAACAAAGATTTCAAGCCTGGCGCCCCTCTGCTTCTTCATGGGGTCTATTCTTGGCATTCAGGAAAAGGGGTTGACGAAGGAAATATCTGGGGTGACTACTACTATTTAGAAGCTCTGCTTCGTTTCTACAAAGACTGGAACCCTTACTGGTAATAGACACAGCTAACCACAGTTAAAAAGGAGATTTTATGACACAACCAAACATTATCATGACGCGAGTTGATGAACGCTTGATTCACGGGCAAGGGCAATTGTGGGTCAAATTCCTCAACTGCAACACCGTTATCGTCGCTAACGATGCTGTTTCTGAAGATAAGATTCAACAATCCCTCATGAAAACAGTCATTCCATCAAGCATTGCCGTTCGCTTTTTCTCCATTCAAAAAGTGATTGACATCATTCATAAAGCAAATCCCGCTCAAAGTATTTTCATCGTGGTCAAAGATTTGCAAGATGCCAAGCGCCTAGTCGAAGGGGGTGTCCCTATCACAGAAATTAATATCGGAAATATTCATAAAACTACTGATAAGGTGGCGATTACCCAGTTTATTTCGCTGGGAGAGACAGACAAGTCTGCTATTCGATGCCTTGCCCATGACCACCAAGTGGTTTTTAATACCAAAACAACTCCAGCTGGCAATAGCGCCTCTGACGTTGACATCTTAGATTATATTTAATGAATAAAGGAGATTGATATGGATATCAATGTGTTACAGGCACTTTTAATTGGTCTTTGGACAGCCTTTTGTTTCAGCGGAATGTTACTTGGCATCTACACCAACCGTTGTATTATTCTGTCTTTTGGTGTAGGGATTATCTTAGGTGACTTGCCAACTGCACTTAGCATGGGGGCTATCTCCGAATTAGCTTATATGGGATTTGGAGTGGGTGCTGGTGGTACCGTTCCACCAAATCCTATCGGCCCTGGTATTTTTGGCACCTTGATGGCGATTACCAGTGCTGGTAAAGTCACCCCAGAAGCAGCCCTAGCCTTATCAACACCAATCGCAGTTGCTATTCAGTTTCTTCAAACATTTGCTTATACCACTTTTGCTGGTGCTCCCGAAACCGCTAAGAAACAATTGCAAAAAGGCAACATTAGAGGTTTCAAATTCGCTGCCAACGGTACTATCTGGGCCTTCGCCTTTATCGGATTAGGCCTTGGTTTATTAGGTGCCTTGTCAATGGATACCCTCCTTCACTTGGTAGATTATATCCCACCTGTCTTGCTCAATGGGTTAACTGTTGCGGGTAAAATGTTACCTGCTATCGGATTTGCCATGATCTTATCTGTTATGGCCAAGAAAGAATTGATTCCTTTTGTACTGATTGGTTATGTTTGCGCAGCCTACCTCCAAATTCCGACCATTGGTATCGCTATTATTGGTATCATTTTCGCCTTGAATGAATTTTACAACAAACCTAAACAAGTCGATGCAACAACTGTCCAAGGAGGCCAACAAGATGACTGGATTTAATAAATTAACCAAGAAAGATTATCTCAAAGTAGCTCTGAGAGCTTTCTTCCTACAAAACGGATTTAATTACAGTAATTACCAAGGTATCGGATATGCCAACGTCATCTATCCTGCCTTGAAAAAACATTTTGGCAGTGATAAACAAGGCTTATACCAAGCCTTGGAAGACAACTGTGAGTTTTACAATACCAACCCTCACTTCCTTCCTTTCATCACTAGCCTGCACTTGGTCATGTTAGAAAATAATCGTCCAGAGGAAGAAACCCGTAACATCAAGATGGCACTTATGGGGCCTTTAGCTGGTATCGGCGACTCCTTATCACAATTTTGCTTGGCGCCCCTCTTTTCAACCATTGCAGCTTCCTTAGCCAGTGATGGTTTGGTTTTAGGGCCAATCCTCTTCTTCCTAGCCATGAATATTATCCTAACCGCTATTAAAATCGGTTCTGGACTCTATGGCTATAAGGTGGGTACAAGTTTTATTGACAAGTTAAGTGAACAAATGGCGGTTGTGTCGCGCATGGCAAATATTGTCGGTGTTACCGTTATCGCTGGACTAGCTGCTACTTCTGTTAAAATAACAGTTCCAATTACTTTTGCAGCAGGTAAAGTCGACGCTGCTAATGCCGCTCAAAAATTCGTAACCATTCAAGGGATGCTTGACAAAATTGCACCTGCCCTTCTTCCAGCTCTCTTTACCCTTCTGATGTATTACCTCATCAAAAACAAAAAATGGACAACCTACAAATTGGTTCTCCTCACTGTTCTTATCGGTATTATCGGTAGCTGGTTAGGTATTTTAGCTTAATGGTTCATAGAGACCTGTTATGAGCGTAGGGAGATAGTTCCTAAGCACATGATGAGGTCTCTTTTCTTTTGGAAAGGAAATGCTCTATGTCTTTTGCCTTCGCACGTTTTAAAGAAACAGTCAATCCGGACTTTTGCAGGAATTACCTGCTAAACTATCAGGTTGACAGCTATCTGAAGCAAAAAAAGATAGCTGACTTGCTCTTAACCAATACCTTTTTATTTGAAGATAATTGGGATATGGAACCCTGCCCTATTCCTTATCATTTGGAGACTATCACTTGGCAAGAGCCCGTGACTGATGATCCTGAGTGGCATTTTATGTTAAATCGGCAGACCTATCTCCAAAAGTTAATCCTTGTCTACCTTGTTGAGAGAGATGAGCGCTATCTCTTAACAGCTAAGCGACTAATTCTTGATTGGATTGAGTCGGCTATTCCCCTAAGCCCACAGGGAGTAGCTACCAGGACCTTAGACACTGGTATCCGTTGCTTTGCTTGGGTCAAATGCTTGATTTTCTTGAATCTTTTTGATGCCTTAACCAAGCAAGAGGAAAGACTCATCCTAGCTTCTCTCGAAAAGCAACTTCAATTTCTTCAGGCTAACTACCTCGATAAATACAGTCTTAGTAATTGGGGAATCTTCCAAACCACTGCAATCTTATTAGCGGGTGCCTACTTTGGTTCCGACCTTGATATTACTGCAGCGACAGCTTTTGCCAGACAAGAATTGCCTCAACAAATTGCGCTACAAGTTCTCGAAGATGGCAGTCAATTTGAACAATCAACCATGTATCATGTGGAGGTGTTAAAAGCCCTTCTGGAACTAACTGCTCTAGTCCCTGGTTATCTCCCCCAGCTTAGACCTACCTTGCTTGCCATGAGTGATTATCTCCTCAAAATGACTGGTCCTGACCACAAACAGATTCCCTTGGGAGACAGTGATCTTACCGATACCAGAGACATTCTAACACTAGCAGCCACTCTCCTTGAAGAACCACACTTAAAAGCTGCTGCTTTTCCAACACTTGATATAGATAGCCTTCTCCTTTTAGGAGAAAAAGGTGTCCACACTTTTGAACAGTTACCCGTCCAAACCTTACCAACTTTTGCTCACCACTTTGAACATTCCGGGCATATTGCCATCAATCAAGAGAACTATTATGTTTTTTTCAAAAATGGGCCCATCGGTAGTTCCCATACCCATAGTGACCAAAATAGTCTCTGTCTCTATTATAAAGGACAACCTATTTTCTGTGATGCTGGACGTTATACATATAAAGAAGACCCATTACGTCATGCCCTAAAAAGCGCTAGCCATCATTCCACAGCTTTCTTAGAAGATCAATTACCTGAGCAGATTGATGGCTCTTGGAGTTACCTTTCTTATCCTAAATCCAACTATTGCCAGCTTCGGCAAAAAGAACACAGTTACCTCATCGAAGGTAGTTACCAGACGCAATTCCCTGACAAAGACAATTACCAACATGACCGACAAATTCTCATCTTACCGCCAGGAATTTTTCTTATCATTGATACGATTCAAGCTCAAGGCCAACACCGCCTTGTCAGTCAATTTATTCTTGATGATCACTTAGAAGCAAGGACAGATCGCCTTAGTGACCTCAGACTGATTAGTGACTGCCCTTTCACTATCGAAGAAACAATTCTGTCAAAAAAATATAACCAATACCTGACTAGTCACAAACTCATCAAACGAAAACCTTTTAAGGACAAGGGTTACACCAGTACCCTGCTAGTCCCTGAGGAGACCAAAGTTACTCCCTTAACACCACTTCAAACAGGCCATCTCACCCCTATCGAGACGGCTCTTGCTTGGCATTTAAAAGGAAAGCAGTTTGAATACAGTCTATGTGTCCTACAAGACGATCTGGTCAAGGGCGAAAAACTAGCTCTCCTAAATGGTCACAAAATCAGAGGAAAGGTGGTTGTTATCGATCATATCACGAATAAGATTATTCGATTGAAACATTAAATTATTTACCAGTCCTTATGTTATAATATGACTAATCATTACTAAATTAAAGGAGTGTATGCAATGCAGCGCAAAGTAACCATCAAAGATATTGCTGAATTGGCTAAAACTTCCAAAACAACGGTTTCCTTTTATTTGAACGGTAAATTTGACAAGATGTCTGAGGAGACCAAAAACCGCATCAGAGAAACCATTGAAGCCACCAATTACAAACCAAGCATTGCTGCCAGAAGCCTAAACGCCAAATCTACTAAACTAATTGGCGTGGTTATTGGTGATATTACCAATAGTTTTTCCAATCAAATTGTCAAAGGAATTGAGAGCAAAGCCCAAGAATTCGGCTACCAAATCATTATGGGCAATAGCAACTACGACCCTTCTCGTGAAGATGAACTGATTGAAAAAATGCTCAACCTCGGAGTGGATGGTTTTATCATTCAGCCCACCTCTAATTTTAGAAAATACTCACGCATTATTGATATCAAGAAGAAAAAAGTGGTCTTTTTTGACAGCCAACTCTATGAACATCGCACCAATTGGGTCAAAACCAATAATTATGATGCCGTCTATGACACTATTCAACAGTGTATCAACAAGGGTTATCAACATTTCATTATGATTACTGGTAATCCCAATCTCCTAAGCACACGTATCGAACGTGCTTCGGGCTTTATTGATGTCTTAGAAGCCAATCATCTTAGCTATCAGCAAATGATTATTGATGAAAGCCAAACTTCTTCAGCAGCCATTGCCCAATTCTTACAAGAATCCCTGACAGCAAAAAGCTTAGTCTTTGTTCCTAACTGTTGGGCCCTTCCAAAAGTCTTCACAGCCATGAAGGCACTTGAGGTTAATTTACCAGAAACTGGTTTAGTCGGCTTTGACAATATTGAGTGGACAAAATTCTCTTCTCCAAGCCTAACCACTATCATTCAACCAGCTTATGAAGAAGGAGAGCAAGCAACCAAGATTTTAATTGATGATATCGAGGGTCACAGTAAAGAAGCCAAACAGCAAATTTTTGACTGCCAAGTTAATTGGCAAGAATCAACCTTCTAATACCTTTTTGCCACTCATTAAGCGAACTTACTGAAAAGCAACAAATCGATTGATAGCGTCTGTTGTCGCTCTTCTTAAACATGATAAAAAGTAACTGCCATTAAAGTATCCAGTAGAAATGACATTCAGAAGAGGCTTATCATGACAATCACCATTATTTCTAAGTTATCCTTTCTCAACTCACTGGAAGATAAAGTGATTTTTATCAATAAAAATTTCTGACCACTGTTCCTAATAATCATTCCAAGATTATGTCACTTCCTCAAAAGACTCCTAGGTCAGAAACTTATTCTTTATCCTGCAATCGGCTAGGTCTCCCCGCTATTAAAGTTGAAGACGGAGACACCATTCTTATTGTCAATAATCCTTATTATAGGATTGCTACTATAATGGCTTTACTCTACTTTTTCGTTGTGATATTTCTAACGTTTTCAAAGACTCAATTACCTCCTCTTTACCAAAAATATGCTCTGCTACTCAATGCTTGTTTCATTGGAATACCTAATCTAATCCCTCGTTACCGTTTGATCAAAAATGACCCCAATTTGCACTCTTAACTAGTCAACCACAAAAAAGGTTTGAGACGATAAGTCTCAAACCTTTTTAGCACCTATTAGATCGCTTTTTCATCTTGACCAAGTGATCGTTGAACAGCTTTTACAAGCTCAACAAGAACGACCATTAAGAGACTTCCGATAATAACCACTAACCACTGTGTCAGTGTTAAATGTGTCACGTGGAAGAATTTATTAAATCCAGGAACAACAACGGTTGCCATCAATGCTACAAAGGCCACTGGAATAGAGTAGTTGAATAATTTATTTTTGAACAAACCAACAGTAAAGATAGATTGGTAAACAGATTTTACATTGTAAGCATGTACCAACTGAATTAAACCAAGGGTTACATAAGCCATGGTCAAGGCATCTGCATGCACATCATGGTAGCTTGTGTGTTCTGGGAACATCAAGGCAAAACCATAAACCCCAAGAACCAACATGGTTTGGAAGGCACCTTGATAAAGGATAGCTTCTTTTACCCCGCCATCAAAGAAACTTGACTTACGGCCACGAGGTTTGTGTGTCATGACACCTGGCTCAGCAGGTTCAACACCAAGCGCAATAGCTGGTAGGGTATCTGTTACTAAGTTAATCCAAAGCAAGTGAACAGGTTGAAGCACATCCCAGCCAAACAAGGTCGCAAGGAAGATGGTAAAGACTTCAGCCATATTAGCAGAAAGCAAGTATTGAATGGTTTTTTGAATGTTTGAAAAAACCTTACGTCCTTCTTCTACAGCAACAATGATTGTGGCAAAGTTATCATCGGCAAGAACCATGTCAGAAGCTCCCTTAGAAACCTCTGTACCTGTAATCCCCATACCAATACCAATATCAGCCGTTTTAAGAGATGGCGCATCATTAACCCCATCACCAGTCATGGCAACAACCTTGCCTTCATTTTGCCAAGCCTTAACGATACGAACTTTATGCTCAGGAGATACACGGGCATAAACAGAGTATTGTTTAAAGACTTTTTGGAATTCTTCGTCTGATAGTTCGTTGAGTTCAGCACCTGTAAAGACATGATCAACACCATCGTCTTCAATGATACCAAGACGCTTAGCAATAGCTTCTGCTGTGTCTTGGTGGTCACCAGTGATCATGATTGGACGAATACCAGCCTCCTTAGCAACTTTAACAGCTTGCGCCGCTTCAGGACGTTCAGGGTCAATCATACCAACCAAACCAGAGAAGACAAGGTTAGCCTCAACAACTTCTGATTCTAGAGTTGGTAGGGTATCAGAGTATTTGTAGGCCATCATCAAGACACGAAGAGCTTGTTTAGCAAGACTCTTATTAGTATCAAGAATGGCTTGTTTATCAGCATCAGTAATAGGACGAATTTGCCCATTTTCTTCAATCTGGGTCACACGTTTCAACAATTGGTCTGGTGCACCTTTAACTGCGATGAAGTATTTGCCATCAGCTTGCTTATGAATGGTTGACATCAACTTACGGTCAGAATCAAATGGTAATTCTGCCACACGAGGTTCTGCCACCATAACCTCACGCACGTCAAATTTGTGGTCTAGTCCAAACTGTACCAAAGCTGTTTCTGTTGGATCACCAATTAACTTCCCTGAAGGATCAACTTTAGTATCATTAGCAAAGTTCATAATGCGTAGCGTGGTATTATCAGAAGAAATAGCTTCTGATGAATTCTGAAGGGTCCCGTTAGTATAAAGTTTTTCAACAGTCATTTGGTTCATTGTCAAAGTACCCGTTTTATCGGAAGCGATGATCTCAGTTGACCCTAACGTTTCAACAGCTGGTAATTTACGGATAATGGCATTACGTTTCGCAAGCACTTGTGTTCCAAGAGAAAGCACCACAGTAACGATGGCTGGCAGTCCCTCTGGAATAGCGGCAACCGCAAGTGCCACTGAAGTCATCAACCCTTCAAGCAGGTGTTGTCCACGCAAGAAGACCCCAACAGCAAAAGTCACTGCTGCAATCACAAGGATAGCATAAGTCAAAATCTTAGAAAGATTGTCAAGGTTTTGCTTCAATGGGGTATCTGTCTCATCAGCATTAGCAAGCATACCGGCAATGTGTCCAACCTCTGTGTACATACCAGTGTTGGTAACAACTCCCATACCGCGGCCGTAGGTCACGTTTGAGTTTTGATAACCCATATTAACACGATCACCAATACCAGCATCTTCTGAAACAACTGTTGACAAGTCTTTTTCAACTGGTACTGATTCTCCCGTAAGCGCTGCTTCTTCGATTTTTAAGGAATTAACTTCCAAAAGACGCATATCTGCCGGAACAACATCCCCTGCTTCCAACAAAACAATGTCTCCAGGCACCAATTCTTTAGAATCTACTTCGATGACATGCCCATCACGACGAATGCGAGCCAGTGGACTTGACATTGATTTCAAGGCTTCGATAGCAGCCTCAGCTTGACCTTCTTGATAAACCCCAAAAGCGGCATTTAAGATAACAACGGCCAAGATAATAATGGCATCCGTCAAGCCTTCCATTCCCTCTGTAAGGACTGACAGAAGGGCTGCCACAATCAAAATAATAATCATTAAATCCTTAAATTGATCAAGGAATTTCATGAACAGGCCTCGTTTTTCACCCTCATCAAGCTCATTACGCCCATATTCTGCTAGACGTTTTTGTGCCTGAGCAGTCGTAAGACCCTCGCGACTGGTCTCTAACTGAGCCAGTACAGTCTCTTCGCTTTGCGTATAAAACGCTTCATGTCTTTGTTTTTTAGACAAATTAGTACCCCCTCGGTCCTTTTATTTTACGCTCAAATAAAAAGACCTGTTTATTTTTCTTAAACAAGTCTCGCTGTTTCAGATTGTACCGGAAATCGAAATTCCGTATTGACGATACAATCACGGCTAACCGTCTGCTACTCCCTTGATATAGTAACTATTATAGTAAAAATATGGCTAAAAAACAAGAAAAAAACACTAAAAAATCGAGAAAAAAGCTTAAATCATCAGATGAATTTTGACGATATTTTACTTTTTCTCGCATGTTTTAGCGTTTTTGAATTGATTTCTCCCTCTTAAAAGCTATATCAAACCCAATTTTATCTGATGATTTTTTATTAGTTTTCATCTGTTATAGGTAAGAACCATCTCAACTCAAGTTGATAGCTAGCAAAAGAGGTCTCTGTGTGCGCCTGCAACAAATCATAATGAAGCATCAAGCTCTGGCTATCCTGGTTTAATTGATAATGACTAGTATCTGTCAAAAATTGTTGAATGCCCATTGGAGTCGGTAAAGCAATCAAGACCTTCTTACCTGCAAAAAATTTCATGACGGACTGTGGTTTAGAAAAACGACTCATGGTCAGCTCTGTCTCATTATATTTGATGACAACCTTCTCCTTGTCAGCATTTTGATAAATGAGGTACTGATAGCCTGCTTTCTCTCGCCACTCGCAATCATGAATTTCTTGAATGATCTCTGTCTCATCTCCAAAACGAATATGATTGGTTAACTGTAATTTCATAGTTCCTCTTTCTACTCTTGTTTACCTATTCTATCAGTTTCTCCTTATTTTATCAATTTTTGATATAATAAAAGCATGAATGAAAAAGTATTTCGTGACCCTGTTCACAACTATATCCATATTAACCATCACCTTATTTATGACCTTGTTAACTCTAAAGAATTCCAACGCTTGCGACGCATTAAACAGGTGCCTACAACTGCCTTTACCTTTCATGGGGCAGAACATAGCCGCTTTTCTCACTGTCTAGGTGTTTACGAAATTGCCCGTCGGGTAACAGACATTTTTGAAGAGAAATACGCTGATATTTGGGATAAGGAGGAGAGCCTCGTTACCATGACTGCAGCTCTCCTCCATGACATTGGTCATGGAGCCTATTCTCATACCTTTGAGACTCTTTTCCATACCGATCATGAGGCCTTTACCCAAAAGATTATTACCAGTCCCGAGACAGAAATCAATGCCATTTTGGTGCGTCATGCTCCTGATTTTCCAGACAAGGTTGCCAGTGTGATTAACCACACCTACCCTAACAAGCAGGTCGTACAACTGATTTCCAGTCAGATTGACTGTGATCGCATGGATTACCTTTTAAGGGATTCTTATTTTTCTGCTGCCAATTATGGTCAGTTTGATTTGATGCGCATTCTACGCGTGATCCGACCTGTTGAAGGGGGAATTGTGTTTGACCGTAGCGGCATGCACGCTGTTGAGGATTATATCGTCAGCCGTTTCCAAATGTACATGCAGGTCTATTTTCACCCCGCAAGTCGTGCTGTTGAACTTATCTTGCAAAACCTTCTCAAGAGGGCTCAAAAATTGTACCCTGAGCAACCGGCTTATTTCCAAAAAACAGCTCCTGGGCTGATTCCTTTCTTTGAGAAGAAGTCCTCCTTGGCAGATTATCTGGCGCTAGATGATGGGGTAATGAATACTTACTTCCAAATATGGATGAGTAGTGAAGACCATATTTTATCAGACTTGGCCAGTCGTTTTATCAACCGAAAAATTCTCAAGTCAGTCACCTTTGACCAAGATTCCCAAGAAGATTTAGCCCGCTTGCGCCAGTTGGTCGAATCGGTTGGCTTTGACCCAGATTATTATACTGGTATCCATGTCAACTTTGACCTGCCTTATGATATTTATCGACCAGAGTTAGCAAATCCTCGAACCCAAATTGAAATGGTTCAAAAAGATGGGAGCCGCGCTGAATTATCCCAACTATCCCCCATTGTCAAAGCCTTAACAGGAACAACCTACGGAGACCGGCGCTTTTATTTTCCAAAGGAAATGTTAGAGCTCGACGACCTCTTTGCCCCCAGCAAGGAAGCATTTATCAGTTATATGTCCAATGGGCATTTTCATTTTAAACATTAAGGCCTTTTGGGATTGGAGAAAGTTCTCTTTCTCCAATCCTTTTGGTTCCGACAAAAAGATCTTGCTGGAACTAAAACGTTTTCCCTCGTTTTTCCTTAAGTTTCCTTTCCCATTCCATGACAAAAGCGCCTATTTTTAGTAAGATAAAAGGTAGAGCATTTTTATGATAAATAATAAGAACAAACAAGGAGAATGCCATGTCTATCAAACTGGTTGCTGTCGATATTGATGGCACATTAATCACCGACGATCGCCGAATTACAGATGATGTTTTTCAAGCTGTTCAAGAGGCTAAGGCTCAAGGTGTTCACGTGGTGATTGCTACTGGCCGACCTATTGCCGGGGTGATTTCATTACTCAAACAATTAGAACTCAACCACAAAGGAAACCACGTTATCACTTTTAATGGTGGTCTGGTCCAAGATGCCGAGACCGGCGAAGAAGTCGTTAAAGAATTGATGACCTATGAAGATTATCTGGACATAGAATTTTTAAGTCGAAAAATAGGAATTCACATGCACGCCATTACCAAAGAAGGCATCTACACTGCCAATCGTAATATCGGAAAATACACGGTCCATGAATCGACTTTGGTAAACATGCCTATTTTCTATCGCACTCCCGAAGAAATGGCCAATAAAGAAATCATCAAAATGATGATGATTGATGAGCCTGACCTTTTAGATGACGCTATCAAACACATTCCACAAGACTTTTTTGATAAATACACCATTGTTAAATCAACGCCTTTTTATTTAGAAGTCATGCCAAAAACCGTCAGCAAGGGCAATGCGATCAAACACTTGGCTAAAAAACTTGGCCTAGACATGTCACAAACCATGGCCATTGGAGATGCTGAAAATGATCGTGCCATGCTAGAAGTTGTTGCCAACCCTGTTGTCATGGAAAATGGGGTTCCTGAATTGAAAAAAATTGCCAAATACATCACCAAATCCAATAATGACAGTGGTGTGGCACATGCTATTCGCGAGTGGGTATTAAAGTAATGTATACATATAAAATCGGAATTTCCTCAGAAGCACATGATCAGTTTGTCTTAGCACAGCCACAGGCTGACTTACTTCAAAGTTCCAATTGGGGAAAGGTCAAAGATAACTGGGAACACGAGCGCATCGGCTTTTATGAAGATGGGATTCAAGTTGCTGCTGCTGCTTGTTTAATCAGAAAACTTCCTCTTGGTTTCACCATAATTTATATCCCGCGTGGGCCAATCATGGACTACGCCAATTTTGAACTCCTTGATTTCGTCGTTAAAACACTCAAAACTTTTGGAAAAAGCAAACGAGCGCTTTTTGTCAAAATTGATCCAAGTTTAGTGATCAAACAAACTTTAGGAGGAAAAAAGAGCGAAGAAAATGAGTTTACCCCCTCTATTATTACCTTTCTAAAAAAACTCGGTGTGGAATGGTCTGGCAGAACAAAAGAACTCGAGGACACTATTCAACCAAGAGTACAAGCCAACATTTACGCCAAAGATTTTGACTTTGATAGCCTGCCCAAAAAAGCCAAGCAATCTATTCGTACCGCTACCAATAAAGGGGTTAATATCACGATTGGCGGTACTGAATTGCTAGACGACTTTTCGACCTTAATGAAAAAAACTGAAGATCGAAAAGGCATTATCCTCCGTGGCAAATCCTATTACCAAAAATTACTAAACACTTATGCTAGTCACTCCTACATTACCATGGCTAATCTAGAGTTACCTGAGCAAAAGGAACTCTTGACCCAACAGTTGAACAAGGCCTTAGCAGAACGAGCACGATTGACTGATATGAGTAAACCTAGTAAGGTAGCGGAAAATCAAAGAACTATTGAACGACTGCAAAAAGACTTGACTACTTTAAGCGAGCAGCTGGCTCAAGGAAAAACTCGCATTCCACTTGCTGCCACTCTAACCTTGATTTATGGAGACACTTCCGAAAATCTTTATGCTGGAATGGACGATGACTACCGCAATTATCAAGCAGCTCTTTTAACTTGGTATGAAACAGCTACGGAAGCTTTTAAAAGAGGCTGCCGCTGGCATAATTTAGGAGGCGTGGAAAACCAGCTAGACGGCGGACTCTATCATTTCAAAGCTAGACTCAACCCAACCATCGAAGAATTTGCAGGTGAATTCAATATTCCTGTCGGTCTTGTTTCAACCTTAGCCATCTTGGCCTATAATCTAAGAAAAAAATTAAGGAGCACAACTAATGGCACTAATTGATATTTCACAAGAACAATTTGACCATTACTGCCACAGTCTACCCCATCATTCCTTTATTCAAACTCCAGAAATGGCAAAGTTATTAAGCAAAAGAGGAGCTAAAACACGCTTTATCGGACTCGAAAAAGAGGGTGATTTAAAAGTTGCCGCTATGATTTTTAGTCAAAAAGTCGCTGGAGGTTGGCGCATGGAACTCAATGCTGGTCCTAATACCAATTTCCCAGAATACTTAGAAGATTTTTACAGCCAACTCAAAAATTACGCTAAGGAACATCAGGTGATAGAGTGTATTGTCAAACCTTATGATATTTATCAAAGCTTTGACGCAACAGGAAAACCCACTAACCAAGCCAATTCTAAATTGATTGACCTCTTGACCAAGCTAGGCTATCAGCATGATGGTCTAAAAACAGGCTATCCCTATGGCGAACCTGTCTGGCATTACCTTAAATCTTTAGAGGGGATGAATAGTCAAGATGTTATCAAGACTTTTTCTAAAACCGGCAAATTACATACCAAACGTGCTGAAAAATTTGGTATCCAAATTAGCCAATTGTCACGCGATGAGTTAAAGGTTTTTAAGCACTTAACTGCTTCTACATCTGATCGTCAAGCCTTTGATGACAAATCATTGGATTATTACCAAGATTTCTACGATGCCTTTGGTGAAACAGCTGCCTTCATGGTTGCACGCCTTAATTTCAAGTCCTATTTGGAAAGTTTGCAACCAGAAAAAGATAAACTTGATGCACAGATTACCCGTCTCCAAGAAACTATTCAGACTAATCCTGATAACCTCAAAAAACAAAAAGAACTAGATGCCAAACAAGTTCAATACCAAAGCCTTGTTCAAAAATTAGCTAAGGCAGAAACTCTTTATCAGGAATACGGTGATCAAGCAGTCCCCTTAGCCTGCGCCCTTTTTATCTACACCCCTCAAGAGACGGTTTACCTTTTTGGAGGATCTGATGCTAAATTTAACGACTTCTATGGCCCCATGCTTCTTCAAAAACATGCCATGACGCACTCTATTGCCTTAGGAATACCTCTATACAACTTTCTAGGGATTACGGGGCATTTTGATGGCAGTGACGGTGTCCTTCGCTTTAAACAAAAATTTACTGGTTATATCAACCAACTTTATGGAACATTCAGATATTACCCAAATCCTCTCAAATACCGACTTATTCGCCTAACAAAGAAACTTTTAAAACGCTATTAACGACAGACAAACTGTACACATGAACAAGAACCTAACGTTAAAAGCTGACTCAAGCCTCCTAAGACAACGTAAAAAAGGGACCAGATATAAGGAAGTCTGATCCCTTTCAGTTTTAGATGAAATCTAAAAATCCCCATAACAATTGCTTAACCCCAATCTCTTTTGAACCCACAATGCTCACTAACTTGCTACCAATTGCTCCCCAGGCATTCCAAGGCGTTTTCACAATCAGAGGTTTTACCTAACATAAAAAAGAAAAGGCGATTTGCCTTTTCTTTTTTATGTTAGGTTTGCTTAGTTAAGGAAATCAAGCAAAGCAAGGAAGCTATCAGCTTCTAATGACGCACCACCAACAAGGGCACCGTCAACATCTGGACAAGCCATGTATTCCTTAATATTGTCAGGTTTTACAGAACCACCATATTGAACGCGAACTTTATCAGCAACTTCTTGACCAAAGTCTGCTGCAACCACGTCACGAACAGCTTTACACATTTTTTGAGCATCATCTTGAGTAGCTGATTTACCAGTACCGATTGCCCAGATTGGTTCATAAGCCAAAACAAGTGAAGCCACTTGGTCAGCAGTAAGACCTGCAAGTGCTGCAGAAACTTGAGCACCAACAAATTCAACAGCCTTACCAGCTTCATAAGTTTCAAGAGACTCACCGCAACAAACAATTGGAGTTAAGCCGTTAGCAAAGATTGCCTTAGCTTTTTTGTTGATGTCTTCGTCTGTTTCATGGAAGTAATCACGACGTTCTGAGTGACCAATCACAACATAGTCAGTTCCCATTTCAGCAAGCACTTTTGGAGATGTTTCACCAGTGAATGCCCCTGCATTTTCAAAGTAGCAGTTTTGTGCAGCAACTTTAAGGACCGAATCTTTAGCAGCTTCGATAGTTGTTACCAAATCCACAGCTGGTGCTGCTACGGCAACATCAACAAAGTCATTTGAAGGTAATTTGCTTGCTACAGCCCCCACAAAAGCTTTTGCTTCTTGAGGGTTTTTGTTCATTTTCCAGTTACCGGCAATAATTGGTTTACGTGACATTTCACATACCTCTTCTTTTTTATTTATATCTTCTATTCTAGCATATTTTACCGGCTAATAAAAGAAAATGACTATATTTTCACAAAGAAAGCTAGCTTTTCTGAAAGTCTTTCAAAGTTAATTTTTCTTTTTCTCTCATTGGCAAGCACTTCTCTTCTTTATTTCTAAAAAGGGGAACTGTCGTATTCTTGCATCGGGATTTCTCTTTTCAGTTGCCCCCAAACATTTTTATGATTACGATAACCAATCATTCCCCCCACCTTAACGATAGTTAAGACAGGGTGTAAGACAAGGTATCGAAATATCGCTATATAGATAACCTTGATAATATCCACCACCCCAATCATCAACTTTTGCGAATAAATGCGGTGAAAAAAAAGACGTCAAAGTGATTAAAACGCAGTAAAAAATATAAAGGGAAATCAAAGAAAAGTCCTTTAACTGGTCAATTGATTGCTCATAACTGGTTATATTCCGGTCTAAAGGAAGCAAATAGTTTTTTGAATCAGGATGCTTTAGCTGATAAACATAGCCCCACTTGTTATTATTACGCGTGATAGCTGGTCTCAAAAAAGAAACGGTATCATCAATATAAGTACTAAGGTATTCTGTTGCCAAAACACCCTGACTCAACTTCCGGTACCTTTGAATGACCAAATCAATAAATTGCCTATCCTTAACCAACATTGAAAACCAAGGAACGTCCGTCAAGGTAAAATCAGCTTCATCTACCCTTCCCTCAATTTGATTATCAAAGGCATTATTAAAGTCCCAGACCACTAGTTTCACTTTGCCACGCAGGTCTTTGTATAAATATGTTGAAAACTTCCCAGCATCCACATTCCGAAAGAATTCATTAATAATGAAATAGTCTGCGAAGGATTGACGGTCCACGTATTTAGGGTACTGGTTGAAATCATAGGAATAAAGTGTTTTTTCGATCCGACTGATGTCCCTAGCGATAAAGTCAAGCTGTCCTAATGTCAATCGTTTTTTACTAGGGTATTTAACATCTAAGGCTGAAACCCCAGCTTGGTGAGTATAATAGAGGTAATTATCCAGTTTTTGTTTCGCTTTACGCTCCCTATCCCAGGTCACAATGTAGGGAGTCTTGTTAACCTTTTTGTCGCTTTCCTCAATATTAACCCGCTTTTTCCCCTGTTCAATGCTCTCGACAATCAGATAAAGCCCCTGATAGCTCTTATTAACTATCAATTCACAATAACGAACGTTTGGAGCATAATCCATAATCTCCCCAGCAATATTATAACTAAGGTAATTTCGTACCAGACTTCTGTCCAAGAAAGGCCCATGTAAGACCCATTCAGATTCTTCAGACATACCAGCAATCCCATATTCTTTTTTATCTAAAGTCTTTGTCACAAATTTAATTTTGAGAGACTTTTTGAGAAGAGTTTCCCCGATAGGACACCAAAGCTTTGGTTATCACCCTAGGCGTTTCTCTCATATCATGTGACCGGTCAAGTTGATCACGAAGTTCCACTGATGCTGCAACATTATCTTGCTCCTTAATGTATTCCCCTTCTTCCTTCATCACCAAAGGAATCGTTTGGTGGTTGGTATCAATCGCCACGATAGGCAAATGGCTCCTCAAATCTTTTCCTGTCTCTCTAGGAGGTTGAACAGATACTTGATGGTGATGAACCCTCTTATGATGATGTTTAGGTAGTCCCACCGCTAAAATAATGAATAAGAAAAGACCCATAAGAGTCATTACATAAATAACGTTACCTCTCATAAGCCTACCCATTGATCTCATCACTTTGACTGATAATATTGAAATAATCAACATTCCCCAATTGGTCAACTTTTGCCATTAGCTGATTGTCTTCTTGGTATTGTTTATCATAATCTTTTTTGGATATCTCAAAAATCATTTCAATGGAATCAGCTGTTGCATTTTTCACTCGTTGAATTGCCCTGCCTGCAAAATATTGGAAAAAGACACCTTCCACTGCCACTTCAAGTGATCTGTCACAACGTACAATTAACAAAAGACGATTCTCATTTCTGACCCTGCCCATAATCCATAATAAGATGAAAATGACACCACTACCTAAAGAAGCAACCACATAATCGCCAACACCACAACAGATACCAACAACAATAGTCCAAAAAATATAAGCAGTATCTCTCGAATCCTTGATAGCTGTTCTAAAACGAACAACTGACAAGGCACCGACCATCCCCAAGGATAGGGCAACATTATTTCCGATGACCGTCATTACCGTTGCCATTAAAACAGTCAAAGTCATTAAAGAAACATTGAACTTTTTACTATAAGCCGTCCCGCTATGTGTATAAGCATAGGAAATGTAGATGGCCCCACTCAATAAAGCTGCCACCAGAATGTGTAATACCATATCTTGGAAACTTAAATTGCCATTTTGTTCCAAAATATTTCTCAATAAATGTTTCATTTTAATCGTTCCTCTCTCTTAAACGATAAATAATAAACTTGTCAGTATTTTAAAAACGGTAATGTTTACTGATGGCTCTCCCCATGCAGTATTTACTGGCGGACAATTCACTTCCATTGACAGAAGTTAATAGCTCTTTGATATAGGACAATAGAAAACCATTATACTTCACTTCTAAAATGACTAAACAAGGATTTAAAAGGTAGTATTGGTTTAAATTTTCTGAAAAAATATCGTAGCAAGATTCCGTCCCAATGATATGATGATCAAAGGTAATCCGAATATTGTTTTCCTTGGCTACAAAAGCTTTTCGTTGGTACTCAATAACTGTCTTAGGCTGGTAAAGATGCATGCTCATCCGAGCATAACATTCTGCCGCAAAATCGTCTGGATAAGCTAACAAAACTGAGTTATTTCCCCTAATTAACTCTTGGGCATCTGCTTTTGTTAAACGCAAAGACCTCTTCTTCTGGTTAGCCCCTTGTTTTTGTTTCATCTCTAGTTTAGCAAATGAACTATGACTGCCATAATTGCGCAAGCGGATCTTACGACGTAGCTCAACACCATCCTCTTTTTCCTGCCAGTCCACATCTTCCAAGGAATCAAAATATAAAGAACGAATAGTATAACCATCCCCAGAACTGTGGGAATCCAAGTTCATCAGCTGTGAAAACCGTTTAGACAAGCGTAATAATCCTCAATGGTAATTAAATACTTTTTTCCTGTCTTAAGACTTCATTCATATCTCTTCCCTCTAATGACTTACTAATGGTTTCCTTTCCGTTAGTGAAATATTAAACATAATGATTGTAACAGAATTCATCAAATGTGTCGATGTATGATAGTAACAATACAAAAAAGCGTAATCATCTAATAACAAAGCTCATCAAACTACCTCAAAGCCTTGAAAATACTAGGTTTGATTACCTAAATAGTAAAGCAAAACACCTTAATTAAAAGAATATAATGGAGAACCGAACCTGCCAAAAATGACTTTCGTTATCTTTTAATAATAAGAAAATCATCTGATTAATTAACCTTTTCACAGATTCATTCGCTACAAAAAACACGGTCTCTCTTAAACACAAAAAAAGAGTTCCTCGCAAGGAACTCTTACAATTTAAGCTGTCCGACTTTAATTGTTATTCTGGGAACTTAATTAAAATTAAGCTTCGATTTCTGAAACGATACCTGAACCAACAGTACGTCCACCTTCACGAATTGAGAAAGTAGTACCTTGTTCTACGGCGATTGGGTGAATCAACTCAACGTTGATTGTCACGTTATCACCAGGCATAACCATTTCTATACCTGCTGGAAGTTCAATTGAACCTGTTACGTCAGTTGTACGGAAGTAGAATTGTGGACGGTAGTTGTTGAAGAATGGAGTGTGACGTCCACCTTCATCTTTAGAAAGGATATATACTTCACCTTTGAATTTAGTATGTGGGTTGATTGAACCTGGTTTAGCAATAACTTGACCACGTTCGATTTCGTCACGTTGAACACCACGAAGAAGGATACCTACGTTGTCTCCTGCAAGACCTTCGTCAAGTTGTTTACGGAACATTTCAACACCAGTAACAACAGCTTTTTTAGTTTCTTCCTTGATACCAACAATTTCGATTTCGTCGTTGACACGAACAGTACCACGATCGATACGTCCTGAAGCAACTGTACCACGACCTGTGATTGAGAATACGTCTTCGACTGGAAGAAGCAATGGTTTGTCAGTGTCGCGTTCTGGTTCTGGAATGTATGAATCAACAGTGTCCATCAATTCCATGATGATGTCTTCAAATTTAGTGTCGCCTTCAAGAGCTTTAAGGGCTGAACCTTGGATAACTGGAAGGTCATCGCCTGGGAAATCGTATTCTGAAAGAAGGTCACGGATTTCCATCTCAACCAATTCAAGCAATTCTTCATCGTCAACAAGGTCGATTTTGTTCATGAACACGATAAGGTGTTTAACACCAACCTGACGTGAAAGAAGGATGTGCTCACGAGTTTGTGGCATTGGTCCATCTGTTGAAGCAACTACAAGGATAGCTCCGTCCATTTGAGCGGCACCAGTGATCATGTTTTTAACATAGTCCGCGTGTCCTGGAGCGTCGATGTGCGCATAGTGACGAGTTGCAGTTTCATACTCAACGTGTGCAGTGTTGATAGTGATTCCGCGTTCGCGTTCTTCTGGAGCAGCATCGATAGAAGCATAGTCTTTTGGTTGGTTAACTGATGAAGGCAAGCGACGTGCCAATACAGTTGTGATTGCAGCTGTTAAAGTAGTTTTACCATGGTCAACGTGTCCAATTGTACCAATGTTAACGTGGGGTTTACTACGATCGTATTTTTCTTTTGCCATTTTGGGAAAAGCCTCCAATAAAATATATTTTATAGATAGACGGTAGGCAATACAGTCTAACTTTACCTTACTATTGTAGCAAATTATAGGGAAAATGCAAGTATTTTATGCCTTTTGCCCTTTTCTTTATTTTTCCAATTGATGGTAGGGTTGTATTTGAATGGATTGCCCAATATTTGACGCATAAACCCAATCGGCATTTTGCAGTTGCGCAAAATTTTCTGCTCGTCCTGTTAGGATAACGCCGTCAAATTTAGCTGTTTTGGGATCCTTGTTTTGTCTTAGATACTCTTTTAACATAGCTTTAGAAGAATAAACTTCCCCATGTTCAGACGTCACTGTTTGCCAATCACTCTCCTTCATTTTGAGGTATTGTTCCAGTCTATTTTGAAAGACAGTGTAACTATTTTCCATCCCTTCGACAGGAGAAACGGCACTTTTGGGGTCATATTTTTGATAAATGGGGTTCAGATCTGGGTGCCTTTTGCTTTTATAGGCCTTATCAATCTCAGCCTCCATCTTTTTTTGTTGCTCTGCTGACAACCCCAAATCAAAATAGGGGGTAAAGCCAAATTGGCTTTCCAAATAATCAAACTGAATCCCGCTCCAAATCCAATTGAGTTTTAAATTTTTAGGAATGAACTGTTCGATTTCCTTTAATGTATAGCCTTTATCAAAAGTAACTGCTACTTCTATAGCTTGTCCTGACATCTGATGGAGAAGAGGAATATCCTGAGTAGGTTTTATCGCTCCAAGTTGGACTTTTTTTCCCTTGTTGAAAAATACTGGGACTTTGTAATGAGATGCTCTTGTGTACATCGAATGGCCATTATCTCCAGACATCAGCGAGTTATTGTTTGCTGATGATTTCTGACTTAAAATAAGGGAGTAATAATGCTCATATTTCTCAAAAGGAACAGATATGCCATCAATATCTTTAAAGCGGTGAGAGACAAAATGACCTGTAAATTGAGAAGTGGCATCATAGCCCCAACTACTATAACTGATATTGGGATAGGCTATTTCAGAAATGATGGCATAATACTGTTGAATTTTTTGGCCGTTCTTGCTAGTCAGTCTATTAAGTCCTACAAAGCTTAACATGATAAGTAATAAGCTTAGCATGACACTAATAGCCACCATTTTAAAAATACTTCGACGTTTATTTTGCTTGGCAAGTTTTTCAAAATCAGTTGAAGTCATCATAAGTATATCCTGCTTTCTTCAATTTTTCTTTTAATAAGGCGCGTCCTCGCATCAAGTTAACTTTGACACTACTGAGGGACTTGTGCAAAATGCTTGCGATTTCTTTTACCGACATGTCATCAAAATAATAAAGCGACAAAACAATGCGGTATTTTTCTGGTAAGCCAGTAATAGTCTCATAGAGAGGGGTATAGTTAGGCTGATCAAATTCGATAACTTTTTCTTGATGGAAAAAATCCCGTTTGAGTATCTGCAGATAGGTTTTATCACGTCTATAAACGTCAATATATTTTCTAACGGCAGCGCGATACATCCAAGCTCTCATTTTTTCAGGCGGGAGCACAATGTCGCTTTCTAACATTTTTAAGAACACATCTTGACTAATATCACGCGCCAACTGGTCAGGGACACCTGATGCCATTAAATAGGCAATAATGTCCTTTGAATAGGTTATTAATTCCTTTTCATAAGCTTCTAACTTGATGGGAGTCACCTCCTTCCTTACCTATATAACGTATCATCCTTTATTTTGGTTACAAAAAAATTCCAGAACGTAGACAAACTCCATTTTTAGAAAGTGTCAACGAAAATGATTTAATGTTCATGCTGTCAACTAACTCCTGAAACGCTTATGTTATCCTGCTTCAGGAGTTTTTCTTTTGTAGAAGAGCAAAAAAGATTGAAGAAACATTGTCTTAAACGGACGTTTTCTCCAATCTGGATTTTTTATTGAAACTGATTGATGTTAATGACATTACTGCTTTCTTTCCGTGCTTCTTTGCGATAGGTTAGCTCTGCTTCTTTTAAAATATCTTCACGTCTTTCATTGGCGTCAATGTTAAGCACAAAACCAACGGCAACTGATAAAACCAGCAGGCTATTTCCTCCTTGCGAGAGGAAGGGGAAGGTTACTCCGGTTGAAGGAATTAGACCAGAAATCCCACCAATATTAACAAATACCTGCATCAGCATCATGCCACCAACTCCTAGTGCCATCATGGCATTAAAGGGATTTTTAGCCTTAATCCCCACATTCATAATACGCAAGATAAGGAAAAAGACAAGTGCTAAAATAAGCCCTGCACCTATCAGACCTAATTCTTCAATGACAACTGAAAAGACAAAGTCAGTCTGTGCCTCGGGCAAATAGCCCCGCTTTTCAATGGAGTTTCCAAGTCCTCGGCCAAACCAACCACCATTACTCATAGCATAGTAAGAATTGGCTAATTGGTGACCTGAATCGGTCAAGTCATTGAAAGGATTGAAAAAGGCGCTGAAACGTTTGGCAACATAGCCAAAAACCGGAATTTTTGCGACCCTTTCTACCCCAATCACAGCAATTGTTCCTAGAAAGAGGGTTGATAGACTGGTGATTAAGACTAAGATAGCTGAAAACCATCGGTAACCAATACCGCTGATGGAAAACATAATAATGGCTGTCAATACGATAATGGAAGCATTTCCCAAGTCAGGCTGAGCAGCGACCAAAAGAATCATAGAAAGCGAATAGACACGCCAATCTCTCAAGTCTCCCCATTCTGTTGGCCACCACTTGCGACGGGTCAAGGCTTGATAATCATACTTACTGACTTTTTCTTGCATCTTGGCAAAGGTTAGAGCCAGATACCAGACCATAATGATTTTTAAGTACTCGGCAGGTTGAAAACTGATCGGTCCAATCACAATCCAGCCATGAGCTCCCTTGATAGCCGTTGTAAAAAAGCGTGCAATAATCAAGAGGACCATTTCAACAAGCATAACCAGTGTCAATACCTTGGTATTGGTTAAAAAGTTTAATTTCAGCTTATAAATAAAGGTAATGGCAATCAGACTGAGAGCCCAAAAGGCCCCTTGGTTAATAACTGATTTAAACGGATTGGCATGTGCTTGAATCAAGCTGACACTTGTTGTGGAATAAACCATAATCAAACCAATTACTGATAAAATTAAATAAGGCAATAAAATGGAATAATTTAAGAGGTGCCTTTTATCAATCTTCATAATTTCCCCTATATTTCTTGAGATAATCATTTAGCATTATATCATCTTTCAACCGCAAACAAAAGAGAAAGTCAATCTTCCACAAAAAGAAGCTTTCCTGTTAGCCCGACAAAGGATTAGGCCCAAACAAGGAAAAACTTCTCTTTAATTGATTGATTTCGTTTATCAATCTTGGTAATGGTTAACTTGTTTTTAGTCAGTCATTTGGAACATTAGCCTGAATTGCGTAAGCCAGTTGCAATACCATTGATTGTCGTGTGAATTAATTTTTCATCTTCTTCCCTTAACTGATGGTTACGAAGGCGCTTAATCAATTCAATCTGAATATAATTTAAGACATTAAAGTAAGGCAGGCGGAAGGTCAAACTTTGTTTCAAAGAAGGATTATCCTCTAACAACTCCTCATGCCCTTCGATAGCAAGAATGACATTTTTGGTCAACTGCCATTCGTCTAAAATCACATGGAAGACATCTCTAACATCTTGGCTAGTTGCTAGCTGTGCATATTGGAAAGCGATGTTCATATTTGATTTTGATAGAACCATATCCACATTCGATAATAAGGAATGGAAAAATGGCCAAGTCTGATACATCTGTTGGAGGCGTTCAAGGTTACCTTCTGCTTGGTCAATATAACGCTTAAAGGCAGAACCTACCCCATACCAACCTGGGAACATAATACGATTTTGTGACCATGAAAAGACCCAAGGAATGGCACGCAAGCCTGCAATTTCCGTAATCGTTCTACGGGCTGCTGGTCTTGATCCAATGTTAAGACTGGAAATTTCCTTGATCGGACTGGCTTCAAAGAAATAATCATAGAAATGAGGATTGTCAAAAACCAATTCTCGATAAATGGTGTTGCTATCAGCAACAATGCCATCCATAATTTCTCTAAAGCTATCAATGTCATCGGGATTGGTCAACATGTGAGTCACCATACGATTGATAGAAGCTGAAATCAGCATTTCCAAATGGTAATAAGCGACATCTTTATTGCCGTATTTATTTTCAATAATTTCTCCTTGCTCCGTCAGACGAATCCGATCTTTGATGGAACCAAAAGGTTGTGAGGTAATGGCGTCATAAGAAGGGCCACCTCCTCGACCAACTGTTCCTCCACGACCATGGAAGAAGGTGATTTTCACCCCATATTCCTCACCAATAGCTGTCAATTCATTCTGAGCTTTGTAAAGAGTCCAACATGATGCCAAGTAGCCACCATCTTTATTACTATCAGAATAGCCCAACATGATTTCTTGGTAATTACCATTCGTTGCAATCCACGATTTGACAATGTCATGGCTTAAATAGGCTGTCATAATGTCACGCGCATTATCTAGATCCTCGATGGTTTCAAAGAGGGGAACAATTTGCACACGAGCCTGTTGCTGGTCAACTAATCCCACTTCTTTAAGCATGATGGCCAACTCAAACATATCAGAGACACTTTCTGTATGTGAGATAATATGTTGCTTAATAACCTCTTCTCCAAGCCTATCTTTCAGCTCTCTTGCCGCAGTATAAATAGCCAGTTCTTTTTCTAATAGGTCTGATTTAGCAACTGCTGCTGAAGATAAAGTCCTTGGCTCCTCCATTAATTGTTGTAAGAGGACATCACATTTTTCAGTTTCTGAAAGGGAGCTATAATCGTCAACAATATTGGCGCCTTTTAACAACTCTGCCACACAAGCTTCTTGAACACTGGAATCTTGTCTCATGTCAATACTTGCTAAGAAGAAACCAAAAATATCAACAGCTTGTATGACTTCTCGCAAATCCCCCTCAATCAAAGCGGAGTTGCCATTATCAAATAGCGACTGCTCAATAACCTTTAGATCAGCTTTAAAATCAACAGGAGAACCATAGGCTAAGATAGGATTTTCTACACTAGCTGGTGAGGACCAAGCAGATGTGTTTGGCTCCACATTACTGCTCATAAGAACTGCTGCTGGCTGATTACTTAATTGCATTTGCGTTTGCTTAAGACGCGATTGAATGTAATGAAAGGCTCTGCGATAAGGTTCATTTTCACGGTAAATCGATTGATCTTGAGACAAACTGGCTAAACGTTCCACTTCCGAGTTTGGTTGTACCAAGGTTGACGACAAGGAAAATGTTCGGTAAAGGGCTGCTATTTTGTCAATATAGTAATTAAAGATAACCTCACTTTGAACCGTAGCAGACAAGCGCAAGGTTTCAGCTGTGACAAAGGGGTTGCCATCACGGTCCCCACCAATCCACATCCCCATGGTAATGGGTTTGGGATTGTCTAACTCTAGACCGTGTTTTTGGGCTAAGTTTTTGTACTCTGTTGTCAACTTAGTCACAGCCTGAATGAGGGAACCATTGTAATATTGCATCACATTGGTAATCTCATTTTTGACCTTGAGTTTTTTCTCACGAATAATATCTGTCTGCATAATGATTTCAATGTAACGATAGAGTTCATTATGCCACTTCTCCTGATTAACCACACCAGCTTTAACGTCACGGTATTTCCGAAGGAGATCATGAATATGGTTTGTCAATTCAAGGATGGTTTTTCGTTGGACTTGCGTCGGGTGGGCTGTTAATACAGGAACCACATTAACCTGCTCCAAAATGTCTTTACCATTATCTTTTTCAGCAAGATCCTCAATGGTTAAGGCTAACTTCCCTAAATAATCCGTATTAGTATTATTCTGGTAATTGATTTCGTAGGCCAAATCAACATCTTCTGAAATATTAATTAACAAAGGCAAGATTGAAAAGTATCTTGAAATCACATCCATCTCTTGATTAGAAATATTAGCAATAATCGTTTCCAAGCCCGCATAATCTTGTTGTTCAGATAAATTAACAATGGTTTCGATAGTCTTAAAGGCTTCGTCCCCAATCATTCGACACGTGATTTTCTTCAACATTTCTTTTAAGATGGCAACCTCTTCAGCGATAATAGTTGAATGGCTGCTACTCTCTAACTTTTTAAGTGACAAACTACTGATTCCTCCTCTGCTAGTTGCTTCTTTTATCATATCATTTTTTACTAAAAATAAAAGCACTCGTGATAGCAATGTTTGTTTTTCAGTAGAAGTAAGCGTTTTATTTTAAAAAATGTATGGAACAACTTTTCTGACACCTCTGGTCTAAATTCTGTTATACTAAACTTAGATTATAATTTAAGGAGACATCTATGGAATTGAAAAAACGTTCAGAATTTCCTGAAAATGAACTTTGGGATTTGACAGCCCTTTACAAAGATCGCCAAGATTTTCTACTCGCTATTGAGAAAGCCTTGCAAGACATCGACCTGTTCAAGCGCAATTATGAAGGTCGCTTGACATCGGTGGACGATTTCACTCAGGCCTTGATGGTAATTGAGCACATTTACATTCAAATGAGTCATATCAGCACCTATGCTTTCATGCCACAGACTACCGATTTTTCAAGCGAAGCCTTTGCTCAAATCGCTCAGGCTGGTGATGATTTCATGACCAAGGCTAATATTTCCCTCAGCTTTTTTGACACTGCCTTAGCCAATGCTGATTTAGAGGTTCTTGATGCCTTAGAAAAGAATCCTTATTTTAGCGCAGCTATTCGCATGGCAAAAATTCAAAAAGAACACCTCTTAAGTCCTGATGTGGAAAAAGCTTTGGCTAACTTACGCGAGGTTATCAATGCTCCTTACGACATTTATACCAAAATGCGGGCTGGTGACTTTGACATGGAGGATTTTGAAGTAGATGGGAAAACCTATAAAAATAGCTTTGTTTCTTACGAAAACTTCTATCAGAATCACGAAAATACTGAGATTCGTGAAAAAGCCTTCCGCTCTTTTTCAAAAGGTCTTCGCAAACATCAAAATACAGCTGCAGCAGCTTACTTAGCTAAGGTCAAATCGGAAAAACTTTTAGCAGACATGAAAGGCTATGCTTCTGTCTTTGATTATCTCCTTGCAGAACAAGAAGTAGACCGTAGCCTATTTGACCGTCAGATTGATTTGATTATGACTGAGTTTGGACCAGTTGCTCAAAAATTCTTAAAACACGTGGCAGACGTCAATGGTCTTGAAAAAATGACCTTTGCTGACTGGAAACTAGATATTGATAATGAACTCAATCCAGAAGTCAGCATCGATGGTGCCTATGACCTCGTGATGAAGTCTCTAGCCCCGTTAGGGCAAGAATATACCCAAGAAATCCAACGTTACCAAACTGAGCGCTGGGTTGACTTTGCTGCTAATGCCAATAAAGATTCTGGGGGCTATGCTGCTGATCCCTACAAGGTTCATCCTTACGTCTTAATGAGCTGGACTGGCAGAATGTCTGATGTCTATACCCTTATTCACGAAATCGGTCACTCTGGTCAATTCATTTTTTCAGATAATCACCAAAGCTACTTCAACACTCACATGTCAACTTATTATGTCGAAGCGCCATCAACCTTTAATGAATTAATGTTAAGTGATTATTTGGAACATCAATTTGATGACCCTCGTCAAAAACGCTTTGCTCTTGCTCATCGCCTAACAGATACCTACTTCCATAATTTCATTACTCATTTATTAGAAGCAGCTTTCCAACGTAAGGTTTACACCCTTATTGAAGAAGGTGGCACTTTCGGAGCTGAACAATTAAATGCCATGATGAAAGAGGTTCTAACAGAATTTTGGGGAGATGCCATTGAGATTGACGATGATGCAGCCCTTACTTGGATGCGTCAGGCACATTATTACATGGGCTTATACAGTTATACTTACTCTGCAGGACTTGTTATTTCAACAGCTGGTTACCTCAACCTTAAAAACAATCCAAATGGGGCAAAAGAATGGCTTGATTTCCTAAAATCAGGTGGAAGCCGTACGCCGCTTGATACTGCGATGCTCATTGGAGCTGATATTGCCACTGAAAAACCTCTTCGTGATACCATTCAATTCTTAAGCGATACGGTTGACCAAATTATTAACTACACTGAGGACATGTCCCATGCCTAATCTCTATGATTTTACGGTTAAAGCCCAAAACGGGAATGACCTTTCCTTAGCTGCTTATAAAGAAAAGGTGGTTTTGATTGTTAATACGGCTACCAAGTGTGGATTAACCCCACAATACCAATCCTTGCAGGCATTATATGACACTTATCGTGACAAAGGATTTGAGATCCTAGACTTTCCCTGCAATCAGTTTTTAAATCAAGCTCCTGGAGATGCTGAAGATATTAATCACTTTTGCAGCCTGACTTATCACACCACTTTTCCTCGCTTTGCTAAAATCAAAGTGAATGGTAAAGAAACTGACCCTTTGTTTGCCTGGTTAAAAGAGGAAAAAAGTGGACCTCTTGGCAGACGCATTGAGTGGAATTTTGCTAAATTTCTTATTGACCAAAATGGACAGGTGATTAAGCGCTACTCCTCAAAAACTAACCCTAAGCTAATTGAAAAAGACCTTAAAATACTTCTTGATTAATCTAAAAATAGATCAGATTGAAGACAAAGTCCATTTAAGACAATTTTTCTTCAATCTTTTTTTGCTCTTCTAAAAACAAAAAACTCCTGAAACACGTAATATAAGCGTTTCAAGAGTTAGTTGACAGCATGAACATTACATCATTGTCATTGACACCTTCTAAAAATAAACTTTGTCTACGTTCTGAGATTTGGGAATTTCAAATCTATCTTTGTATCTGATGGTCACTAGTTCAGAACGTCTTGATAGAATTCAATCTTATCGCCATCTTTGACAGTGATTTGATTAGCTCCTTTTTCTGCCATTTTACCATTGACCTTAAACAGCCAATATTTATTAGCTTTAGTATCTTGCTCAATGCCATCAATAGCTGTGATAAAGCCAGCTTTTTCCTTGACCTCATAATCATCTTTGAGCACCTCAAGCACTGTATCTCCTTTGTCAAAAGAAACTTTTTCGTCAATGGTATTGGTATCTTCTTTGACAATTAAACGAACCTGATGGTCTGCTTTTTGAACCTTTGACAAAGGGGCTTGGTCTCCTCCTTGTGAACAGGCCACTAATAGCAGAACAACAAGCGCTAGAAATCCTGTTTTAAATCCTTTGTTCACCGACTAACCTCCTAAATAATATCATAATAACTGGGAAAAAGAGCAGAGTTGATAGGGCATGCGCTATATTAAAAGGCATGCCTACTAAGACATAACTCCACCAAGGCATACTATATACGTAAGCAAAACAAGTGTCTATCAATACCCCATAAAGAAGTCCACATGAGGCGGCCAAGAGACTCTGACAGGCAAGCTGATATTTGGAGAGTTGTTGAGACAAGGGGAAAAAGACAAATCGCCATAGCAAGAGAACAAGTCCAAAGCAAGTGATTTGCCAAAAGACCCACGGTCCAAAGCCCAGCAAAAAGGCTGATAAAAATAGACACAACATCATGACTAATATAGCTTCTGCTAACCCAAAGTAAAGGAGATACCCTAAAAAAATAGCCGTCACAGGCTGCACATTGGGTAGGCTGCTAAAAGCCATTCTCAACACAAAACATAGGGCTGACATGATAGCAACGCGACTCATAAGCTTAGTTGACATAGACCTCTTCCTCTTTTTTCTCTATTATGACAGAAATTAGGGATATTGACCAGTTTGACACCTACTTTTTTAAAAATGATAAATAGATGAGATTACTATAATAAAGATTTTGTTTCTTCTGAGCATATTATAGGTAGAAGCTATATCAAATTCAACTAAGACATAGTTGTCTGCTATGTCGTAAAGAAAACAAAAAAGTCTCTCAAAGGGCTACTACTCAATTCTTGACTTTTTTGAACAAATCACCTTAAAATGCAAGACAATATAAGAAAACAGTTAGGATATTTTGATTTTTTCAAGTAATTAAGGTACAATAGCAATAATGAGAAGAAGAATAAAACCTATTGTTGTGCTCGTCTTCTTTGCCTTACTGGCGATTTTATTAATTATCGGAAAGATTCAAGCTGATCAGGCCAAGCAAAAAGAGCTTGAAGAGGCCAAGGCCAATGTTCCCATTATGACCAGCAGTTCCAGTAAAACAAAGACGAGCACTTCTGAAACTGAAGACTTTATTTTAAATCCTATTATTGATGTTTCCGGTTGGCAACTCCCAGAAGAAATGGATTACGATACCTTATCCCACCATATCTCAGGAGCAATTGTTCGTGTCTACGGAGGGTCACAAATCACAGCCCATAACAATGCTGCTTTCACAACTGGAATTGACAAATCATTTAAAAAACACATCAAAGAATTTCAAAAGCGCAAGGTTCCTGTGGCTGTTTACAGCTATGCTCTTGGACGTAGCACCAAAGAAATGCGAGAAGAGGCTAGAACCTTTTATAAGAATGCCTCTCCCTTCAACCCTACTTACTATTGGATTGACGTTGAAGAAGCTACCATGAAGGACATGAATAAAGGGGTCAAAGCCTTCCGTGAAGAACTTGAAAAACTTGGGGCTGAAAATGTCGGTATATATATTGGTACCTACTTTATGGCGGAGCAGGAAATTTCAACCAAGGGCTTCGATGCCATCTGGATTCCAACTTACGGGAGCGATTCTGGTTACTACGAGGCAGCTCCTAATACGACCTTAGATTACGATTTGCATCAGTATACCTCCCAAGGTTATGTCAATGGTTTTAATAATCCTTTGGATTTAAATCAGATTGCAGTGACAAAAGATGCCAAAAAAACTTTCGAAAAACTCTTCGGGAAAATCAAAGACTAGTCTGTCAGCTAGTCTTTTTGATGTGCCCTAAGCCTGCTTTTCCTAACCGCATCTTTCACAATATTATTTTTTTCAAGTCATCCCCCTTGACAGGGCTTTCATCAAACCATATAATGTAAGAAAATATAGTAATTCACAAAGGAGTGCTTTGGCTGAGATCGCAATTGCGAAATCCTAAGGACCTGATCTTGTTAGTACAAGCGTAGGGATTGTGACCAATCAAGAAAAATTGGAAAACAATACTCTTTTTGTGTCTAAAAGGAGTTTTTTTATGTCACCAAACACCAATGTCAAATACCTTATCGAAGCTGCTATTTTTGCTGCTCTAGCAATGGCACTTTCTTTTATTCCAGATTTTGCTGGCTGGTTTAGCCCTTCTTATGGTGCTATTCCACTGGTTATTTTCTCTTTGCGCCGTGGGTTAAAATACGGCATATTGGCAGGGCTCATTTGGGGACTGCTTCACTTTGCACTTGGCAAAGTTTACTATCTCAGCATGTCCCAAGTCTTTATTGAATATATCCTAGCCTTTATTTCTATGGGTCTCGCCGGTTGTTTGTCTGACACTTTAGTCAAATCCTTGAGACTGCAAAAGAAATCTTATGCTTTTCTCATCGCCTTTCTAGCTAGCTTCTTGGCTATTGGGGTTCGTTACCTGTGGCACTTTATAGCCGGTGTTATTTTCTGGGGGAGCTATGCTCCTAAGGGCATGTCTGCTATCTGGTATTCATTCACTGTTAATGGAACTGCCGGCATGCTAACCTTATTAGTCACTCTATTAGCCCTTTTGATTATCTTACCAACTCAGCCTCAATTTTTTGATCCAAAAGACTAATGGTACCAAATTGAAAGCCCCTTTAAAAAAAGGTATAATAACATCATTATACCTTTTTTATGTTTAGGTGAAGATAAGGACTTGATATGGCTAAAAAAACAAAACTCAAAAAAACCTTAGTAGAACAAATCCTCGATAAGGCTAAGATTACTCATCAAAGGCTCAATCTTAATGCTTTAGAAGGTGACTTGCCAGAGGGCATCCAGCCGTCCGATATTTACAAAACCCTTGCTCTGACTGGTGATAAAACAGGACCTCTGATTGGCATTATTCCATTAACAGAACACTTATCAGAAAAACAATTAGCAAAAGTATCCGGCAATAAAAAAGTGTCAATGATTCCTCAAAAAGACTTGCAAAAGACAACTGGCTATATTCATGGCGCCAATAATCCTATCGGGATTCGTCAAAAACATTCCTACCCTATTTTTATTGACCAAACTGCACTTGATAAAGGACAACTGATTGTTTCAGCTGGTGAGGTTGGTCGTTCTATTCAGATTTCTAGCCAAGCTCTAGCTGATTTTGTTGGGGCAAGCTTTGCTGATTTAAAGGAAAAAAAATAAAAACTATTGCAAACCTCATCTGGTTTATCTTTTCAGACTTCTGGGCCTAGGTAAGCTAGTCTTTGATTGATATTATTTTTTGTGTCACCATCTTAGGGATTTTTTAAAGAAATCTGACTGGGGGATTTAACCAATATTCCGACAACAGTAGGCACTCTTTATTTATCAGTCTTTATAGACATTTATAGTAGAAAGATTGTTGGTTGGGCAATAGGAAGATACATGAAAGCTCAGTTGGTAACAGATACTTTCAAACAAGCTTATCATAGAGAAAGACCCAAAGAAGGACTCATCGTCCCTACAAACCAAGGTTCTTAATATACTGGGGCACGATTTTAGGACCTGCTTAGGCGGAAAAAATGTCAGTCCCGTATGAGATCCATGCGATAAGGCACTCATGGAATCCTTTTATAAACCATTAAAACATACTAAGATTAGTAGTGAGGAAATCTCCGACGGAAGAGAATACTTACTACTTTTTCTTTGTGATAAAGTAGAGGTGTCTTGTTAAGTCGTGCTCTCTTTAGGCGCTAGACGTCGCGATTAAAACTGGCAAGACACCTGTTTTAGGTAGAATTTTATCAAAGTATGTGGGAGGCCAGACGTCGTGTATTGAAAATGAAATCACTAAAACTAGGAATCATTCAAGACAAAGAGGTAATATCATGCGAATCATGTTTGAAATTGATCTCAGACACTATGAATCTGGGAACTTTCTTGCCAAGAAACACATCACCAAAGGTGGCAATTCTTATGCCAGAAAGATTCTCTTCAAGTGTATTCACAACATCGCTTTCAGCTAGTCATACCAAGCCTTGTCATATCGCAGACTTTTATGAGAAACGAAAAAGACAATCGCAAATAGCTTCAACTAAGCCACATACGATTGCCTCTATACATCGTCTCATTCGGACAATGTATGACCTCATAACGCATAACAAACTTTACGATTATACTTTGATCCAAAATCATTAAAGCTTTTATGCCATATTATTCTAACACCTTATTGTTAAAAAGGCTAGATAAGGTGTTCCTTTTGCGCACACTTTTATCATGTTTACCACAGAAAAAGAGAACAATAACCTACATTGAAGAAAAAGTCCATTTAGGACAATTTTTCTTCAATCTTTTTTCACTCTTCTAAAAAAGAAAAACTCCTGAAACACGACAACATAAGCGTTTCAAGAGTTGGTTGACATCATGATCATTAAATCATTTTCATTGACACCTTCTAAAAATAAAGTTTGTCTACGTTCTGAACAATAACCTACATTGAGCTACTGTCCTCAAAATATTTTCACTTTAAAGCCTTGGTAGGCTTAACAAATGGTAGAAAAAGAGAGCTTGTCAATGATGCTCATTTCGCAACTATTGAGCAAGCTCAGCTTGAGATTTTTTAATATATTGAGACTTACTATAACCCTAAACGTCTGCATTCAGCTTTAGGGGATCTCTCACCTGTAGAATGTGAAAAAATAACTCATTAGCTTAACTTGATGTCTATTTTTCCTTGACCTGTCCAGAAGTGCGGTACAGAAGTTAGATTACCTTTTTATGATCATAAGCTTTTTAAATTAAGGCTTCATTGTAGGGAATAAAAGGACGTCGCGAATGGTTGTTGTGTTGGTTAACAACATGCAGAGACGGTCAATACCAATTCCAAGTCCACCGGTTGGTGGCATACCATATTCAAGGGCTTCAACAAAGTCATAATCAATACCAGTTGCCTCGTCATCACCAAGTTCTTTAGCTTGTGCTTGTGCTTCAAAACGTGATAATTGATCAATGGGATCATTCAACTCTGTGAAAGCATTGGCATATTCTTTGGTCATGATGAAAAGCTCAAAGCGGTCGGTGAAGCGGCCGTCTTCAGGATTTTTCTTAGCCAAAGGTGATACTTCTACAGGATGACCAAAGACAAAGGTCGGCTGAATCAAGGTTTCTTCAACAAACTCCTCGAAGAAAGCATTGATGATATGTCCGACACTGGTGAAGTGTTTTTCAAGAGGGACCTGTTTTTCTTTGGCAAGTGCAATAGCTTCTTCGACAGTCATTTCAGGCCAGAAATCAACCCCCGTCACTTCCTTGATAGCATCTACCATGTGGACACGCTTGAAAGGTTCATTGATACGGATTTCAGTTCCTTGATAATTAATAGGACCATCACCTTTAACAGCTTTAGCAGCATGTTGGATAATACCTTCTGTCAAATTCATGATGTCCAGATAATCTGCATAGGCTTGGTAAACCTCGATAGAAGTGAACTCAGGATTGTGAGTGGCATCCATTCCTTCGTTGCGGAAGATACGGCCAATTTCGTAAACGCGTTCCATACCACCGACAATCAAACGTTTCAAATGAAGTTCTGTTGCGATACGAAGAACCATGTCAATATTTTGCGCATTGTGGTGAGTAACAAAAGGACGAGCGGCAGCCCCACCAGCTTCGTTATGAAGTACAGGGGTTTCAACTTCCAAGAAATCAAGGCCGTCCAAGTAACGACGAATTTCTGAAATCATTTTTGAGCGGGTCACAAAGCGCTCAAAACTTTCACGATTTGAAATCAAGTCAAGATGACGTTTGCGATAGATGGTCTCAATATCCGTTAAGCCATGGAATTTTTCTGGAAGGGGACGAAGTGATTTAGAAAGGTGGGTCAGTTTGGTTGCCTTGATGGAAAGCTCACCCATATCAGTCCGCATTACCTCTCCCTCAACTCCAAGAAAGTCTCCGAGGTCAGCTTTTTTGAAGATGTCATAATTGTCTTCGCCAACAGAATCCTTACGAACGTAAAGTTGAATCTGTCCTTCTCGGTCTTGCAAGTGAGCAAAGCCAACCTTGCCTTTGCCACGTTTGGTCATCAATCGCCCAGCAACAATAGCTGTTTCGTTTAAGTCGTGTAATTCTTCTTTTGTTTTATCAGCATACTTTTCTTTTAATTCAGCAGAATTGGCTGTGCGGTCAAAACGTTTACCGAAAGGATCAATTCCTTTTTCAGCCAGAGCCATCATTTTTTCACGACGAACAATCTGTTGGTCATTTAATTCTTCAATGTGTTGATTAGACATATTTTCCTCCAATATGATTTCCCTTTCATTGTATCATAAAAGGGACTAGAATACACCTATATTTCGTTGGAAAATGCGAAAGAACAAGGCTTCTTCTTAGGAAATGAATTTGAAAAGGTTAGCGGAAAATAGTATAATGGTTGGGATATTAAACTAGAAAAGAAAAGAGACTCATGATTACTGCTATTGTTTTTGATGTAGATGACACCATCTACGACCAGCAAGCGCCTTACCGAATTGCCATGGAAAAGTGTTTTCCAGATTTTGAGATGTCGGTAATGAATCAGGCCTACATTCGTTTCCGTCATTATTCAGATGTTGGATTTCCAAGAGTCATGGCAGGGGAGTGGACCACAGAGTATTTCCGATTCTGGCGCTGCAAAGAAACACTGCTTGAATTTGGCTACCGTGAAATTGATGAAGCTACGGGAGTACATTTCCAAGAAGTTTACGAGCATGAACTTGAAAATATTACCATGCTAGATGAGATGCGCATGACCCTTGACTTTTTAAAATCAAAGAATGTTCCTATGGGGATTATTACCAATGGGCCAACAGAACATCAACTGAAAAAAGTTCGTAAATTAGGTCTTTACGACTATATTAACCCCAAACGGGTCATTGTTAGTCAAGCGACAGGCTTTCAAAAACCAGAAAAAGAAATTTTTAACTTGGCAGCAGAACAGTTTGACATGAATCCGCAAACCACACTGTATGTTGGAGACTCTTATGACAATGATATCATGGGTGCCTTTAATGGTGGTTGGCATTCCATGTGGTTTAATCACAGAGGTCGCCAATTAAAACCAGGAACTAAACCTGTTTATGACGTGGCTATCGATAACTTTGAACAGCTCTTTGGTGCGGTTAAAGTTCTCTTTGATTTACCAGATAATAAATTCATTTTTGATATCAACGACAAGAAAAATCCGATTTTACAGATGGGAATCAATAATGGCTTGATGATGGCAGCAGAGCGTCTGCTTGAAAGTAACATGAGCATTGACAAAGTAGTTATCTTGCTTCGTTTAACCAAGCAGCAAGAAAAAATACTGCGCTTAAAGTATGCCAGATAACATCAAGTGAATTTACCACCTTCTTCAAAAGTAAATCAACTAGCAAGTTTGGGGTTCTATTTAGGGGAAATCTTAACTTGTTGGCTTTTTTCACAGATGGACGTGGATAAGAAAAGAGATTGATCATGGCAAATCGTCGCTTCATTTAAATAAGAAGATTCAAAAAACCGTCCTAAAATAGGATAAGCTTGTTTGAAAGCATCCGTTACCAACTGAAGCTTGCATGTGTCTTCCCATTGCCCAACCTACAGTCTTTCTACTATAAACGTCTATAAAGACTGATAAATAAAGAGTATCTACTTTTGTCGGAATGTAGGTTAAGTCTCCTAACCATAGTTTATTTTTACCTATCGCTTGAAAACACTGATTAATCAAGTTTGGTCGTGTCAATGAAGAAGGCCGACGGTTATAATATTTATGGTTGTACCGACTTCCTTTGGCATAGAAACCTAACTGATGAAGCAATCTGCCGAAGCGCTTCTCTCCACTTATTGCTGAAATTGCTAGTTGAGAAGGTTAGCAGCTTGAGTCTGATATTCTGGAAGTTTACAGAGGTAACCAAATACACCTTGATCGCCCAGACTGTTGCAAAGTCACTTGTGATTGTTAACTGCTTTTATGCTATAATAGATAGTATCCTAAAGAAAGTAATTCTATCAAGATGACAAAAGAATACATCTCCTATATCAGTGCTGCTATCTTCATCCTTTATGGCCTTTTAACTGCTAAATGGATTTTCCTTGGACTTGGTCTGATCCTAATCATTGTAGGTCTTGCTGATCGCCTGAACTCAAAAAAATAACCCTTCTGCTGTATCCTCCTCAACCAATCCTTAAAGATTCGGGTATTGGGGGAGGGCCTTGTAGCAGTAGGGTTTTTAGAACAAGATAGACTTATCTACGAAAAGCATCTAAGATGGTTTTAAATTCTTCATTGGTCAGGGTGATACCTTTCCCCATCTTACTGTGATCAGGGCTCCATGTTCGGATGTCCCATTTCGCTTCTGCGCCATTAAAGCTGACGCGGTTTAATTCTTTAGTCCATCCTTTATCACTCTCTGATAAGGTTAACAAATGTTCCTCAATTTTAAATGTAAAATCTGCCATTATTTTTCCTCCTCATCTATACTATCCGAAAAAAAGTGGAAAAAATCATCTTTTTTTTCACTTTTTTATTACTCATTCTTCCATTATTCTATCAAGTTTTGAGAAAATAAGCTATTCCAACATCTACTTTCAAAAAACAGGCTCTTTTATCCCAAACGCAGCTTTTACACTACTAGTGAAAAAGGGCCTTTCCTACTTATTTCAATTAGGCTCTAACGGTTTTGCTAGTACCATCTTTTTGATAGAGGTTGACAAGACCTTCCTTGCAAGCCCTAATCATATCCCCTGACTTAACCTCTCTAGGTAAGGAAATGGTTAAGAGTTCCATTGGATTTGGGGCACGATCAATTTTTTGACCGTCCGCATCATGTAAGTCTTTAATAACTGTTTCAAAATGACGGAAACCTGGTCCGTAAAATTCAATTCGATCCCCTTCCATGATGACATTACGCTGACGAATCGTCGCCGTCATACTAGCCGAATCAAAGGAAACCACTTCTCCCACAAATTTGTATTGTGGAATTTTGCGGCGAGCACCAAATAACTGTTCATTTTCAGTTGGGGTACCATAGTAAAAACCTGTGGCCAATTCGCGCTGAGCAACCTTCCATAGCTCGTCAATCAATTCTTCTTTGATGGCATAAAAAGCTTCTGGGCTTTCCATGTAGGCATCTACAGCTGCCTTGTAACAGTTGGTTACAGTTGAGACATAGTGGATAGACTTCATTCGACCTTCGATTTTTAAACTATCAACACCATTTTCAATGAGGTCAGGAATATGGTCAATCATACACATGTCAACAGAGGACATGGAATATTCTTCTGGAATTTCCCCTTTTAAGGAACGACGCTCTCCTCCAAATGGCATGTCGTACAAATCATATTTCCAACGACAAGATTGTGAACAGCCTCCTCGGTTAGCATCACGATGACTCATGTGGTTCGACAAGACGCAGCGACCTGAATAAGAGATACACATGGCTCCGTGGACAAAGGCTTCAATTTCCACATCTGTCCGCTTGCGGATTTCTGCTAGTTCAGCCATATTAACTTCACGGGCTAATACGACACGGGTCAAGCCCATGGCCTTCCAAAATTCAAAGGTCTCGTAATTGGTAGATGAGGCTTGAGTTGACAAATGAATTTCCAGACCTGGAGCTTCTGTTGAGCAAATGACAATCAAGGCGGGATCTGAAACGATGACCGCATCAAGCCCCATATCACGCAATTGACGGAACCAGTCACCCGCGCCAATTTCGTTCCCTTCGTGGGTAACCATATTGGCAGCAACATAGACCTTAGCTCCACGTGCATGAGCATAATCAATGCCTTCTTGCAGTTCCTCCATGGAGAAATTCCCAGCACGGCTTCTTAGACCATAGGCCTGTCCTCCAACAAAAACAGCGTCTGCGCCATAGTCAATCGCAACTTTTAATTTTTCTAGTGTTCCAGCAGGTGATAAGACCTCTGGACGTTTTTTCATATTTGACATGTGATATTCTTTCTATTTTCAAGATAGGTAGATTACCTGTATAATGGTGTCACAACCCTGTCTTGTCCTGAAATAGTAAACTCACACAAGACAAGGGTTACTTATTTATTTAACAGTTTTCGGATCAAAATCGTAAAAACCAGTATCTAGACCACGACCAGCTGGATGATGGAGATGTACCTCTTGATCAAGCTTTTCAGCTTCTTCTTGGGTAAATTGCCCAGCTTCTAACAATTGTTTCGCCTGAATGAATAATTTAGCGATGGCTACAAAATTATCACCAGGACAGTAAATCCCATCTAATTTCCAATGAGTCAGACCATGCGCATAAAGTTCTCCCAATTTTGACATCATGTCAATATCGTTATTAATGAAAATATGAGTGCCATGATTGTCTTCATAAATGGAATAATGACTGCTGGCATCTCCTGGCTCTGCCAAGAAAAGACCGCGTTCACGAGTGACTTCATCATCAATCTTGGTAAAATGATAGTAATTTTCTAATAGTGGACGTTTCGAATGATGAATCACCGAGGCACCGTAAACCAACACCTCTGCTGGAAATTCCAAGTTTTCAGCTAGCGTGAATAACTCTGCAGAAGGGATTTCCCTAGCCAAAACACTTTCAACAGCGCCATGTTGGCCCCAGAAATTTACCTGACGGCTGGAAGTCACAAAAACAGAAGTGTCATAAATCAGTTTAAAGTTGTAGCCATCTCTTTTATTGACATAAAAGACACCTGCATCACCAACCACAAGATAGTCAACAGCAATCTCTGCCATCAAATCGAGAAAGGGCTTGATGTGATCCATCATACCTTGATGCATCAAAGCATTGCAAGCTACTGTCAGTTCTTTTCCAGCCTCGTGCACTAGTTTGGCAATTTGTCTCAATTCGTCATAAGAAAAATTATGGGGGAGACGTAACCCATAATTTGCTTCACCAACATAAATACGATCAACACCAGCAGCTAATAAAGCTTTGACTTGCTCAATGCTTTCAGCTGTGGCTGTAATAATTATTTTTTTCATACAAGTTTTATTATACCAAAAAATTCAAGGCATTAAGCATATTTCTTGCAAAATCTCCCAATTTCTGATTAACTTCGATTGATTGGATCCTTTGTGAGACCATAGTCATTATTGGATTTTTCATTTTAAAAAAAAAGATGACAAAAAAGGACTTTTGTGGTAGAATAGCCTAGTATCTGAAGGAAAGGAGAGGACTATGCCTACACCGTTAAAGAAGCATGACACATTTGAGCAAGATGATGCCTATCAGGAAGCCCAAGGTAAATTCCAGGATTTTCAAGAGTTTAATGGTCAAAGTGCTAAATTGAAAGAATTAGTATTCTTTGCCCGTATTGCTTGCTTTAGCCTTATTACTGTTTTATTTGCATTTGTCCTGCTCGTGATGAACTTAGCACCGGTTTTGGCTTTCCTATTTGCCAGCCTTATCAGCTTAGGGATCACTTCCTTATTAGCCAAAGGCATCAAATCACTCCTAATGTAACTTTCAGAGTCAAGCCTTGCTTGGCCTTTTCTTTTTGTCAAAAAAGAAAGATTGAAGAAATCAATTTCCTCAATCTTTGGTTTTTTAGGATTGGTTTTGTGACGTTTCGGCTTCACTTGCTTGATCATTGAGCTCAGTATAGTCGATAATAATATCCTCTTCATTCAAGTCAATAATAACATCATCTGGATTTTCTTTTGCGTCAATATCAGCCAGTGTTTCTTTTGTTTTTTGGACAAAGGCTGTGGTTTTGTCTTTAAGTAAGCCCAGAATTTCCTCTTTAGTTAGCTCTCCAGTGACTAACTTATCTTTCACATCATAGAAGGTATCACGCGCCAAGTGGCTGTACTCACTGCCTTTTTCTTTTGCGAATTGATGATAATCATCTGGATTTTCTTTATAAGCTTGATAAGCTTTTTCAGCACGGGTTTTCAAAGCCTTGCCTTTTTCTGTTGATAAAAAGTAAGCTGCTGCTGCTCCAGAAGCAGCGCCAACAATTAGTGTTTTGAACAATTTACTCATGCTTTTTCTCCTTTTTTACCAAATACTTTTGATGCCATTTTACCAACCAAGGCAACTTTGCCAGCTTTTGACACATTGCTTGTGGCATTGCCTGCTTTTTGTCCTAAATGTCTTGCTTGCAGGTTTAAATCCGAGACGCTTTCAGACAAATCTGCAATAGCAACAAATAGAGGATCAATGGTAGCGACCTTGCCATTAACATCTTCAACAAGAACATTGGCTTTGGCCAAGATTTCGTTAGTTTGATAGAGAGTCACGTTAACATCACTGGTCAACACAGAGATGGTTTTTTTGGCTTCATCAACTGTTTCAGAGACCTTCTTCAAGACGATAATCAAAAAAACAACCAAAGCAACAAAGGCTAATGCAATAATAATTAATGAGATTCCAACTAAATCCATAAGTTTCTCCTCTTTCTATCCCTATTCTTGATAATAAGGAATTCCCTTTTGACGACGTCTTTTAATGACGAAGATAAGACCAATAATAATTAATAAAACAGAGACATATTGAGAAACACGAACACCTAGGAACATGAGACTATCTGTTCGCATTCCCTCGATGACCAGCCGTCCGCAACCATACCAAATCAGATAAAATGCAAAGATTTCCCCATCTAATAGACTTTTTGGCTTGCGACGCCAAATTATAATAATGACAAATCCCAAAAGATTCCAAAGCGATTCATAGAGAAAGGTCGGAATGCGGTAGCTTCCCTCAATAAACATCTGCTTTTGAATAAAACTTGGCAGATAATTAAGCTGGCTCACGGCTTTGCCATAGGCTTCTTGGTTAATAAAATTTCCCCAACGGCCAATAGCTTGTGCAATCATGACACCTGGTGCGGCAATATCTAGAAAATGAATGGGATTGAGTACCTTGTAATAGCAATAAACCAAAAGTACAAGTGCTCCTGTGATGAGACCACCATAAATGGCAATCCCCCCATTCCAAATGGCAATAATTTCATCTAAGTGGTGTGCATAATAGGACCACTCAAAGATAACATAGTAGAGCCTAGCTCCAATAATAGCTAGTGGAAAAGCAATTAGAATAAAATCTAAAATATCATCCGTTGTCATGCCTTTTCTTGGCGCTTCTTTTGATGCGAGGTAAACCGCCAAAACAAGTCCTGACAAGATGCATAGAGCGTACCAATGGATAGCTAGTGGACCAAGTTGTAAAGCAATCGGATTAATCATCGGCTTGCCTCATTCTTGTTAATTAACTGAGTCAGCCGATCTTCAAAGGTCTTGGTCGCATCAAATCCCATTTCCTTAGCTCGATGATTCATGGCAGCAGCCTCGATAACCACTGAAACGTTACGACCTGTCTTAACTGGAATACGAATACGAGGAATGCAGACACCTGAGAAAGTGATTTCCTCATTGCCATTTCCAAGTCGGTCAAAGACTTTACCAGCTTCAAAGTTTTCAAGGTAAATTGCCAACTGAACTTGTGACGAATCCTTCACGGCACTAGCTCCATAAAGTGACATAACATCAATAATCCCTACTCCACGAATTTCAAGCAAGTGGCGTAAGATTTCTGCTGGCTCTCCCCAGAGGGTCTCTTCATCTTTGGCATAGACATCCACACGATCATCTGCAACCAGACGATGCCCACGCTTGACCAATTCCAAACCCGTTTCACTTTTACCAATCCCAGAATCCCCTTGAATCAGAACCCCCATACCATAGATGTCCATTAACACACCATGAACACTAGTACGTTCGGCCAAAGAAGCATCGAGGAAATAGGACATTTCACCAGCTAAGCGGCTAGTCGAAACCCGACTGCTCAATAGAGAAATGCCTTCTTCTTTTGCAGCTTGAATCATTTCCTCAGGAATCACCAAGGCTCTAGAAACAATAACAGCTGGAGTAGCTTTTTTAAACATCTCTTTCAAAACAGAATAACGATTATGAGAAGTCATTTGAGTAAGATAGGACCACTCTTTCATGCCAAAAAGTTGTAACCTTTCTGGAGCATAGTAATCAAAATAACCAGTCATTTCAAGACCAGGACGTGAAATATCTGATGTTGTTATTTCTTTCTCTAACAAGTCATCCGTGGCGTAAACGACATCCAGTTTGACTTTTTTAACTAACATCCTTACAGTAACAGTCATATTTTTCTTATATTTATATTAGTGGATAGCTCCCGCTAGTATAAACCCTTTCTTTAATTATTTTTTAGATTTGTTTTATACTTAGTTCAGCGCTGTGGATTAGTACCATGTTTTAATCGCTTTGACGATTTAAAGGAGACTCTAACCACAGCTCTTTGTTTTATTGGTAATGAGAATGATAACGCTTGGACGTTTTATTCGTGTAAGAATACAAGACAAAGAGTGCGTGGAACGAACAACAGCTGCTAATCACTTGGAAAGGAATCAGAAACTTATGTTCTATGTTGGTATTGATATTGCCAAAACCAAACACGATTTAGCCTATATCAATGAAACTGGAGAAACAGTGATAACTAACTTCAGATTCGCCAATTCTTATCAAGGCTTTCATCAGCTTAAACTTAAACTAAAACAGCTCTCTCCTATCACACAAGATATCCATATAGCACTTGAAAGCACAGGACACTATAACTATAATATTGTTGCTTTCTTAAGAGAGTTAGGATATACCGTTTTCGCTTACAACCCTTTTATTATCAAACAATTTGCCAAATCTCAGTCTCTAAGGAAAATCAAAACAGATAAGCTCGTAAATTACGGTCTGATGTTACTCCTGAATATTATCAGACAGATAAAGTAATGGATGAGTTAAAAGAACTCACACGCTATCAAAACCGTTTAATTCAGTCACGCTCTAAATGCAAGAACTTATATATCCGATTACTTGACATTATCTTTCCTGAGATTAATAGCTACGTTAGTAATCTTCATAGTCATTTTGTCTATGAGTTATTGACTAAGTACCCTTCTGCTCAAAAGATAGCTCGTGCTAGAGTCTCATCGTTACTTAAAATCAAACGGCTAACCGCTGATAAAGCGCATCAGATACAAGAAGCAGCCAAACAAACGATTGGTAATGCTTCGTCAGCTTTATCCCTAGAGCTAGTGCAGTTAATTGAAAGTATTCAACACTATGATAAACAGATTAATCAAACTCAAGAAGAAATTAACCGATTGATGACTGGATTAGATTCTCCTATCACCTCTATTTCTGGAATCGGAAGTCGTCTTGGTGCTATTATCCTAGCTGAAATTAAGACTATCTATAATTTCAAGAATCCAAACCAGCTTCAAGCTTTCGCTGGATTAGACCCTGCTATTTACCAATCAGGACAGTTGGATAATACCGGTCATATGGTAAAACGAGGCTCCTCTTATCTAAGGTATGCCCTAATACAAGCTGCCAAACTCATCTCCATTTACTCACCGCATTTTAAAACCTATTTAAAGCTAAAAATCAGTTACGGCAAACACTATAATGTGGCTGTGACACTTATTGCCAAGAAGCTTATTCGTGTCATTTATCATCTCCTCAAAACCAATCAAACCTTTGATGAGGCTAAACTAAGATAAAAATACAGAAATCAAGAATGATTTTTAAAACTTGCTCAAGGGCAAGATTTTTTGCGTGTCTAAAATTGAGCTTTTAGACGAAAAGGTGTAAAATAATAAGTGCATCCTCCAGACGATTGAGTAACTTGCATTCAAGTTTATCGCAGTGGGGGTGTTTTTTTATTTTGTAGAATTTTCTCTTGACTTTTTATATAGAATGTCTCCTTTTTTCAATATTATAACACAAATCACTATCTAGGCCCTTACAAATACCCCATTTTGTACTACCAAACTAAAGAAAATGAGGTTAAAAATACTTTCCAGGCTCAGGTTTCTTTGGCTATTATGAGAAAATAACTGTCTTAGGACTACCAAAAAAGCCCCATCTTAACAGATAAAGGCCTTTAACATAGCTTTATTTTAGGAGATTCCAAAACATTCCATTACTGAGAAGACCTTCAAGTTCCTGTTAATCCTCAAAGGCTTCTCATTTGTTTACCAAAACCAGCCGTCTTCTTCATTTAAAACATCCGCATCTTTGCGACGACGAGGGCCTAGGCCATAACGTTCTTCAAGCAGATCTTCTTTGTAAGGCAGGAAGATGGCTAATAAAATATAAAGCAAAAGTCCAAAGCCAGTGCCATAAATGAGAAGGGCTGCTAAAACACGCGCCAGAGCAAGGTCCCAACCATATTTATCTGCTAGACCGGCAACAACACCTGCCACTAAACGATGTTTGCGTTGTTTATAAAATTTAGTTTCCACGTTTCCTTACCTCCTCATTCTATGATACTAGTTTACTTGTTTTTTCGCAAAATAAAATCAGCCCTACGACTGATTTTTTTCAATAAGTTTTCCACGACAGTTGCCACAAACATATTTAGCCAGATTGATACGCCTTTTTATTGAATAAATCTGCCCACAGGCTTGGCAGGCATAGTAATACTTAACCTGTGGTTTAGAGCTCATTGGAACATAGCGCAGTCCGTCTACTTGGGCTAACAGGTCTTTAAAATCCTTATCCCTATGCTGATAACCTTTACCTGCAAAATAAAGATGGTAATGGCAGAGCTCATGACGAACAATTTTCCGAAAAATAAACTCACCTTGCTCCTCAAGTATTCTGGGGTTAAAGTCTAAATGACCATCTTTTGGAAAAAAGCGACCGCCAGTTGTCTTTAAGCGCTTGTTCCAATAAGCCTTGTGGGTAAAAGGTTTGCCAAAATCAGCTAGGGAAACTTTTTGGACATACTTAGTGAGTGTCACGCGGCGGCAAGAGACTGAGATTAACTTTGTGGCGGTCCAAGTCAATCTTAGATACCCAAACAGTTACCAAGTCCCCCACCGAAACGACTTGACTAGGGTGGTTGACAAAGGTCTCACTCATTTCAGAAATGTGAATAAGCCCATCTTCATGAACACCAATATCCACAAAAGCTCCAAAGTCAACCACATTTCTCACGGTTCCTTCTAGTTTTTGACCAATAGCTAAATCTTTCAAATCAAGAATATCTTGACGCAAGATCGGTGCTTCAAAATCATCACGCAAATCACGACCTGGCTTGAGGAGGTCTGCAAGAATATCCTTGAGCGTCACCTGACCAATCGCCAAGGTTTCTGCCATTTGAGGAATTTTAACAGCAGTCAGTTTTGCTTTAGCAGCTTCGTCCAAGTCATGAATATCAAGTACCTTGAAGAGCTTTTTGACTGCAGGATAGGATTCGGGGTGAACTCCTGTGTTGTCCAAAATATTTTGGGATTCTGGAACACGGAGGAAACCTGCTGCTTGCTCAAACGCCTTAGCCCCCAAACGAGGGACTTTTTTAATATCAGCGCGTGAACTAATCGCCCCATTTTCTTCACGATATTTGACAATATTTTCTGAAATAGTCTTGTTTAAGCCAGACACATGAGCTAACAAAGATGGGCTAGCCGTGTTCACATTAACACCGACTTGGTTAACCACCATATCCACAACAAAATCAAGATTCTCACTCAGTTTTTTCTGGCTAACATCATGCTGGTACTGACCGACACCAATTGATTTGGGGTCAATTTTGACCAATTCTGCGAGTGGGTCTTGCAGACGGCGAGCAATAGAAATAGCGGAGCGCTTTTCCACTGTTAGGTCTGGAAACTCATGACGCGCTAACTCTGATGCTGAATAAACGGAAGCACCGCTTTCATTAACAATGACATAGGAAGTGTCAGGGAAATCTTTCAAAACTTCAGCTACGAAGGCTTCGCTTTCTCGACTGGCTGTTCCGTTTCCAATAGCAATAATATCAACTTGATAAGTCTTAATAAGTTGAGCCAGTGTTTCTTTGGCTGTTTGGATCTTCGACTGACTAGCTGGTGCTACTGGATAAATAACCTGGGTGGTCAACAATTTTCCAGTCTGATCCACGACGGCCAACTTAGCGCCTGTTCGGAAGGCAGGGTCAAACCCAAGAACCATTTTCCCTTTTAAAGGAGATACTAACAAAAGATGACGAAGGTTTTCAGAAAAAAGGTGGATGGCTCCATCTTCTGCGGCATCACTGAGCTCAGTGCGAATCCGCCTCTCCATAGCTGGTACAATTTTCTTTTTGATGGTTTGGTTAATGACGTCCTCAATATAAGGATTGGTTTCTTTGAAGCGCACACTGAAAAAGCGTTGCATTTTCTCCAAATGATGCTCAAAAGATACTTTTAAAACACCTAACTTTTCGCCACGGTTAAGGGCTAATGTACGGTATCCCTGCATGTTAGACACTTGGTCAGAAAAATCATAATAGATTTGGAAAACCTTTTTCTCATCAAGCTGCTCATCTTTGACAGTGGATACTAAGCGGCTGTATTGCCAAATCTCATTGTAGGTCCAAGAGCGTAATTTAGCATCTTCTGACATGGCTTCCACTAGAATAGCGACAGCTCCTGCTAGAGCTTCTTGTGGGGTAGCAAATCCTTCTGTGACAAAGGGTTCTGCTGCCTTTTCAAGATTTTGAGCATTTTGTAAAATCAAACGTGCCAATGGAAACAAGCCCGCTTCACGCGCAATCGTCGCCTTTGTACGGCGCTTTTCCTTGTAAGGCAGGTACAATTCTTCCAAATCAGCGAGTTTCTCAGTTGCTTCAATACTAGTTCTTAATTGATCGGTAAGTTTTCCCTGTTCTTCAATTCTAGCCAAAATAGTCGCTTTGCGCTCATTCAGTGTGGTAAGAGACTTATCCATATCAATAATAGACTTAATCACCACTTCATCTAAATTCCCCGTTACTTCTTTACGGTAACGTGCAATAAAGGGAATGGTATTGCCTTCTGCTGTTAAAGCCAACACCTGCTCAATTTGGTTGAGGCTAATAGACAAAGCCTCTGCAATTTTGTAATTCGTTTTATTTTCCATAACAGTATTTATTATAACATAAAGCTATGACTTCAAAGAAATAGTATCTGAAAAGAGTCGTTAAGTGACATTACTAACAACTATCACGTAATTGTTCTCACTCTTTTCTAAACTCAGCATAGAGCTCATTAACTTGAGCCTCTGTTCTAGCGTTACCTACTTCAGATCGGAACTGTCTCTGATAAAATTGAAAACCGCTGTCACCTACCTCTTCTTTAAACTCTGTTAATAAGTTAAGAACATGCACTTTTATTCCCCATCGTACTGCATTAATCGATATTGTATCATTAACACTACGTTTTTCTGAGCAATACTAATAACTTTTAAGGCTTGGTGCAAAGGAAAGACAACTCATAAATTTGCCAACATGCTGAGCGATAATTTGCCCATTCGGTGGAACTGTTCTTCGCATGGTAATCAAGTCATCTGAGAATATGTTCTTCATCATCCACTAATAAGACCTGTTTTATCATTGTTTATCTCCTATTGGGCACATTATAACACACTTGTCTGAAATTCTAATGTTGATAAAACCAAGCAAGTCTGACTTTCAAAGACTAGTCTCTGGTCAAACGCTCAATAATAGTCTTGTGTTCTGGGTAGAGCGCTAGTAAGTCTGCCCTTGCAAACAACTCAAAATCCTCAAATTCAAACCCTGGGGCGACCAGACATGAAACAAGTGCATAGCCATTGTCTACCGTTGATCCAAAAATGGTTCCTTTGGGAACACAATAATGAAGCTGCTGCCCCTTAGCCAAATCTAACCCTAAGGAAACCCTACGGTAGTTTCCATCTGGGGTAATCATGTGGACAGTCAAGGGGGCACCAGCATGAAAATACCAGATTTCATCTGCTGTCAAACGGTGAAAATGAGAGGGATTGGCCTCTTCTAACAGAAAATAAATACTAGTATAAAGCGCTCTTTCCTTACCATTGAGACCCATAGTTTCTTGAGCTTTTTCTGTTTGTCTAAAATAGCCACCTTCAACATGGGGAGCTAACTCTAGCGTTCTTATCCAGTCTTCTTTTGTTATCATGATTGCACTCCTTCTACTTATTTGTTCTATTTTATCATAAAAGCTAGAACCTCTTCTTCAAAATTTCTGACCACTTCTCCCATCGTTGCAAAAGATGGTATCTTTGTCATTTCTTTCTTCACAATCACATAACTATCCTATCCTAACCTACACCCTCAGCCTATAACTATCCTAACGTTAACAATGCAAACAAATGGTCAAAAAACACTTCAGCTTTGGCATTGTTCTCAAATGATAGTATAATAGACTTATCTTGAATGAAAGAAGGTCATAATCATGGCAATTACCCATAAAAAAAATGATGAACTTGAAAAAATGCTAGCAGGTTTTGCGTCAATTCCTAGCTTTGATAAGCCACTCGACATTACGAGTGATGGAAAATTACTTTCCAAAGAAAAGGTCACTGACCAGACCAAGACAGATAAATCCTAACAATCTTGTCTCTTCTGAACACACCTCGTCCATTCGCCTAAACTGAATATGGAATCTTTTAGCGACTAGGCTAATAAACCTGATCAATCGAGGCTGAGCATTAATGTCCCAGCCTCCTCTTTTATCATCTAGAAAGGAAATGGTGAATGTCTCTTTTTTCATCTCTTCCCCCTAGTGTCTTACAATGGTTTGCGATTTTCCTATCCATTATCATTGAAGCGCTGCCTTTTGTACTCTTGGGAACTATTCTATCGGGTTGTATTGAAGTTTTTGTAACACCAGACTTAGTTCAAAAATACCTTCCCAAACAAAAATTCTTGCGCATCCTATTTGGAACCTTTGTCGGTTTTGTGTTTCCTTCATGCGAATGTGGGATTATCCCAATTATTAACCGCTTTTTAGAAAAAAGGGTCCCTAGTTACACAGCTGTGCCCTTTCTGGCGACGGCTCCTATTATTAATCCCATTGTCTTATTTGCAACCTATTCTGCTTTTGGGAATTCTTTGCGCTTTCTGATGCTTCGCTTGGTCGGCGCTATCTTGGTAGCCATTTCACTTGGGATTATGTTAGCTTTTGTCGTAGATGACAACATTCTCAAGGAGAATGCTCAACCTGTTCATTTTCATGATTATTCTCATGAAAGCTTGCCCAAGCGTATTTACCTAGCCTTGGTTCATGCCATTGATGAGTTTTTCGATACCGGCAGGTACTTGGTGTTTGGGACCTTGATTGCCTCTGCCATGCAAATTTATGTCCCAACCCGTGTGCTAACAACGATTGGGCATAGTCCCTTAACAGCTATTGTGATCATGATGCTCATGGCATTCATTCTATCATTATGTAGTGAAGCCGATGCCTTTATCGGAGCTTCCTTATTATCAACCTTTGGAGTGGCTCCTGTCCTTGCCTTCCTCTTGATTGGTCCTATGGTGGATATTAAAAACCTGATGATGATGTTAAAGGCTTTTAAAGGACGTTTCATTGTCCAATTTATCGGTGTATCCGTCATTATGATTACTGTTTATTGTTTACTTGTGGGGGTGCTCTAATGATTCGTTTTTTAATTTTAGCTGGCTATTTTGAATTAACCATGTACCTCCAATTATCTGGAAAATTGGATCAATACATCAATGTACGCTATTCTTACCTTGCTTATATTTCCATGGTTTTATCTTTCATTTTAGCTCTTGTTCAACTCTATACCTGGATGAAAAATATTAAGGTGCACAGCCATTTAACAGGAAAAATCGCAAAGCTGACGAGTCCTTTTATCTTGGTCTTTCCTGTCTTGGTTGGTCTCCTTGTGCCGACCGTGACCTTAGATTCCACCACGGTTTCTGCTAAAGGCTACACTTTCCCATTGGCTGCGGGAGCCTCTAAAACAGGCGTCAGTGATGACGGTACCACCATTCAATACCTCAAACCTGATACCAGCCTTTATTTTACAAAATCTGCCTATCAAAAAGAGATGCGCCAAGAACTCAATAAATATAAAGGTAAGAAACCTGTCACCATTACCACTGAAAATTATATGGAAGTGATGGAGTTAATCTATCTCTATCCTGATGAGTTTGTTGATCGTGACATTCAGTATACTGGTTTTGTTTACAATGAACCTGGACACGATAGCTACCAATTTCTTTTCCGTTTTGGCATTATTCACTGTATTGCCGATTCAGGGGTATACGGACTTCTGACCACAGGTAGTCAAACCAACTATCCTAACAACACATGGCTAACGGTTAAAGGTCGCCTTCATATGGAATATGACAGCAAGTTGGAACAAAATTTACCTGTTCTTCAAATTGCCGAGGTTCATCAAGTTCAAGAACCTGATAACCCTTATGTTTACCGCGTTTTTTAGACATTAACAAAAAACCAGCTGTTTTTTATCAAAACAACTGGTTTTTGAATTTTCTCAGTTAGCATACGACCAGAGTCTCCTGTTAGGCAGAACCAATTTAGGAAACATCATCCTCGAGACAACGTCCATTGGTTTGAATGACCTGTCGATACCAATCAAACGATTTTTTCTTATAGCGTGTGAGTTGACCAGTACCATCATCATCTCGGTCAACGTATATCAGGCCATAACGCTTGCTTAATTGGGCTGTTGACATAGAGACACAATCAATACAGCCCCAAGAAGTGTAACCCATGACCTCGACGCCATCTTCAATCGCTTTGGCAACTTGTACGAGGTGCTGCCCCATGTAGTCAATACGATAATCATCTTCCACTGTCCAACTACCATCTGCGGTTGGCACCAGCTGATCCTTTGCCCCTAAGCCATTTTCAACAATAAACAAAGGAATTTGGTAGCGATCATAGTACTGATTCAAGACCAAACGCAGACCAACAGGATCAATCTGCCAGCCCCATTCTGAAGATTGTAAATGCGGATTGACCAGGCCACCTAAAATATTTCCCTCACCAGTAGCATACTCTTCTGGATTATGGGCTTGTGTGACACTCATGTAATAGCTAAAGGATAGAAAATCAACCGTATGTTGCGCCAATAATTCCTTATCGCCGTCTTCAAAAACAATCTCAATCCCATTTTCTTTAAAATACGAATTGATATATGAAGGATACTTGCCTCTCACATGAATATCTGAAAATAAGAGATTAAGGTTTTCAAATTCACGCGCAGCAAGCACATCTCTCGGATCAGAGGTCATTGGATAAGCAGGCATCGCCAAAATCATACACCCAACTTTAACATCAGGGTTAATTTCATGCGCTAGTTTTGTGACACTAGCAGATGCTACCAATTCATGATGGATGGCTTGGTATAAATCTTGCGGGCTCAGCTGTTCTTTTTCCGTCATGATGCCACCGCTGATAAAGGGCATGTGCAAAATCGAGTTGACTTCGTTGAAGGTCAACCAGTATTTGACTTTACCCTTGTAGCGTTCCATGACTGTCTGAGCAAATCGCTCAAAAAAGCCAATTAGACGTCTATCTGTCCAACCATTATAGGTCTTGGCCAAATGCAAAGGTGTCTCATAATGCGATAAGGTCACCAAGGGCTCAATGCCGTATTTCAATAACTCATCAAATAAATCATCATAAAATTGCAAACCTGCTTCATTGGGCTGGTCATCATCACCGTTTGGAAAAATACGAGACCAAGCAATGGAAGTTCGAAAGACTTTAAAGCCCATCTCGGCAAAAAGAGCAATGTCTTCTTTGTAGCGGTGGTAAAAATCAATCGCCTCTAATTTTAAATTATCGCTGGTAGGACTGTCTGTCCATTCTCCTAGCCCACCGTTTGGAAGGACGTCTTGTACGGACCAACCTTTTCCGTCTGCCTCAAATGCCCCTTCCACTTGGTTGGCTGCCACTGCGCCGCCCCATAAGAAATCCTTTGGAAAAATTCCCATTCTTCTTCTCCTTTTATGTTATAAAATTACTAACAAAGCATCCTCTTTGCTCACCATTTTGTTATCATCTTGGACAATAATCTCCAACTGCTCAGCCGAATTGGTCACGACCACAGGACTGATGAGTGAATAGCCTTTTGAAGCAATAAAATCAGTATCCATTCGTAGGAGTGCTTGACCTCGTTTCACGACATCACCAACAGACACTAACTGCTCGAAACCTTGTCCCTTTAACTCGACCGTATCAATACCAACATGAATCAAGACTTCTACACCAGCTTCATTTCTCAAAACAATAGCGTGTTTGGTAGGGAAAAATGTGATGATTTCGCCATCAAAAGGAGCATAAACTTCTCCCTGACTTGGCAAAATAGCGAAGCCTTCTCCTAATAACTTGGAAGAAAAGGTCTCATCAGGAACGGCTGCCAAAGGAAGCATCTCACCTGTCATTGGAGCATACAGAGTTTGTTTGGTTGACAAACCACTCTTAACTTGGGAAATGTCTGCTGAACCACTTGCTTGCTCTGGGCACTCTTCATCAATTCCCAAGAACCAAGTCAAAATGAAGGTTAATACAATCGTTGCTACGGCAGCAATCACAGCATTTCTAAAATTAGCCCCGCCTGCCGGGTTGATGTACTGTGGTAAACCGATAATAGAAGGAACGACAAAGGTATAAGAAGCAAGATTGACAAAACCAATAAAAGCTCCGACCAAACCACCTGAAATCATGGCTGCATAAAGCGGCTTTTTAAATTTCAGTGTAACACCATAAAGTGCTGGTTCCGTGATCCCCGCTAGTAAAGCTGAAATCCCCGCGGCAAGGGCAACTTGACGTGTTTGTTTTTGTTTCGCCTTGAAAGCCACTGCAATCGCTGCTGCTCCTTGAGCCAAGTTAGAAGCTAACATGGCTGGTAAAATCAAAACGTCTGGTGTCGCAACCGAAGCAGCCAAAAAGATGGGTGCAAAAGCCCAGTGCATCCCTGTCATGACAACAAGCGGCATAATCGCACCTAAAATGGCTAGGGCTAACCACGGAGCCACATGATAAATAGCAAGCATGGTATTGGATAATCCCTGACCAATAATCACACCAAGAGGACCTACAACCACTAAAGCCAAAAAGCCAGAAACCAAAATGATTACTGTTGGCTGTAAGAAGCTCTTCATCACGCTTGGCACTAAGCGATTGACCCATTTTTCAATGTATTGCATCAAGTAAACCATGATCAAAATCGGAATAACAGATGAGCCATAACTCGCCGGAGTGACTGGTGCTCCAAATAGAGCCAACGGTTTACCTTCTGCTACCATTGCGACAAAGGAAGGATGCAATAAAATCCCTGCGACCGTCGCTGCTAAAACAGGTGTCACCTTAAAGCGCGCTGCTGCTGAATAAGCAATCATCACAGGCATAAAATAATAAGCCGCATCGCCAAAGAAGTTAATAAAGGCAACAGTTTGAGAATCTGCACTCGCTAAGCCAAGCATAGGAAGCAAGATGCCCACCACTTTCAGCATTCCGCCACCAAGAAGGGCTGGAATCAGCGGTGTAATCACTCCCGCAATGGTTTCAATCAAACACTCAATAATAGTACCTTTTGCTTTTGAAGGGTGGGCTTCATCTTGATTGTCAAAATGCCCTAGGCTTAAAAAGGCTTGATAATAATTATTAACATCATTTCCCAAGATAATTTGGTACTGGCCGTTTTTGCGCATCACGCCAATCACATTTGTAATGGCTTTGACAGTCTGGTCATCTACCAGTTCATCATTTTTGAGGACGAGACGTAGACGCGTCACACAGTGCGTCACCTGTTGAATATTTTTTTCGCCGCCAACTGCCGCTAAAATAGCCTTGGCAGTTTCTTTATAAGTCATATGAAGTCTCCTTTAAATTTTTCACTAACCGTTTCACATGTACCGTTAGGTACAATTGTTCACTTGCATTTAGCTGGTAATGATAGTCTCGTGCCATATCCTTACCGATTTCTTTGACACATTGGTAGGCTTTAGGATATTTTGCCTTGACAACCAAGAGTAAATCCGCATCATCATCGTCGTAAGTTGTTCCTGACAAGACTCGCTGTGCAAACAGCTTGGCATGGGTCATAAAACGATAATAGTCAATCGAATCCTCGTCCAATTCTGTCTTAAAGGTCGTCTTCACTTTCTGCTCGATAGAAGACACAATTTCCGTGATTTTCTGGGGCTCATTAAATGGATTATCCAAGCCAGCGTTGACAAAATGCGTCGCAATAAAGGCCGCCTCATCAAGCGCAAGAGAAATCCCCAAATCACGCCCAATCAGCTCGAGCGCCTTGACCCCAATCGCATATTCATCCGGATAATACCGCTGAATTTCCCACCTCAAGGGATTTTGAATCAGCATCCCTTGCTCGTGCCGTTCGATGGCAGAATGGATATGATCCGTCAAATTGATATAGAGAATCTCATCCAGCGTCTTCCCTAGCTTGATTTTCCCTAAATTGATAATCCTTTCCGAACACGCCACAACCTCTGGCGGAACCGTAATAAACAATTCCGTAAATCGGTTCATATTCTCGCTGTTTTTTAAAACAAATGATGTTTCAATAGCGTTGACATCAATACTATCTCCAACTTTTTTCTTAAATGCGATACCTTTTCCCATCAACAAAATGTCTAGACCCTGATGGTTGGTCGAAATGGCCGCATTATGGTTTAAAACGCGTTTAATAATCATAAAAGTCCTAGTCCTTTAGTATCACAATAAAAAACGACCCATCCAAAAGCCGCCCAAAAAGCACTTTTCGAATAGGTCCCTGCTCACAAAGTTGTGATAACATCCTTTAATATTCTGATTGTTATGTCTCTAGCCTGCTTACCCAAAGTAATCACATCTGAGAACGCTTTAATTTTATCATCTCCTTCATTTCCTGTCAAGCGTTTTCAAAAAATTCTCTGAAAGGAGACCTCTTTCCAATCTTATCTCTTCCTTTTACCAAAAGAGACTTTCTGACAAGTTTAAGATTCTATGGTACAATAACAAACGATTAGATAAAGGAGTTATCATGTCAAATCATCATCAAACAGTTTCAAAACAAACGATTATGGCCATTGTTGCCATAGCACTCATTGGTTTTTCAGGCATTTTATCTGAAACCAGCATGAATGTTACCTTCCCAACCCTGATGTCAGTCTATCAGTTACCCTTAAATAGCTTGCAATGGATGACGACTATTTATTTACTAGCAGTGGCGATTATGATGACCACTTCGGCTACCCTCAAGAAAAATGTGCGGGAAAGACCCCTCTTTTTTATGGCCACAGGTCTCTTTACCTTTGGAACCATCTTGGCCGTGCTGACCCAGTCCTTTGCAATCATGTTGTTAGCCCGCATTTTTCAAGGCATTGGGACTGGTATGATTATGCCACAAATGTTTAACATCATCCTTGAGCGAGTCCCTATGCACAAGATTGGATTTTTCATGGGGTTTGGCGGATTAATTATTAGTCTGGCACCTGCCTTTGGACCTACTTATGGCGGCTTTATGATTAGTCATTTTAGCTGGCAATGGATTTTCATCGGTATTTTACCAGTGCCGTTAATAGCTAGTATCCTTGCTTACCTTTACCTTGAAGATTCACCAGCAGGTGATAAGGTTCCCTTTGATTGGCTTGCTTTTATGGCATTGTCTGTTAGCTTGACATCTGCTTTACTGACCATTACTAGCCTCGAAAGCGGACATATCAATTGGCTTTATCTGGGACTATTTCTCATTAGCCTAATCATCTTCCTCTACAAGAATCTCACAGCCAAGCAACCCTTTCTTGATATTCGGATTCTCAAAATTCCCTCTCTGACCTTTGGTTTAATTCCCTTTTTCGTCTTTCAGCTGATTAATTTAGGCATTAATTTTCTAACACCCAACTTTATTGTGATAGAAAAGATTGCTAACAGTTCTCAAGCTGGTATGGTACTCCTACCTGGCACCTTACTCGGAGCTCTGCTGGCACCTGCTTTTGGCAAGCTTTATGATCAAAAAGGAGCCAGATTATCCCTTTATTTAGGCAACGCTCTTTTTAGCCTGTCTCTACTGATAATGACCTTACAGACCAAACACTTCATGCTTGGAGCCTTCACCTTCTTGTATATCCTCTTTACTTTCGGGCGAAACATGGGCTTTAATAATAGCCTAGCCACAGCTATTAGAGAATTGCCTGCCGAGAAAAATGCCGATGCCACGGCCATTTTTCAGATGATGCAGCAATTTGCTGGCGCTCTAGGAACGGCTTTAGCATCGCTGATAGCTAATAGTCAACCAGAATTCACAAGCGGTGTACAGTCTGTCTATCTTCTTTTTACTAATTTTGCTCTGTTTAATTTTATCTTTTTCTTTGCTATGTTTTACCATTTAGGGAAAAAAGGATTAGCCTAAAATAACATACCAAAAACCAGACTCGTTCAATAAAACAAGACTGGTTTTTACTGTTATAAGATACCTTCCAAAAGGCCTTTCATAAAGTCTTCTGAATGGAATTCTCCAATATCATCAATTTTTTCACCAAATCCGATGAACTTCACTGGGATGTCTAATTCTTGACGGATAGCCAAGACCACACCACCTTTGGCAGTCCCATCAATTTTCGTTAAAATCAAACCTGTCAATGGTGTTATTTTTGAAAATTCCTTGGCCTGGCTAAGCGCATTTTGACCTGTTGAAGCATCTAAAGCCAAGAGCGTTTCATGGGGGGCATCGGGCAACACACGCTTAATGATACGACCCATTTTTTCCAGCTCTGCCATAAGATTTTCTTTGTTTTGCAGACGACCAGCCGTATCAATCAGAAGAATATCTGCACCTTCTGCCACAGCTTTTTCCACACCGTCAAAAACAACGGACGCTGGGTCAGCCTTTTCAGGACCCGTAATCACTGGCACATCTACTCGACGACCCCATTCTACTAGCTGAGCAACAGCGCCGGCACGGAAGGTATCAGCTGCCACTAGCATGACTTTTTTTCCTTCTTGTTTGTAGCGGTAAGCAAGCTTCCCAATCGAAGTCGTTTTACCAACCCCGTTAACCCCTACAAACAACATAACGGTCAAGCCATCTTGATAATTAATGGCTTCATTATAACACCCGTCTTTTTCATAGATGTCCACCAATCTTTCCACAATCACGCGTTTTAAGGCATCTGGTTTTTTAGCATTCTCAAGTTTGGCTTCATAACGCAATTGCTCAGTCAGAGCTGTTGCCACATGTACACCGACATCTGATAGGATCAACATTTCTTCTAGGTCTTCAAAGAACTCTTCATCCACCCGCCTGAAATTGGCAAAAAAACTGTTTAGGCGAGCTGACAAGCCTGTCCGTGTTTTTTTTAGGCTACGATTGTATTTTTCTTGTTCTGTCTCAGGAGTGGTAACTTGGGTTGCCTTATCTTGAGGAGCTTCTGCTGGGGCAAATTCCTGCTTTTCCTGTGAGGCTTCTTCGGGCATTAGTGGCACTGTTGCCGCTGCTTCTTGAAGATTTTTTTCAAGGGCAGTCTTGCGACGATAGTAGTCTTCCATAACGTGTTGGCTACTGGATTGCTCTTCTGAAGTGTCTGCTGCTGTTTCCTTCGTCGAATCATTTGAGGCATCATCTTGTGCTGGTGTCGTTGGAAACTGTTCCACAACTGGCTGGTCCCTAACGTCTTTGGTCTCTGATGCAGTCGTTTGGCTCAGTTCACTTATATTAAGTTCTTCTTTTTCATCAGCAGCAACTAAAAAATCGTCACTACTATCAACCATCTCTTCCTCAACATGTGCATCTACTGAAGCTGTTTTGAAATCATTTTCCACCGAACCGACATCCTCCCAAGAAACGACTTCTTGTTGAACCATCTCAATCTTGTCTTGCTCATTGGTTTTCTCTGACAGCCCGTCTTCTCCAACTAGTTTTTCTAAAAGGTCTTTTTCTACTTTGTCTTCAACAACTTTAGAGGTTTCTTTTTTCCCAAATAAACGATCAAATAATCCCATTAGCTCTCCTCATCTAAAATAAATCTCTTCACAGCTTCTGCAACTCCAGACTCGTCATTGGTCAAGGTGGTCACAGCATTGGCAATGGCTTTAGCTCCTGCGACACCATTAGCCATAGCTACTCCAAGTCCTGCCCATTCCAGCATGGTAAAGTCGTTAGCTTCATCTCCCATAGCCATGACATGTCTAGCTTCAAGACCAAGATGTTGGCAGAGCAAGTTTAATCCAAAAGCCTTATCAATGCCTTTTGGCATGATTTCAAAAATAATATCCCGTGATTTAAAGGTCTCAAACTCTTCAAATAAACTTGGGGATAGCTTCGCAATCTGCTGGTCCAAAAAGTCCGGATCGGTTACTGTCACAATTTTGTTATAGGTAATGTCTTTTGGTAGTTCAGCTAAGGAGGCCACCTCGATAAAGGTCAACAGCGGGTTGGCTAGGTGGTATTGCGAATGCCTGCCGTCCTTACTTGGAATGCTATACACATTGCCATCACTGATAATATCTGTTGGTAAGCCAACCGCCTCTAAGGCTTGTTGAATCTGGCGAACCTGGTCAAAACTGAGAGAACTCTTGTCCAAAATGTCTCCTGTATTTCGCTGGACCAAGCCACCATTAAAGGTAATACTATAGTCATCATGGTCAAGCAAGTCCAACTCTTCTAACAGATTGCCAATAGCCTTTAGAGGACGACCTGTTGTAATAACCACCTTAACCCCTTTTTCTCTAGCAGCTGCCAAGGCTTTTTTATTAGCATCTGTGACAACTTTTTCAGTGTTGTAGAGGGTGCCATCTAAATCAAGCGCCAAAATTCTAATATCCATTAATTATACTAGTCCTTCTAAATACGTTAATACTGCTCCGTCATTACAATGACCAATAACCTGATCTGAAATTGCTTTGATTTCAGGTCTTGCATTTTCCGTTGCGATAGCTTTTCCAGCAAACTCCAACATCTGGTAATCGTTAAAATTGTCCCCAAAAGCAATCGTTTCTACTGGTTTAATGCCCAAAGCCTGACAAAGGTGAGCCATCCCAAAGCCCTTATTGACCTCTTTTAAAATAATATCGATGGAATCAAAGCCGGTGGTCACTGCAGTGGCATAAGGGAGGGCCTGGTTCAGCCAATCGCTTCCTTCTAAGACCGTATCGCCAGTGAAGTTGGTAGAGACTTTGAAAATGACATCATTTTCCATAGCTTCAAAACCATCAATCACCTGAACATTAGCATAGTAATGTTTTGTTTTTTGAATGTACTCTTCTGTCGCACCTTTTAAAACATAAGCTGCCTTTTGCCCCGAAAAAACCATACCTGATTCTACGTAGTGAGGATTAGCTAAGACCTTTTCTGCAACTTCGATGTACTGCTCTTTGGTCATCACATCTGCAAATAGAATCTCACCACGGCATTGAACCACAGAGCCATTTTCTGCAATAATAGCAATTTGCTCTAAAAAGGGTTCAAAAAGCTGGGCAATAGCTAAGAGCGAACGGCCACTCGAAACCGTAAATAAAATGCCTTTTTCGGCTAACTTTGGCAAGAGCGCAGCTAATTGCCCTTGATTATAAGTACCATCTTCAGCTAGGAAGGTACCATCCATATCTGTCGCTATCAATTTAATCATACAATCTAACCTTTTCCCTTTCAAGGGGGTGCAAAACCCGAGTGGGGTGTGCATCTCAAATCCTAATATAACTCCTTCTATTATAACACAGAAACACCAAAAAAAGACGTGCCGAATTGACACATCTTGTCTTCTATAAATCAATCCGAACACCATTTTTGAAGGTGAGGCTGATTTTCTTGCCCTCTTTAATATCCAATCGCTCAACACTAGTCTGCCAGAGTTCTTGATTGAAATCTGTAATGAGGTCTTCCTGCTGTTTGAGTTGTTGAATAAATCCATCAAGACTTAGCTGTTTACTTTTCTGCTCTTCTAAGGATGACGTAGCTTCCTGCAACTCTTTCTGCCTTTCTTGGTAGGCTGTTACTAGAGTATCGTACTGCTCTTGGTAAAGGTCTTGATTCTGAGCCTTCCTTGCATTTCTATCAACCAAGTCTTCAATGTCTTGTCGAATAGTTTCAAGTTGCTGCTCCAAATCATCAATCTTGTTTTCAAGCGGTGAGGTGTCTTTTGCCAAGTCAATCAAGAGTTCTGTATTAGCGACAATCTCCTCTCGATTACTGAGGAGTTGGTTCATGGCTGATAGGAACCAACCTTTAATCTCTTCCTCCGTCACATGGGGAGTCTGACATTTATGCTCACCCTTATACTTGGCATTGCACTGGTAGATGGTTCGTTTGTACTTGCTGGTAGAGTGCCACACCTTACTTCCAAAGGCTGACCCACAGTCACCGCAGAACAGTCGTCCTGTGAAGATGTTATTGGTTTGCCGTTTCTTTTCTAACTTATCCAATTCAACCTGAACCAAATCAAAGACTTCACGCTTGATAATGGCTTCATGGTTATTCTCCACATAATACTGTGGGAGTTCCCCTTCATTAGGTTTGGTGCTTTTGGTCAAGAAGTCCGTTGTAAAACTTTTCTGAAGGAGGGCATCCCCTTTGTATTTTTCATTCCGAAGCATACGCTTAACTGTACCGTAACTCCACTTCCTTTTTCCTTGTGGGGTTGGAATCCCTTGGGCAGTCAACTCCCTTGCGATTTTATTGGGGTTGTTGCCCAGTAAAACCTGATGGAAAATGTACCTCACGATTTTAGCTTCTTCTTGGTCAATTTCAAAACCACCCGTGTCACTTTTCTTGAAGCCTAAAACTTGGCTGTAGGAAAAGGTCACTTGCCCTTCAGCCAACTGACGTCGTCTGCCCCAAGTCACGTTCTCTGAAATGGAACGGCTCTCCTCTTGAGCAAGACTCGACATGATGGTAATCAGAAGCTCCCCTTTAGAATCAAAGGTCCAAATGTTCTCTTTTTCAAAATAGATTTCAACACCTGCTTCCTTGAGTTTGCGAACCGTTGAAAGGGAGTCCACCGTGTTTCTGGCAAATCGGCTGACTGACTTGGTTAAAATAAGGTCTACCTTTCCGTCAAGGGCATCTTCCACCATTTCTTGAAACCCAAGTCTCTTTTTGGTGTTTGTTCCAGAAATCCCTTCATCGGAATACATCTTGACAAATTCCCAATCTGAGCGACTGTTGATGTAGTCTGTATAGTATGTCATCTGAGCTTCGTAGGAAGTTGTCTGATCTTCATGGTCAGTGGATACTCTGGCATAGCCTGCCACTCGTCGTTTGGTAAAGCTGGGCAGGTCAACCTTATGGGTGACCTGTTTGGCTGGTTCTATCGTGATAACTTTTTTCATGTCTACCGTCCTTTCTGAATGATGACGTGTTTTTCTTCTCCATTTCTATAGGTCGCTTTAGCTTCATTGGTCACGCTATTAAAAGAAATATGGTGAATGTCTTCTGTATTTATGCTCTCACCAAAGGCTTGAAAGAGCTGTTCTTCTGTAACGGTACGTCCTAGACAAGCCTCGACACCCTTGGCATCTCTTGTCCTGCAGTAATACCTCACTCGCTTTTCCTGATTAGATTTGGTCTCCAAAGTTAAAATCATGTCTAAACCGCAGTGCTCACAATACACTTTGCCTTGTAACTTTGCTAGGGCATCATGCTTTGATACTCTCCTCCTAGCACGCCGCTTTTTCTCTTGATTGACCTGTTGGAAATACTCTGGTGTCACAATGGCTTCGTGGGCATTCTCAACGATATACTTTGCCATCTGCCCATCGTTTGGAATAGAGCGACTGCCAAAATGATCTCGAAAGGTCTTCTGTAAAATAAGTCGTCCGCAGTAGGCTTCTTGGTCAAACATGTTATAAATAATTCGCTTAGTAAAGCGATTACCTAGCCTTGTTCGTTCTCCCCTATCATCAAGCCTTTTAGCTATTTTTGGGGCTGAAAGTCCTTCCATATACCATTCAAAGACCTGTCTGACAATTGAGGCTTCATGGGGTTCAATCACATACTCTTCGCCATTCCATCGATAGCCAAAGATGTCTTGGGGAATATAAGGTTTTCCATCTTCAAAGCGTTTCTTCACTCGCCATCTGATGTTTTGACTGATAGACTGTGATTCTTCTTGAGCCATGGAGGCAAGCAGGGTTAAAAGCAACTCCCCTTCAGCGGTTAGGGTGTCAATCTTCTCCTTTTCAAAGCGAACACTGATACCAAGTCGCTTCAGCTCACGAACAGTTTCCAAAAGCTCCACCGTATTTCGACCAAATCGTGAGATAGATTTGGTTAAAATAAGGTCTACCTTCCCCTTGCGACAATCTTCAAGTAACTGTTGAAAATCTCGTCTATGAGCTTGACTACGGCCACTAATGGCTGAATCGCTGTAAACTCCCACATAGTCCCATTCAGGATTTGCCTGTATCATTTGGCTGTAGTAGCTGACTTGATTGGATAAGGACTGGAGTAAACTCGTATGCGAAACCCTAGTGTATGCGGCCACCTTTAACCTTTTGATGGTAGTTACCTTTTGGGCTTGTATCGTTTTGATTTGTTTCATTGATACATCTCCTTTCGCAACTATATATCACTCTAAAGCCCTTATTTATCAAGTTTTTAGGCAACTAATTGGCTCAGAAATGGCTCATATTTTTCGAGCATTTTTGCCTTAAATTCTTGGAAGACGGCTTCAGAAATCAGACCTTGAGACAGGAGCTGCTTGGCCTGTGCCATAGTCAGTTGGTAGGTAAGTTCTTGTTGAAAGTCTTGTTCTGTCATTTCTTGTCTCCAAATCTAGCAGTCACATAGCACTTACGACTACAATATTTTCTCTTAGGATTAGCGTAGGAGGTAAACTCACCCCCACAAGCCAAACAGACATGCTCGGTATAGGTCTGTCGATTGACTTCCTCCAAATGGCTGTTCCACCAAGTTTGGCGACAGGACGTTCCACAAAAGCGTTTCTTTTTCTTACCATCTATATGCGTCAAAACACGACCACAAGCATGACAATAATCTGGTAAAACATCATCTGTTTTCTCACCAGCCTTTATCGCCTCACGACGACAAAATGACTTTATGGTGTTAGACGATAGACTGAGCTTTACGCCAATGGCTTTATAACCAAGTCCATGTTCTCGTAAATAACGAATAGTTGCTTTTTGTTCTGGGATCATGACTTTCCTCCTTCTATCTACTAGGTGACTAAAAGTGATATTTAGTCCAAACTAAAGAAAACTTTTTCTCTACATGACTAGGTAACTTTTAGAGGAGTTTTTCCGGTTTTTTGAAAAAAACTTCTCTCTACCTTCCTAAGTAAGTTTGAGGAGGAAAATTCCGCCATATGGAAAAAAAGAAAAAAGAAAAAGCCTGATGTTTCCACCAGGCTTGATAACTTTTATCCTAATCTGAACCAACCGATGACTTTTCCAAGTTTGACCGTGCCAGTCGCATCATAGAGTGAGCCATCTGCCATCCAGACACGTTTTACTCGGCGAGTAATACCGCCTCCACCAATTTCCAATTGGTCATTGATACCATTCTTGTTGTGGTCAGTATAACCATCGACATTCTGTTCCACACCATCAATGCTTGTACCATCTGAGTCGGTAATACAAATGCCAATGTGGCCATAAGGGTGACTGTCTGTCTTAATGACATAGAAATCGCCAGCTTTAGGATTTACTCCCCAAGCATCCTTGATGACTGTAAAGCCATTGGCTTTTGCCTTGGTTAAGCAGTCAATGGCATTGGTGTAAGCCATATCCTTATCGGTCAACTCCTGTACAATCTTATCCACCAGACTGACGCATTGTCCGCCATAAGGGTTGGTAGGAACAGTCACCTTTTGCCCTACCTTAGACAGGGCAGATGCAACTGCACGTTGAGCAAGGCTTGTCCCCACTGCCTTGATGGAACTGGTTGCCTTATGGACTTTCAAGGTCTGCCCAATCTTTAAAACATCCGTTTTCTTCAAGCCATTTAAGGCTAGAAGACTATCAACGGTTGTCCCAAATTTCCGAGAAATCTTCCAATAACTATCCCCTTTTTGAGCCGTGTAGGTCTGTTCAGAATGTCCAAGGCTTGTTCCCTCTACATCTTGCTCCAACACCCAAGAGGTAATCCCTTCAAGCAGGTAAGCTCTCTTACTCTGAGACTGCGTTACTCCTTTGACTTGGAGGATTTTGTAGGTGCGACCCTTGACCCAACTCGCCATCGCTTGACCCGTTTGGTAATGAGTCGCATGACCAAGCACACGAACACTATCCCCAACGTGATAAACAGGGCTGGTAGAAGAATGGGGCTGTCCTCCTTGCTTACTGGGGGTGGCAGAAACAACTGTCTTCACCTCCTCTTGGGTAATGGCAGATACGAGAGCTTTAGCCAGTTCTTCCTTCTTATTCTCAAAGATGGTCATGTCTTCTTCGTTATCGATAAAGGCAATCTCCACCAAGCGGTAGGAATATCCACGGTTCTTAGCTTCATTGGCATTATAAAGCCAATCCACCTTCTTAATCCCACGGTTTTGGAAGTGACGGCTCAGGACTGACAAAATAGCCAAATCCTCCTTATCTGCCGTCAAGGAGGATTGAATAAGAACTTCTGTCCCTCTTGCTGTACCATTGAAAGCATTGAAGTGAAGTTCGGTAATCGAGTCATAACCCTTACCTAAGCTACCAATACTGCGATAATCATAAACATTTTGATCAGTGATGTAGTCAATGCTTTTTCCACTGTACTTGGACATGAGTTTGACTAACTCACGAACTTTACCAGCTTCTGTAATGCCTCGTTTGCTATTCATTGCTCCTGGATCATAGGCAGTTCGTCCTTGCCCATGACCACAAATCACTAGATGTTTTCCCATATCAGTCTCCTTCTTTTTCGTTGAATTGTTTTAAGATGGCTCGTAGTTTCTCAGGGATAGGCAAGCCAATCCGCACCGCATTTTCCAAAATACTCAAACCTTCATTGCTCAAGTAAAAGAAAATAACCATGGTGCGAATCGCTCCACCCTGCTTAATGATTTCAGTATCAATGAGGTGTCCCACGGATACCAAAAAGAGAATGGCAATCTTTTTAAAGATGCCTTTGAAACCAAGACCGCTTGATAAATTCTTCTCGACGATTGCCGCAAAGACTCCAGTCACATAATCAATGATGAGAAAAATAAAAAGGGCATATAAGACCCCATCCACTTCTCCAAAAATCGAACCGATAAGTCCTCCGATTGCTGAAAAGAGAACCTTATTTGTTGCCAGTAATTCTTTCATAATGACGCTTTCCTTTCTTATGCTGTCCTACGCCAACGGTAAACCGTGACGTAAGGTTGTAAGTTATTGTGTGGCTTTCCGCCACCAGTATTTCCTGTGTTATTCCCTTGAGGGTAAAGGCTAGAGCTACCATCTGAAGAATGGTCACGACGAATTGCTCCTGAGCCGTTGTTAGCTGTCACATACTGAGCGTGTGAGTGAGACGGCATCTCATCAATGGTCAAGGTATGTGCCTTACTACCCCCTGACTTATTAACGCTATTAAACTCACTTTCATTCTCAGATACACCAACTAAGACCCGACCATTGCCAAATCGTTCCCAAGTCCCACCCATAATGGTGGCTGGACTGGTACTTGACGTGGACTCGTAAATGACGCCCACTGGGTAAAAGATATCAAGAAGTTTCTTATTCTTCATATAAATCTCACCATCAAAATAAGCAGGTAAACTCCCATCCACATCTAGCACTCCTCTTGTCCATGCTTTGCCTATCCCCATACCTGATGGACTTAAGCCGTAGACAACCTTTTTCTGGACCAATAGTAAATTCAAAGGTCGTGGAGTAAAAGAGGTCTGCGAGCGTTCCAATAATGGTGTAGGATTTCGTGGTATCATAGGCGCCACCTAAAATAGCTTGGAAATCTGTTTTTGTGTGTTCCGTTGTCGACGTCCAGTTGGCAGCACCACCAGCGTTTGTGACCTTCTGGCCACTTGTCAAATCAACCACTTCCCATGTCAAGGTTGCCTTGTTCTTTTGGACACTATTGATGGTTAAAGGGGCAATCTTAAGCTTTCGTGTCACCGTCACCTGATTCATACTAGAACCAGCACGAACCGCTGAGAATGAAAAGATAGGTTTGAAATACTCTAATAGGGTTATCTCTACTTCTTTTCGAGCACTTTGTCGCCCTCTCGAATCGGTCACATAGGCAGAGACCTTAGCGCGACCAATCCAGTTGATACCTCCCAAAAGACCGTTATGACTCGTTACCACATTAGGCAGTTGAACCCACTGATTATTCTCAAATTTAAAGACCTCTGCACGATAACCCGTCGAAGGAATGGTCGAACCGTAAATACCTGCTCCTTGATTGAAGGTCACTTTAGGATTAGACACCAACTGGGCAAAACTTGTGCCAGTTAAAATCGTTTTTGCAGTGGCATGTGATTCTGAAACAGAAATACTGCCCAAAGTTGGAACAACAGACGTCGGTAGGTTGAGGGTAATGGGAATTGTCATTGAGCCTATCGTCTTTCCACCATAGATAGTGGCTAGCGTTAAATGCCCATTACCTGAGGTGCTATTTGGTATTTGAGTTGCTAATTGAGAAATCGAAGGCGTCCAAGTTACAGAGGTCGCAATGCCTGATCCAATCGTGCCGCTTAGACTCCCAAAATGCCAGGTCATGTTATGGGTAAAATCACTACTGGCACGTTTAATCGTAATAGTTACGGCTTGTCCCATCATATTGCCTGACACCGTGGCACTAGATGACCGTGGGATATCACTTAAGCGTAGCGTTTGTGACCCCGTATTTAAGGTGCCAGGCGACCAACCCCCAGAGCCTGAAAAAGTCGCTGAAAAACTGATGGTTTTGGAGCCATTGGAATCATGCGGTACAGTAATGGTCTTATCAATCAAGTGGAGGGAACTATGAGCCGTGTACATATCGGGTCGCCCTGACCAAGAAAGTGTCTGCCCATTGATGGACACACTCGCCCTACAGTCATACATCCCAAAGGTCGTATAACCATTCTTTAGCCAGAGTTGGACTCGGACAGTAGATGTATTGTCAGCGGTCGAAGTGCCTGTTTCTTCCACTCGCAAAAGTAGGGTATAGCCCCTATCATTATTTGAACCATAATCTGCCATAAGGTCTCCTTTCTACTTGGCATCAATAAAACGACAAACCAGATGCTTGGCATTATGCCTTGCAGCTTCTAGTCGGTAATATCCAACCTGTAAGGTCTCCACAAAGACCCCATGATGAATTTTAATCACACCAGCTGTGACAGTCATGACGGCATTCCCAGCTGACTTAATCATCATCCCTTGTGGGGTTAATTCGATATACTCAGAGTTATCCTTCTTACCGATAATAACCCCATTGTCACCAGCTCTCAGATAGGTATTGACAAAGTTAAGCAAGAGACTGTTGGCTTTAAGATCAGCTTCAATCGCTGCGATACGAGCCGTATTATCAATAAAGTCTTGATTAAATTGCGCAAGGACAGCTTCATTATTTTTCTCAAATTCTTTATAAGACTTGAGCCAATCGGCCACTTCTTTTGCCAACGCTTTCGCTTCAAGGTCCACTCGGAGAGATTCTGTCTTTTCGGTTAGAAGGTCTAATTGTTGCTTCATGAAGCCATTATCTGCCTTGGCATCAATCTGGGCGATCAGATCGTTCAAAGACGGTCCTGGAGCTGAAGCAACGTTTCCATCTTCTAGTTGAACATTTCGAAGATAAACCACATCTCCCACCGCCCATGTTCCTGACTTCAGGTAAAAGACATAGGAATGATTCTGGGCACTAGTAACCTTCCAAGACACCGAATACCGCTGCCAGCTAGAACTAACTTGAACAACCTTAGTCCCGCTCAGTTCATTTCCGATGGTAAGACTAACCGTCTTACTTGCCTTGAGGTCCACACTAAACGTCATATTAGCACCAATTCGACTTCTTAAATCATAGAAGTTCCGATGGAAGCCACCAGTACCTGCTTTGGTACAGGTCATCTTAACAGTCACGCCACTGACAGAGCTCGTATCCTCAACCACCTCCTTCTTCCACTCAGAGGTTACTGATGAAAAGGTCGTAGCCTTCATGGCATAATCGTCAATGTAATTGCGCCCACCGAGTTCTGTTCCTTCAAAAAAGGACGACCAGGTATAGTCACTAGGGTTAGTTGAAGGCGTTGCACTCTCCCTGTTGACGGCTAGTCCGAGGTAACGTTTGCCCGTTGAGACGGCAGAAATCCCATCTCCCTTGTCACTATCTGCGTACATCCTCCAAGTGTAGAGGGTCTTTCCGTCCTTACCAACCTTTCCATCCACACCCTTGTCCCCATAAACACCGATAACAACAGGCGTTGTGACTGTCGTTGAGCCATTGGTGAACGTGGTTTTTTCATAATTCCACAAATACTTAAGGGTTGAGGTTAGAGAGGGAATCGTTTTAGTCCAACCAGTACTTGTTGTCGTAAGACCAGTCTTTTGTGCAGAGACTAAGTAATACTGCTCCCTTGACTGAATACCTACCCCATCTGCTCCAGCATCACCCTTTGGTCCAGGAGTTAAAGAGATGGTTTTAAGTTCAGCTTGTGTCGCTAAACTTTCCCCTCTAACCTTTAGAAGTGGCGTATCAATGGAAAGATTCCCATCCCTATCCAAACTAAATACTGGGCTGTGCTGACCTGGAATAACCACCTTATCAGCTTCCACCTCTAAACTCTTCACATACTCTGATAGAATCTGTTGAGAGACAAGCCTTGTCATCCATGCTGAACTAGAGACGGTTAACTCATCAATCTTAGCTTTTTGAAGGGCTGCGACTCGTGCTTCAAGGGCATCTGTTGCCAGATAATCAAGCGCAGCTTTCTTCCCAGAACGCTCGCCTTCTGCTTTGGCCATAGCGATACCATCTTCAACTTCTGTTTGAAGACGCTCAAACTGCCTGTCAAAAACCTTGTTAAAGTTTGCTCGCTCCTTAGACGCTCGGTGTTCTGTAACTGATTGATTGACATCAAGAATAGTCTTTGCCGCACTGGCTAGCGAATGGGTCCCAGATGATCCAGAGCTCGTAAAGCTAACCTCATCATCAAAGGTCACTGAAAGGTACACTTCTTCTAGAGCGTCAAAGGTATAACTAACTGCCTTTTTCTTAACATCTACCTTGTGCTTCTGGCTTTTAAGAGTAACCGTATCACCCAGATGAACTTCCTGACCGTCTAACTGATAGGCTTCAACAGTTAGCTGTCTGGAGATACTGTCGATGTGCTCATGTGTGAATTTAGCCATTGCCCATTGTCGCAACTCTTCCTCTGTCTGAAGCGTGTTATTCTCATACCGTGCTTCATGGACATAAGGGTATTGGGTAATAAGGGGACTTTCCACAACAACAGAAAGAACGGTATCCTCATCACTACCTTCTGCCTGAAAGGTTGAGGTCGCATAGATGCGCGTAATGACCTTCTCAGAATTATCCTTATCCTCAAAAGCTTTCAGATTGTGATGACTTGTGAGAATAACTTCCTTATCGTTGCCACGGTGTTTCTTAATCGTCAGCTGAAAGTTAGCACGAACGAGCTCACCTTCCCAGGTTCCAAGGATGGAATGTTTACCATCCATTAGAGCTTGGTAAAGTGTCAAGTCTTCGTCAGACACATAGGTATGACGCTCCGTCACATCACTGTCAAAGCTAAAAAGTCCTAAATCAGATGGACAAGCTTCAACCAGCCTCATCAGGGCTGATTGACAAGTCGTGTTAGTCGCAAAAAAGGGCTTAATCTGACGCTTCATCACATCATCAGAAATGTGATAGCACTCAAGCTCTATCATATCGTCTTGAATATTTACCTGCTTAACACGAAAGAGCTGCTTTCCCAAATCAGGAGTTGGACACAAAATCAATTCATCTGCTCTAAGGGTTTCATGGACACCTGAATCCGTAATCGGATAAGTTAAACGGAGCTGAAAAGTGCCATTCAACTCCTCTTCTACCGTTGCACTCACCGTTTCAAATAATGGTTGGCCATTCCACTTCGGTGTCTTTGTTTGACCATCAAGAAGGTAAAGCATCACACCCACCCCCAATTCGTCTCAAAGGTAAGCGATAATATCCCACTGCCTAAAATCACTCCGACAGATTGTGTTGGATGACTGACATCAATCGTGATAAAGTCCCCAGACCACTTAACAGCTTTCCCTGATAGGGTCTTAAAACTAGGACGGTCTGGATGATTAACCATAAGGAGAGGTTCTGTAAATTTCTCAATACGGATCACTTGGTCACCTACTGTGAATGAGGTTTCTGACACCGATTGACCGGTGATGGTGATGGTAGGAAAGGCAAGAGCAGAGCCTTGTGTTTTTAACACACCATTGGCACTCAAAACTTGCCTATCCACACTCTTAAAAAAGCGAGTGGGGTGGCAGATAAAGGTCACATCAATCACATACACATCATGGTCATCCTGCTTGATGTCAAAGCTATCCGTACGGTAACACCAAAATCGAGTAAGCTTAAGCCGTTCACTTTCTAACCAAAACCCTTCCTGCATCAGAAAGGCCGAGAACTCATTGACTTCTTTCTCACTCGCACCAATAAGATACAAGCGGTAAGGTTTCTCAATCACATCACGATGCTTATTGGTTTGAACAATCGCCCCACTCAACCCACGATGGTCTAAGAGTTGCGTTTTAGACCGTGGCACTTGAATACTCGGTCTATCTTCCACAAGCACTTTAAAAGGAAAAGACGAGGTGCCTTTTCCATTCAGTACCAATTCATTATGTTTAATCACACTGTTCCTCCTCTCAGTAAGGCTTGTCGTGCCATTTCATCAGCTAATCGACCAGCCACATAATCGGCTAGTTTTTTCATATCCGCTTCTTCACGAATCACAACATCTGTGATATTGACCGTTATGGTTGTTCCTTTGTTAGGCATGGTGGCTGCGATGCTGCGTCCGATACTTCCAAGAGTTTGGTTATTAAGAGGTAGAACTGCTTCACGTCCTGCTTCTCCTCCAACCATCAAGCTATTCCCTGTCATACCAAATGCCGTTGGCTTAGTCAGAATCCCACCCTTGGCGTACCACTGAATGGAAATCTTAGGTAAGCTACCTTTTAACCAATCAAGGGGATTCGCAGAACCTGACACACTAAAGTGCGGAAGAGGAATATGCGGCCACTTAATCTTGAAGTTAAAGAGATTCTTAATGGCATTGATGGCTGAAGAGACTGCATTTTTTGCCCCATTGATAGCATTTGTAATGGTCGATTTGACCCCATTCCAGACAGAGGACACTGTGTTTGAAATACCACTTAGGACACCTGAGATAGTAGCCTTCATTCCGTTCCAAACGGAAGATACCGTTGCGCCAATACTCGATAGAATGGAACTAATCGTGGACTTAATGCTATTCCAGACATTACTAACGACAGATTTGATGCTATTGAGTAAGTTTGTCATGATGCCTTTAATGCCATTCCAGGAATTGGAAATGAACTGAGCAATGGCACTTAGAACAATCGAAATCAGTGACTTGATGGCTTCCCAAACTGTAGAGACGACCTGCTTGATGGTTTCCCAGGCACCTGACCAATCACCCGTGATAATCTGCATGACTGCTTCGATAATACCTAAGACAACATTGATGGCTGTTTCAACGACCACTTTAATGATGTCCCAAGCTGTCGTGATAATCAGTTTGATATTCTCCCAACTGGCTTGAAGGTAAGGTCCAAGAATAGTCATAATGGTCTGAATAACTGTTGAAATGGCTGTCCATACGGTATTTGCGGCATTAAGGATTAGCTGTTGGTTCTCTGTCCACCAAGTAGTCAAGGTTCCCCATATCGACATAACAAAGCTTGATATCTGTTGGATAATGACAGATAAAAAGGCATAGATGGCATTCCAGATTTCTGTCACAGCTGTCCGAAAGCCTTCGTGATGTTGCCAAAGTTGTTGAATCCCAACAACCAGTAAGGCAACAACGGCAATGACACCAAGAATAATCCCTACTATTGGTGCTGCCACTGTTATCATCCCCATGATGGTGGATCCCATAGCCATCGCAGCTGCTTGCAGAGCAATAAAAATCGGTAAGACTAATCCAAGGGCTGCGACCAAACTTCCGACAATAACAATAAATTGTTTCACTGGTTCTGATAGACCAGAAAACCAAGTGGCAACAGCTTGAAGTAAACTCGCTAATATTTCCAAGATGGGAGCTAGGGTTGCGGCAATAGCGTCTCCCATTTCAGCCATCGCTAACTTCGCCGTGTTTTGAGCAGTTGTAAACTTATCAATAGGATCAAGCGTCCCCTCATAGGTCTGTGTTACAATCCCAGCTGCCTTATCAGCTGTTCCTGCTAAATCTTCAAAAGATAAAGCCCCACGCTTGATGGCATCAACCATACGTGGAGCTGCTTTACTTCCGAAAATTTCTGAGGCAAGAGAAAGAGCCTCTGTTTCACTGGTTGAGGTTTTGATTTGCTCAATGGTTCCAGCAAGTCCTTCTTGAAGCGTAATCCCATCGCCCGCATACTTAACAGCTGCCTTTGAGAGTGACGAAAGTGCTGCAGAAGAATCAACCCCTGCTTTTTCAAACTGTCCCATCAAGGTGACACCCTCATCAAAGGAAAGGCCAAAGGCTTTGATTTGTGGTGCTCCCGCTACTGCCTTGTCCATTAACTCTTGGACACCAACACCTGTCGCTTGGCTGGTATAAGTAACCGTGTCTAAAACACTTGATAAATCAGTCGCTTCAAGTCCATAGGCTTCAATCGCTTGTTTGGCTGAAATGGCAGAGCTCGTCACATCACTCCCATTGATCTCTGAGAACTGAATCAACTGGGTAGAGGCTGATTTAAGGGCATCTCCTGTTAACCCAAATTGCGTATTCAACTCCCCTACGGCACTTCCTGCCGTATTAAAATCCGTTGGCAGTTCAGTGGCTAGGGTTTTGGCGATGTCAGTCATCTCTTCAAGGGCAGAACCAGTCGCTCCAGTTTTTGTGACAATGATATCCATACCCTCATCAACTTCAAGAAATGCGTCAAGCGATTGTTGACCAAAGTCAATCAACTTCTGTGACAACTCTCCCAGTTGGTCGCCAAACTCCATGAGAAGGTCAGCCTTTAAGAGACTATTTGTCTCTTCCAAAGAAGCCTTGGAACTCGCAGAGCTAGAGGCCAACTCCTCCATCTCATTTTGGAGATTGTTGTAAGCGGTCTTTGTCTCATTAAGAGTTTTCTCAAGCTTGTTAGCTTCAATCGAATTCTCCCCATACTCGCTCTTTGTCAAAGAGAGTTGTTGTTCCAGATTATGTATCTGTTTCTCAAGGATCTCTGAATGAGAAGCAACCTTTTGTTGAGCAAGTGCTAACTTATCAGTCTCACTTGCGGTAGTTGCTAATGCTGATTCTTGTAGCTTAAAGGAACTATTGAGTTTTTCGCTTTCTGACACCAACTGTGCCTGCTCATTTTGGAGACGATTGAGCTTCGATTGATTGGTTTCAACCTGTGCTCCGTTTTCAGAGAGAGCCTTGTTAACACTTTCTAGTTTTGATTCATAGCCCTTTAAGATCGTTTGAGTGCTCTCCACCTCACGTTGGAAGGCACGGTATTGGTCTGCACCGATGTTACCGGCCTTGAACTGAGCCTCGACTTGGGCTTGAGCTTGACGAAGTGTGGCGAGTTTTTCTTTAGTTGTTTCAACTTGTTTGGCTAAGACTTCCTGCTTCTGGGTCAAAAGAGTGACATTGCCAGTATCAAACTTGAGTGCCTTGTCAATCTGACGCAGTTCCTTAGTGGCTTCAGAAGCCTGTTTGTTCACACCCTTTAAGGCATTTTGTAAGGGCTGGGTATCACCGCCAATTTCAATGGTGATACCTTTGATATTTCCTGCCATCGTCACTCCTCCTCCCTACTAGAAATTGTCAAAGTCTGCTTGGGTAGCTTTACGAACACCACTCTCATCTCGGCTTCTTAGCTCCACATAATCCGTCTGATAATCCAGTGCCATGCCAATTGAGATGTGCTTTAAGTCATCAATGGAAAGGCCAGTCTCCTTACAACAAGAGAGGTAACTCTCTACCGTGAAGATTTCCTCGCTCGCTGTTTCGGAAGTTTCTGCTTTTTTCTGGTTGTCATCCCTTGGTTAAGCATGGACATCAAGACTGGCCCAACTTCCTGAAGGGGAAATTCCTCCATCGACATAAAGAAATCCTCGAATGGTTTGATTCGAGGGTTGGCTGACTTGGCAAAGACCCAAAAGAGACGGTGAAAAAAGGTCATGTCGAAATCAGATAAAATAGACAAGTCAATCTGACTAGCCTTTAACTCTTCCCCCTCTTCCAATTGCTCAAGCTGAGTCATGATGGATTCCGCACTTAACATGTTAAAGAGATCCTGGAAATAATCCTTTCCAAATTGTTCCTTATAAGCAATCGGTGTATAGGCATTCGTAGCCAAAGGATAGGTTTTCCCAGCAATGGTGATTTTTTGTCGCATGTTCTCCTCCTTTAAGCAGCTGGTTCAAAGACAGATTTAAACCAGTTCTCACGAATCTCATCACTGGTTTCTTCAGTCGTTCTGCGGCGAACAATCTTATCAAGTGGGCGTGGACTTGCCGTAAAGGTCAACTCTACCTCATTGATATCAGACCCAGACTTGGTTTTAGAGCCTACAGTTGGGCGTGAAGCGTAACAGTAATAAAGCACATGAAGCGTCTCTTTCTTGTCCCCTTCAAATCGGAACATGAGAGCGAAGTTCTTTTTCTTGCTACTGGCAATTTCTGAAATGGTATTGGTGGTCGCATCAAGCTGCTCGCCCAAAACACGAGTCAGAAACTCTTGCGACAAGAGAGCAACTTTCAGTGTTCCCTCATAGCCGTCATTAGATTCAGTCGTGTAAAAGTTGATGTTGTCTGCCTTGTAAGACCCTTTGTCTCCAGTAGGTTCAAGCGTTAGTTCTGCGGCACCACGAAGGCGCTCGACAGTGCCATAGGTTAAAGCCCCGTCAGCTCCTTCACTAGTGACTTCTGCCCAGTGGACATCTTGTAGGCCAAAGGTGACCTTGTTTTTTTCTGCCATGGTTATCCTCCTAATAGTGTGATGGAATAAATGGTTTGGTAGAGTTTCTCACTAGTGATGTAAGTCTCTACCTTGTCAAAATAAAGACGGTGGGCATCAAGAAGGGATTCCACCGTTGTTTCTGTTGCTAAATCTTTCTTAGTCGTGTAAAGCTCAATCTGTACGTTTAGAGCTTTGTGATAAGCCCAGTTATCGGCTCCAAGGTTATCTGAATCAATGACCAAATAAACCATAAAGGGCGGACTGGGGCTGTGCCCTTCCTCAAAATGGTGATAGGCTACTGGGAGTTTGGTTGCTTTCAAGACACGGAAAAGCTCTTCAAATCGCATAAGCCACCTCACAGTTTCTGTCTCAATTTGTCCTCAAACGACTGAATCGCCTTTTTCTCGACAGGAGCGATGTGCTTTCGCCCTTCAACCCGACCACCATTTTGTTTAGCATGCCCATCTTCAAGCAAATGAGTTAGCCCAGGCGTTCGGTTATGAATGGTTTTAGTCAGAGCGGTATTGGTGTCAGTCGTTGCCTTACTCGTCCACCCTTTAGCATATTTCCCACGTCGTTTTGGGGAAGTAACCTTTAAGGTTTCAACGGCATCGTCTGTCACTTCCTCAACCACCTCACGCATGGTATCCGTGGTGTCTTTGGCATAAGTCGTTAACTCCTTTTCAATAACTGAAGCTAAATCATCAAGTCCAATTCTAGTCATGAGCTTCCTCCTTAGTCGCAACGATATAAATCAAGCTCCGTGGCACAGTATCGCTATCAAGGGACTCAATAGCGTAATACTGGTCACGAAAGTAAATCCGAGTCGTTAAAGAGTTAAGAGTAAGAACAGCCTTATCGTAACGCAAGGTAAACTGCACCTTGTTATGAATCAGTTTTGTCACACTCCCATCACTTTCAGTTAAAGCCAGAGGGCGACAAGAGCACCAACGCATAAAGAGGTCATCCCAAATGGTTGACTCATTTCCGATGTCATCCTGTCTGATTCGCTTTTCTTGAAAGACTAGCTGTTCTCTTAGAGGGGCAATCTTCATCAGAACACATCCTTTCTGTCAGCTAAAAGCAAATGATAGAGAGTTTCCTTTAACTCCTTGTGATTGGCTTCTTCACGGTGTTCATAAAGATAGGCAACCCCGTAGAGGATTGCTGTCTTTAGAACTTCAGAAGTTGAGGTCTCACGAAGAATATCTTCACAGAGCTGGCGACTAGTTGCCATCAACTGCTCGATAAGGTAGTCCTCCTCACCATTTTCCACTTTCAGATAAAGCTTGACTTCTTCTAACGTCATCATGCCGTTTTACCTTTGACAGTCAAAACCTTAACAGCTTCTGGTAGAACAAGTTTTCCATCCACACGTTGGCCGGCAAGAAAACCAATCTGGCCATTGTTGGCATAAAGCTCATTGAGACGTTTGAAGGTACGACCCTGACGGTCCGCAATCCAGTAGTAAGAGAAATCACCAAAGGCAATAGCTTTGTTTCCTGCTTCTGGAAGTGGCGCAAAGGTCGACGTGTAGTAAGGACGGTTGAGAATCAAATCAGGTTGACCAGCCTGTGTAGATGGTTGCCAGATGTAATTACCATTATTGTCCTTAAGCTTGCGGATAGCTTTTACCGTAGTGTCATGTAAAATCCAGACCGCATTCTTACGGTAAGGAGCTGGCAGTGAGTGGTAAAGCTCAATCATGTCATCAAAGGTGATGTCTTTGGTTGCGGTCGTTGGTCCTTCTACATCTGCTTGCGTAAAGATACCTGTTGGCTTTTTAGAACCATCACCCACCAAGAAAGATTTTTCTTCTTCTGTGCCAATACGACGAGCAAATTCAGAAGTCATATAGGACTCAAGATCAAAGACAGAATCATTGAGCAATTCCTCTGAGATACGGATTGCTGTCCCAATCTTATGTGAATCAAGAGTCACTTGACCAAAAGTCTCATCTGTCTCTGGATAGAGCCCATTCTCGTCCATCCAAGAGGCAGAACCGTGACCGGTGACAACTGGAATCTTACGCTCACCACTCGATGTTTTAATAACAGTCGCAAGACTTCTAAAAAAATTTTCTTCTTGAAGACCTTGCACCAGTTTCTTCTCGTATTCATCTGGAACAAGATGACCACCCTCTGTATCTTCACCAACACGAAGAACATCTTTCACATCAAAAAAGTGACGTTTACGGACATTGGTCCAGAAGGTTTGAGAATAAACATCCGAAGCAATACCTTTCTTCTCATCTCCTTTTTCCTTACTAACATCTACTGTAGGTTGCGAGGTCAATGCTTGTGAAGTCGGTTGCGACAATTCTGTATCCAACTTTTCTTGACGTTCCAAACGTTCGATTTGCTTTGTCAGATTAGTAACTTTAGTTTCCATCTCATCATAGCGCTTAGCATCTTCTTCAGACACCATACCATCAGATGTTTCACAGGCATTTAAAAAGGCTTTAGCATCCTGCCAAGCCTTGTTACGCTGTTCTTTTAATTCAAGTAATTTAGACATACAATACACTCCTTTTATTTTATTAACTGTAATCTTTTTTCCAATTGGTTAAGCGGAATACTTAACTTGGGTTTTGGTGGCTCAAGTTTAGCTTGCATAGTCACAACAAGGTCTTTCTCAGTAGTCACTCGACTAAAGGTATAGCTGTCAAGAACGTTAGTTTCACTAGATTTTCCCTCATCAAAGAGAATTGTATCCGCAAAACCTAGCTCAACAGCCTTTTTAGCATTGAACCAAGTTTCACTATCCATCAGATGTGAAATCTTCGTTCTTGATAGACCAGTACGTAACTCATAGGCATTGATAATGGACTCCTTGATTTCCCCAAGCATCTCAATGACTCTTGCCATATCCCTAGCTTCACCTTGTGCTACTGTCCAAGGATTATGAATCATCAGCATAGCTACAGGGCTCATGGTAACAGTTGTCCCTGCCATGGCAATCACGCTGGCAGCACTTGCGGCTAGGCCATCAATAATCACATTGACATTTCCCTTATAATCCATCAGCATGTTATAGATTTGGGCAGCCGCAAACACATCACCCCCTGGACTATTGATCCAGAGGGTGATATCGCCTTTTCCTGCTAACAAATCATTCTTAAAGAGCTGTGGGGTAACTTCATCCCCAAACCAAGTTTCGTCCGCAATCTGTCCTTCAATCCGAAGAGTGCGGACATCTCCCTCTTCGGTAAAATTCCAAAATTGTCGCATTTTCTTCCTCCTCTGGTGTGTCTTCAGCTGGTTCCATTTCTGTCGGTTGCTTCATGAAACCACCAGCATCTTTTAATTTGGTCATGTTGCCGTTAATCAAGTAGAGGTTCCCGCCTTCTTCATCAGGAAGCAAATTCAAGTCTTCCAACTCACGAATGTCGTTTGTAGAGAGCCAGCCATTTTGACGTGCGATGGCATAGCCATTCATACGACTTTGGTAGTCTCCACGAAGTAAACCGTCTACGTTGAACTTGATCAGGTAGCGTTTCTTTTCTTCAGGTAAAAAAAGAGACCTCTTGAAGGCTTGTTCTAAACGAACTACCCAAGGGTCTAAGGTATATTTCACAAATTCAAGTGACTGTTGTTCGATATTTGAAAAAGACGACTTTTCCAAATCCCCAACCATGTGTGGTGGGATACGGTAAAGTCGTGCAATTTCGTTAATCTGAAACTTCCGTGTTTGGAGAAACTGAGCTTCTTCTGGTGGGATACCAACTTGGGTGTACTTCATGCCCTCTTCAAGGACAGCTACCTTATGAGCATTCGTCGCTCCATTATAGACAGCATTCCATGAGTCACGGACTCGTTTAGGGTCTTTCAAAATCCCTGGGTGTTCTAAGACACCGCCTGGGTTAGCACCATTTTTAAAGAATGCGGCTCCGTAATTCTCGGTTGCTAGCGTCATCCCAATCGCATTTTTTGCCATAGCAATCGGTGAGTAGCCAATCAAGCCATCAAAGCCAAGTCCAGGCACATGAAGAATATCCTCCTGTTTCAATAGAACTGTTCCTTTATCTTTGAAGTTAGGGTTCTCTTCAGTCTGTCGCTGGTATTTGTAGTAGAGTTTTCCAGAATCATCACGATGAACGGACATCTTATCAGGTAATAGCGGATATAGACTAATCACTCGTCCAGCTTTATCCCTGATAATCTGAATATAAGCATTTCCCCATATCAGCAAATGACTCATAATTGTCTCTCGAAAGATAAAGGAGGACATCTCTGGATTGGGTTCATCATGAAGGAGAAAGTATAACGGATGATCGATCTTTTTCTCTTTTCCATTACTCGTCAACTCATAAACATGAATTGGTAAAGAGGCAACTGCTTCTGCAAGGATTCGCACACAAGCATAGACCGCCGTCGTCTGCATAGCCTTAAACTCATCCACATTCTCTCCACTAGTCGTGCGACCAAAGAGGTAGGAAAAGTCCTGACCTTCATAACTGTTTTGGGGCTTATCTCTGGTCCTTTTTCTTCCAAGTAAATCAAGTAGTCCCATAATTCCTCCTTATTTTTGGGTATGAAAAAAGCACCTCCGCATTTGGAGATGCCTCATGCTATATTCTTTTTAGCTTTCCAGAATAGTCTCAATCAAATCTCGAATGGACGTCACCGAAGAGTGATGTTCGATATCTTTTTCTTCAAGTGAATAAGCATAAACACCAGTCTCGTCTGACCAATAGGCCACAGCATCATTCTCTGAAAATTCCCCTGCAGAAACTTTACCACTTAACTCAGCTACGATTTTCTCTTGAATTTCTTGAATCGTCATATTAAAACCTCGCTTCTTAATAGTTCTATTATAGTTCTATTTTAACTCTAAATTCTAACTTTCGGTCAAAAAATCAATGGCTATTTATTAAATAATTTAGCCCAATTTTGCTTTGAATTCATAATACGAGCAACGTTGACAGTGTGTTGCTCTATAAAATAAAAAGCAATATAGTTTTCGATAGGCATATAGCGATAGATTTTACTATCGTCAGTCAATTGACCATAACCACGACTTGATACCAAAGGACAAGCCTCAGGAAAAGTTTCTAAGGTTTCAAGAGCAGATAATATTAAATCAATCTTCCCATCTGCAGATTGTTGGCTATAAAAGTTCACCAAGATATAGTCATGGATATCCCTTAAGTCTTGCTTTGCTTGGTCGGCAAGAAGAACCTGATAACGTTTGTGATTAGTCAAGACCAAATTCCTTTCTGACATCAGAGAGTGCAGTTACATTGCCCTCTAGGATATCTTGATGTCCAAGTAAAATCTCCTTTTTCAAATCTTCAAAGGCGATTTGATACTGAGATTCTGTTAGATCACTAGAAACGAATTCTTTTGCATCAACTGCCCCTGTCGCAATTTTGCGGAGAGCCGCATTGAAAACATCAGAAAGAGTTAGCTTTTCATCTGCTAGAATTGCTTTGGTTTGTTGGTAAAAGGCAGAATCTGCTCTAAAATTGACTGGTTGAGTATTTGCCATAATAAAGACCTCTTTTGTAAAGATGATTTGTATTTACACTTTATCAAACTTCTCTTTATACGTCAACTAAAAACTTAGGATGCCTCTCTCATCATAGACACTACCTTCATCACCTTGGTGGCGAATACAACGGTCAAGCCCCATGATAAGAGCCACAATACCGTCAATCTTCTCAACGGATTTTTCCTTGTCTGGCTTGATATTGCCAGCAGGGTCTTGTCGCATAACCACGTTTTGTCCCATCCATTTGAGAACTGGATGACCTCCGTGTTGGATTTTCCCTTCCATCATGAGCTTGTAAAGTTCCTTGGATGGTGGACTCATATCCTTATAGCCTTGTCCAAAAGGCACCATGGTTAAGCCCATTCCCTCAAGATTCTGAACCATCTGGGTCGCATTCCAGCGGTCATAGGCAATCTCCTTGATGTGGTAGGTTTCAGAGAGGTGTTCAATAAAGGCTTCGATGAAACCATAGTGAACAACGTTTCCTTCGGTTGTCTTGATGTAGCCCTGCTTTTCCCAAACATCATATAAGACGTGGTCACGGCGACATCTCAACTCCAAAGTATCCTCTGGCAACCAAAAGAAGGGCAATATAATATAGTTCTCCTCACTATGTCGTGGTGGGAAAACCAAGACAAAGGCTGTAATGTCAGATGTGCTCGATAAGTCAAGCCCTGCGTAGCAATCTCGCCCCCTAAGAGCCTCATAATCTATTGGGACGTTACCTTTTGCATAGACATGTTCAGGTATCCAAGCCACACTGGAACTCGTCCACATATTGAGACGGAGCTGCTTAAAGACGTTCTCCTCTGCTGGGTTATCAAGTGCCTGTTGGTAGGCTTCACGAACACGGTCAATCCCAATCGTGTGACCAAGTGAGGGGTTAGCTTTCAGCCAGTTGGCTTCGTCATTCCAATCATCTTCATCAGATAATCCATACACGACTGGATAAAAGGACGTGTCCTTCTTTCGACCTTTAAGAATGTCAAGTGCCTTGGTATGGAGTTCATAACAGATGGAGTTTTTATCTGTTCCAGCTGTTGTGATGATGAAAAAGAGGGGTTGTTCCCTAGCGTCACCTGAACCTTTGGTCAAGACATCATAGAGATGGCGATTGGGTTGGGCATGGATTTCGTCAAAGACTAGTCCAGACACGTTGAGTCCGTGTTTGGTTCCTGTCTCAGCTGAGAGGACTTGATAGAAACCAGCGTTTGAATAGTTGACTATCCGCTTGGTTGCTCCCATAATCTTGGAGCGTTTTTCAAGTGGTCGGCTCATGAGAACCATCTGTTTAGCAACGTCAAATACAATAGAGGCTTGGTTGCGGTCACAAGCAGCACCATAAACTTCCGCACTGGCCTCATTATCAGCGTAAAGTAGATAAAGAGCAATTGCCGCGGCGAGTTCAGACTTGCCATTTTTCTTTGGTATCTCGATATAGGCTGTTAGAAACTGACGGTTACCATCTTCCTTCACTATCCCAAAGAGGTCACGAACAATCTGCTCTTGCCACGGCAACAAATCAAACTTCTTACCTGCCCACTTGCCCTTGGTGTGGGCAAGGTTATTGATAAAAGTCACTGCCCTATCTGCCTTTGACTTGTCGTAATGAGAAGTCGGAAGCATAATAGGACTTGGTTCATAATGATAGGTCAGAGAATACCTCCTAGCAAAACTTCCATCTCATCACCATTACCAACCTCTGCATCCATAGTCGCCAAACGGTTACGGGCTGAGGGGGTCAGACCGAACTGTTCACAGAACTTTAACATAATTTTTAGGTTCGTTTGACTAATGGATACTTGTGGAACTTGTTGGAGGTAACCATTGGGAGTTTTGATAATCGAACCATGCTTGGATAAAAATTCTTCTGCTTCCTTCCAACGAGCATAGGCTTGGCAATACCCGGCAAAGGCCGTCATGTCCATCTCCGTTAATAGACCCATCTGTTCTAGAATTTTACCCATCCGTTTCCATTCCTTCTTGGCATCGTCTTCGAGCCACTGTGGGCAACGTGGGGCTTTCTGTTTGGGTTTAACCTCATTTGATGGTAGAGGCCGCTTTCCAGGATTTCCTTCAAGTATTTTCAAATTGGTAGGCTTTGGTTTTCGCCCTCTAACTGCCACGGTCTCACCTCCTTTTTTCACAAGAAAAAGGCTTCAACAGAAACCTTTTAGTTCTTAACAACACTTTCAATCTCTTCACGAGATAACTTAACACTAGGTTCTAAGTTATGGTAATGACGTTCATCTTCAAAAATATCAATGTCCGTTTTTGCAGTAGGACTAGTCATTAAGCTCAAAACCTCATCGTGTGATAAGGGGACGGCTTTCTCATCACTATCAAAAACGTACCCATTGTACCCCTGTCTCAGATAGTTGTAGAGGCCTTGAATAAAGCCTTCACGGTCAATCTCAACCTTGACTACATAATCAATCCCATATAAAACATTCAAGCTCTGCCCATTGTCCCAAGAGACAATGAGTGAACCAATATCATCCACATCAAGTACCGTGCCAAGCGTCCCTACTGGAACTGGGCGAGGGTCGTCCATATGAACAAGTCTTACCCTTGTTCCATTTGGATAGGACAATTTGATTCGTTTCAAAAGTTTGTCGTTCATTTTATGCTCCTATTGTTTCAAATGCCCATTTGACTGCGTTACCTTGGTCTTGGAAGTTTCCTTCTTCTTGGTAAATGCGGTCAAATTTTCTTTCAAAATGGCTGAAGTGGTCAAGGCTGTCTGTTGTTTCGTAAATATCTACACTAACGCCTTTGTAACCTGTGTAGGCAACAATCACCCAATCCTTGTAAGGAATGATACTTGCGGTTGCTTGGTAGTAGCCGTGAAGTCTTTCAAGTGTTGCGGTTGTCATGGTTTTGTTCTCCTCTTCTTTTGTTGGTTACATATTACCTCTAAAGGAGACTGATATCCAGTTAATTCTGCTTATTTTTACAAATTATTTCGGAACTTTTTGGGCTTCTAAAATAGCTCTGCCAATGGCATAAACAACAGTAACGGTCACCCCATTTCCAGCTTGTTTGTAGAGCTAGGCATCTGAGTTAACTGCTTCAGCTTTTTCAAACAAGTCATCTGAAAAGCCTTGGAGCCTGAAACATTCTCGTGGGGTGAGCCTTCTGATTTTAACCACTCGACCGTTCCAGACAACCGCTCCCATCTGTCCACCACAGGAAAGGTTATGAGCGATGCCTTTTCCTACCCTTGCTCGCCTAGTAGGTGATGCTGGGTAGGACAGGTCAACGGAGTCACCAACCTCTGCGACTTGGTAGCCCTGCTTTGTCCCATTTCTGACCTTGATACCTTCAAGAACACCATGGCGGTCTTGAGAAGTCAGAGTAAACATTGGCTCATCCTGTTCCTTGAGTCGTCGTCCATTTTGACGTTTGATGACTCTATCTGGTGTCAAAATTGGTTGAACCTCAAGGACACCTGAGTTCATTGCAGTCCGTTTTGTAGCTCCTGATGTATAGCGTGCCGTGATGTACCTTGCTTCATCAGTTAACTTAGGCTCTGTTAGTGACTGGTCAATCAGATAAAGACCTGTCTTAGCTCCTAGTCCCCCACCCTCACCAACAAGGGTTGTGGCAATGCCACTAGGGTCGTAGACACGGTAGCTTTGCATACCACCTACAAGTTGCTTAAGATAGCTACCGCCTTCTCCACTGAGAGGTAATACTTGTCGTCGACCTCGACTTCTAAGATGTCCGAGAGTGTAGATGCGTTCTCGGTTTTGGGGAACACCGTAGTCTTTTGAGTTGAACACTTGCCATTCAAGGTCGTACCCTGCTTCATCCAAGATAGAGAGATAATCGAGATAATCTCGTCCCCCGCCACTTGATAGAAGTCCCTTAACATTTTCAAGGAGAACCCATTCGGGTTTATCTTCTTCTTTTTGGCTTTTGATGAGCTCAACAAATGTAAAAAAGAGTCCACTTCGATCACCGTATAGGCCGGCTCGCTTTCCTGCGATAGACACATTTTGACAAGGGCTTCCCGCAGTCCATAAATCTGCTTTTGGAAGTTGTGTGGGGTCAATGCTTGTGATGTCGTCATGAAACCATTCTCCTTCTGTATCGTACATTGCTTCATAGGATTTCCGTGCAAACTTATCCTTTTCACAGTAACCAAGGCAGGTCATACCTGCCAACTCCAACCCACGACGAAAGCCACCCACTCCTGAAAAGAAATCAAGAAAGGTTAAGGTCATGCAATCACCTCACTTTTATTCACTAAAGAATACGCTTGATACTTCACGCAAATTGATTCAACTTTATGTCGAAGCCACATTGGTGCTTGAGGGACATCATTATATCGACCATATTCACCAAAGAGTAGTTCCATACCGACATTTCTAGCTTGTGTAGCCTCTAAAAATGTATCGTAATAACCAAGATGGACCTCCTGCTGAGATATTTTTATTCTTGCACGATATTTATTTCTCGGTCGATAAAAGCTAACCCCCGTAACTCCAGACGTGTTATTTACTTGCAGTCCTTGATTAATTTGATTTTGCTGATGAGTACAAAACCTAATATTTTCAGAGCGATTATCCAATGTATCAAGGTTGATATGGTCTACTTCTAAACCTTCCCTATGTCCAAATAAATAACGATGAAGATAATTGCCTCTTGTACAAATAATGTACGATTTAGAATCTTCATCGTTATTTTTATTTCGATAAAAGTTTACATCTGCAATCTTTGAAAAGTTTTCCTTATCAAAAATAAACTGTGTTCCATCTTTTAAAGTTCCTGTACCAACAGAGCCTATAAATGAATATTGAACATTAGACATCAGGATGCCCCCTTCTGTAACAATGCTTCATCAAAACTAATCGTTTCTCCCTCTCGAATTACAGTTACGTTAGCTTCACCAGTCGACTCCATGTAGCGTTTGACAATGACATCCACAAACTTTTCATCAAGCTCAATGCCATAACAGACTCGACCAGTCTGATCTGCTGCCATGAGGGTTGACCCTGAACCAAGAAAGGGATCAAGGACAAGTGTCCCTCGCATGGATGAGTTTTGGATAGGATATGCCATAAGCTGAATCGGCTTCATGGTTGGGTGGTCTTTACTAGACTTGGGACGGTCATATTCCCAGATAGTTGTCTGCTTACGGTCACTGAACCATTGGTGTCTTCCCTTTTGTCGCCAACCAAAGAGGCAGGGTTCATGTTGCCATTGGTAGGGACTGCGTCCTAGAACCAGTGAGTTCTTTTTCCAAATGCAACAACCGCTCAGATAGAAACCAGCGTCCTTAAAGGCCTTACGGAAATTCAGCCCTTCCGTATCCGCATGGAAAACATAGATTGAAGCATCAGCTTCCATGTGACTTTCCACTTGCGTGAACATGTCATAGAGGAACTGGTAGAAATCACCGTCCGACATATTGTCATTTTGAATTTTACCTGCCGTCTTTTCAACATCGCAATTATACGGCGGGTCTGTCACAACAAGATTGACTTTCTTATCACCTAGTAGTTGGTCGTAGGTTTCTACCTTAGTGGAATCACCACAAATGACTCGGTGTTTTCCGAGTTGCCAGATGTCCCCACGTCTTGCGACCGTTGGTTTCTTCAGCTCCTCCTCCACATCAAAGTCATCTTCAGACAAGTCCTTGTCATGGACATTGGAGAGAATATCATCAATCTCTGGTGGTTCAAAGCCCGTCAGGTCAAGGTTGAAGTCTGACTCTTGCAAGTCCAAAAGCAAGTCTGCTAGAAGCTGGTCATCCCATTGACCAGTAATTTTATTGAGGGCAATATTCAGTGCCTTTTCATCTTCCTTGGACAGAGAGACAATGACACACTTAGCCGTTTCATACTTGAGGTCTTTAAGAACCGTCAAACGTTGATGTCCACCAATGACCGTCAAATCTTCGTTGACAATGATGGGGTCTACATAGCCAAACTTGAGTAGGCTTTGTTTAATCTTTTCGTACTCCTTATCACCCTTCTTCAATTTCTTTCGAGGGTTATAAGAAGCAGGTTTTAAGTCACTTAGGGGAAGTTCCTTAATCTCCATGTTGGGTTGCGTTATCATTCCTTACTCCTTTTCTAAATCGATAATCAATGTAACAAGGGTGTCCACAGAACTTCCTTGTTGGATTGGCATAGGATAAAAAAGACCTGTTACAGTTGTGACAAGTCAATTCATCGTACGCAGTTTTAGTTTTATCGTGTTGGCTTTGATTGTCTCTCCACCAAATCGCTCGGCAGCTATTTGAGCAGAACTTTTTAGGTCTGCCTTGGACAGCATGGTGTAACTTTTTCAGGCAGGTCTTACAATAAATATGTTCTCCTTCATCAAGCTGATACTTGACGAACTGCCCCATTCCTTTTAACTCTGGGTGTCTACGACAATATTGCTTGACCGAACCAAGAGACAGATTTAACATTTGAGCAATGGTACCATAGCCAAATCCATCTCGCCTAAGTTTCCAAATGTCTCGACGCTGATTATCGTTCATTTTTTTTCCTCCAAGAACTAAAAATGATTGATTTCTCTATTTTTCATGTATTTACCCCTTCAAAAACAGGCTAAAACTGACACTAGCAAACGATACTTACCCTGCTAGAAAGATTGACACCATAATGGTTCAATGCACTTTTTATCTATTTTCAGTATGCCCCTAACGAATTTTGCGAAAATGCACGTTTGAGGGGGCGTCGGTCTTAGTTTCCCAAGAGTTTAGAGATTTCATCCTCCCTACCCCTCTTCTATCCCCCTTCTTTTTGGTTGCAAATGTTAAACATTAGTGATACAATTAAAGAAACTGTAGGAGGATACTAAAATGGCTAAAACAGCTAACATTAATCTACGCATTGAACCCAGTACAAAAGCTCAAGCTGAATCTCTCTTTGGTAGCTTTGGTATTTCTGTTACTGACGCTATCAACATTTTTCTCAATACTTCTATCATGGAGGGCGGGTTCCCTTTTCAGATTAAACAACCTCGTTACAACCGAGAGACTGAACTTGCCATGGAAGAAGCACGCCAAATCATGGAAGGAAAAGTAACTACTAAATCCTATGCTTCTGTATCAGACCTAATGGCTGATCTAAATGAGGACTAAGTTATGTTACAACTCGTTACGACCAATCAATTCCGTAAAGATGTCAAGCGTGCAAAAAAGCGTGGACTCAACCTCAAGAAATTAGAAGCCGTGTTGGACCCATTACAGAAGGAAGAAACTCTCGATGAAAAACACAGAGACCATGCCCTTGTTGGAAATTATATGGGATTTAGAGAGTGCCACATTGAACCTGACTGGCTTTTAGTTTATGCCATAGATAAGGGACAACTTATTCTGACAGCATCAAGAACTGGTTCTCACTCCGACTTATTCTAACTCATCAAAGTCACTTTATGCGAGTGGCTTTTTTCTTATGGTTCAATATCTATAAACTTGATATCGGTCAGTCGTCTTGGTCTTTCTATCGTGACAAGATTTACAGAGAGCTTGCCAGTTGGATTGATTCCAAAAAAGATCTTGGTCTCCTCGGTGAGGAATGATGTGGTCAACCACCATTGCCTTGGTTAACCTTCCTTTAGCTTGACAATAGACACAAAGTGGATGCACCTTGAGGTAACGAAGCCGTGCCTTATTCCAGCGAGCGTTATAACCCTTGGCTTTGGTTGATTTGACATCCAGTACGTAGTTACTTTTGTGGTCATCACAGTATTTGTTTCCATAGGACACAAGATTCGGGCAACCGTTCTGCTTACAAGGGGTGCTTGGTCGACGTGGCATCTTACTGCTCCCAAGGAAGATAAGGCTTGGTGAAATGCCCAAGGCAAGTGGTCTTGGTGTAGTCCACGTCCAAGAGGTTCAGCTCCTTGATAATCCCTTGTGGGGTTAGGTCGTAGCGTTCACGAACCACTCCTACTAGTTGTTCAAGAGGATAATCACTTGTCCCAAAGGTGTTCACATAAACACCAACTGGTTCTGCCACACCAATGGCGTAAGCCAGTTGTACTTCACAACGTTTAGCATAACCTTCACGGACAAAGTCCTTGGCAATCTTCCGTGCCATGTAGGCGGCTGAACGGTCGACCTTGCTTGGATCTTTCCCCAAGGCAGGGTGACCAAGGTTGGTTAACTTTTCAAGCACTCGAGTCGCAAGCACATAAGGAAGTGGTAAGAACTCAGGGGTTTCATCGGTCGCATAACCAAACATAATCCCTTGGTCACCTGCACTACCCTTATCCACACCTTGAGCGATGTCTGGGCTTTGAACTCCAAGCAAATTCGTCACCATGACATCTCTCATGCCATAAGGTTCCAGGACTTTTTTGACAATCCCTTCGAGGTTAAAGTAGTACTTTGTTGAGACTTCTCCTGCAACAACCACTTGGTTATCTTTGATTAAGGTTTCAACCGCCACACGGCTGTTCTTATCGTGCTTGAGACATTCCGTCACAATAGCATCTGAGATTTGGTCACAGAGCTTGTCTGGGTGTCCACTTGATACTTGTTCACTGGTAAAAATCATGTTTTCCTCCACGCAAAAAGCCCAACCCTTGTGGGCTAGGCTTTAGTTTATTTTACTGATTGTTGGCCTGCTTCCTAGGCTCGCTCGAGTGCCCTTTTAATTCCCCAAACCGAAACATCGTAGAAATCGAGGTTATCGCTCCAGCGTTGTTCCAAGGTTTCAACTTGTAGTTACTCTTGAGCAATCCTTGTAAAAATCACATCCAGTTTTTCTTGTTGGCGTTTTGTCATGTTGATGACCTCCTCTTGTTTTTGTAGGTGTATATTACCGTACAAGCGGAAGGTTATCCAGTTATTACTGGGACATTTTTTATCTTTTTTGACACTTACAATTCTACCACAAATTTTTACAAAGGGAGTTCAGACATAGTTCAATGTTAGTTCAACATGAGTTCAGCATCAGTTCAAGTTAAGTTCATATATAGTTCAACTGACAAGGGACAACCCATCTTGACGAAGATTTGGCGAATATGTTCCAATAACTTTCTACGCCAATTATGAACCGTTCCACGGCTAATGTGAAATTCCCTCATCAAACTATCCCAATTACACTCTGGCTTTAACATTTCTTGTGCAAACTCAGCCAGGTCATCCTTAAGAAATCGAATAGCCATCTCAAAATTATCAAGGTCATTTGCCAGTCGTATATATCGTTGAATCAAATCTGCTAAGAGCTCTTCATTTTCCTGAATCATCTTGTCACGAAAACTTAGGGCTATCACCTCTGAACGTTGATTTGTCGGAGTAGAGGTGACTTTAGGTTCATCCGACCGTTCGAAGACAAGTGACCCAATCACTTCATTCTCAGTCACAGGCTTAAAATTCTCCAAGCGATACTTCAACATTTCCAAGTCCCCCTTGAGTTCATTATAATGCGTTAGGATATATTCCGCTTTATCCATCCGTTCCTCCTACTTGTGCTTTGACGGATTCAATCAGCCGTGACTGTTGAGCATCTTTGTTTTCCAGTGCTTTGAGGATTTCCTCGTCAATAGTGCCTTCCGCTACAATATGTTGAATGACCACTGTTTCTGCTTGTTGCCCTTGTCGCCACAGACGAGCGTTGGTTTGTTGGTAGAGTTCCAAAGACCAAGTCAAACCGAACCAAACCAAGTGATGACCGCCCTTTTGAAGGTTTAGACCATGTCCGCTACTAGCTGGATGTAATAAGCCGACAGAAATTTTCCCCTTATTCCACTCACAGATATCCTCCTCAGTTTTAAGGACTGTACCATTAACCTTGAGTTTTGCCAAACGTTCCTCGATACGCTGAAGGTCATGTTTGAACCAATAAACAACAAGAACTGGCTCACCGTTGGCAGCTTCAATGATATCTTCCAGAGCATCGATTTTCTGGTCATGTAGGCTCACCACTTGATGGTCATCTGAGTAGACGGCACCATTTGCCATCTGCACCAGCTTATTTGAAAGGCTTGCCGCATTGGCAGCTGTCACTTCACCGTCTGCAAGGTCTGCAAGTACGTAATCTTTCTTGAACTGCTTGTAATCAGATTTTTCTTTGTCAGTAAGATAAACTAGCCTCTTGGTCGATATCAATTCAGGCATGTCCAGATAATCCATAGCTTTCATGGAAATGGTGATGTCGTCAATCTTGTCATAGATTTGACACTCCGCATAATCCATTGGGATATACTCGTAGACAATATTGCCGTTCCTACGACCCTCGTCAAAGTATCGACTACGGTATTCTCCGATGAACCGTCCCAAACGTTCCCCACCATCAATAACCTTGAACTCTGCGAACAAATCCATAAGTCCATTTGAACTCGGTGTACCAGTCAACCCAACGATACGTTTCATGTAAGGACGCATGGCCATGAAGGCCTTAAAGCGTTTGGACTGCCAAGATTTGAACGACGAGAGTTCATCAATAACCACCATATCCCACTTGAAGTAGGGGCTACATTGTTCCACCAGCCAGGGGAGGTTCTCACGGTTGACAATGTAGATGTCCGCATCTTTTTCAAGAGCAGCTCGCCTTTGTTTTGGTGTTCCCACAATCTTGGCATAGCGGAGGTGTCTTAGTTCCTTCCACTGCTCAATCTCATCACTCCACACCGTGTTTGCGACACGAAGGGGCGCAATCACCAAGACCTTTGAGACCTCATAACGGTCAAACATCAGCTCGTTGATGGCTGATAAGGTTGTGGCAGTCTTTCCCATCCCCATGTCTAGGATGACTGCCGCATAAGGTGTCCTTATGATGAAGTCCTTGGTGATTTCTTGATACTCATGTAAATTCAATTTCATCTAGCACTTCTCCAATCTTCTCAATACTGTCAAGCACATGAACCTTGAAGCCCAATCGGTCAAACATCCTGTGCCTTGTCATTTGTAACAAGCGTGGCTTTCCGCTAGGGGCTTTTACTTCCACCATGCCAAAACTACCCTTGGGTAAAAACACCAACCTATCTGGAACTCCGGCAAACGAAGGCGACACCCATTTGGGACAAATTCCACCACGCTTTTTCACTTCACTCACTAACTTTCTCTCAACAACTTTTTCTCGCATAACAATCCTTTCGTCAAATTGAAGTGTGGAGGTATAGTACAGTCATTTCTAAAACTCCTCTTACAGGCTTTTTTATAGTAATTTTTGCTTATAGGATAGTTTTAGAAAAGACCATAATAGACCTACACAAAATCAAATGATGTTAGTCGTGCTAGTCCTTTTGACTAATCTGTTCTAATGATTAGAGCTCATAAATTCTTGTCATCAGGTCAATGACTAGCACACCTAAAATCCCTCCCCATCTCCCTTGTGGAGGTAGGACATGGAAAATGATGGTCACTAGTCTAGGAAATCATAGTCATCATCAACCAATTTCAAACCTAGAATGAGGTTGCCTTTACTGGTACGTTTACGTCTAAATCCTGTCTGATCCAGGGCAGAATAAAAATCTGTCGTGCTGCGCGTGTACTCCATATTTTTGGCACAGTAGGCACGGTACTGACTGTAGAGTTCTCCAGATTTTTCTGTCAACTGGTTACCAACTTCGCAACAGTCACTAAGGAAGTGCCCTAACCAATCATTGGCTTCTCGGTAGGCCTTAACGGAATTCGAGACGGCAGCTGGAATCCTTGTCTTGAAGTTTGCCTGGATGGCTTTTTCTGCCCCTTCAATAATCCAAGACATAATAGCTGGTGCTGCATGGTCGTACAAATAATCCGCAAAGTTCTTGATATCAGAGCGACCAGTGATTTTGGCGTTAAAAGGAATAACCACCAAACGTCGCCAAGTACCATCATCGTTCGCTCCCACTTTAGGCAAATGATTGGTGTAAAGAACTAGCGTATGTGATGGCACAAAGTGGAAAGGATCCTTGTACTTCTTCTCAGCTTGGATTTCATCCGTTGAGGTAATCTGCTTCACAACAGCCGTATTAAGTCGCATCCCTTCTGCCATCTCAGAAGCAATTACGAGACGCTTCCCTTTAAGCTCCGCAAGCTCAGGACTCACGTTTCGCTTGTTAGACATGGTTAAGGCATCAGCCGATAATTTCCCAGAGTAGCTTCCTAGCACACGAGCGATGGTATTCCAAAAGGTAGACTTGCCGTTTGCGCCACCACCATAGGCAATAATCATATGTTCCTGATAAACCTTACCGATTGCGGCCATTCCAATGATTTCTTGAACATAGTCAATCAATTCTTGGTCGTTACAGAAAAAGGTAGCCAAGGTTTCCTGCCACAAATCGTGACCTTTGTCACTAGGAGAGACTGCTGTCATTTTAGTAATGTAGTCATCTGGATTGTGAGCTTGTTGCCCTTTTGTTCCTTTTCGCAAATCATAGGTAGCTTTAGGAGTGTTAAGCAACATGTCATCACTATCCAACTCTGATAATTCAACCGTAAGCATAGGCTTGGCTGTATTGTAAACAGCCATTAAATTCTTATAGTCACGGTGTTTCATGACAAATTTGTGGAACTCTTTAGCCACAAGATAGGCTTTGAGATATTTCAACTGTAGAGGTGTCTCAACAGCATTTTCTAGACGTTTCCCTCCTGCCTTGATGGTCATGTCATCAATACCTGAAGATTGAAGTTGTTTCTCTGTTGCTTCTAAAAAGGTATTTGCTTCCGCAAGTTGAGCATCGGTAAAGTGTACAACCGCCCCTAATGCTAGCTGCTTATTCTCACGCCAGTGTGTTCCATCGTAGAAAAGATAGTCTGTCGCATTGGTGTAGGCTAGTTTATTGGCATACTCTCTAGCAAGAACCCCAGCTTCACCAACATCTGAATAGTCATCAGGTTTTAGTGATTCCCTTTGAAACTCTTCTGGTGACTTATAATCTTTGGAGTTTTTGATGGTTTTGTTATAAAACCGAACAGCACTTCCCCAAATGGTGGCAAGCTCCGCCTTCTCAAGAGGGGGAACACATTTGAGAGCTTGTTCATCAAAGCCGTCTCGTGCTTCCTTTGTAACACCTAATCGCTTAAGAATCTTCGCCGCAAAAACTGACATGGTTGAGTTACGGCTACCTTCAGTGATTGGCCCTGTTGGTGGCTGATAGAAATCTGCATCAAAGTCCTCTTCATCATCTGAAGTCGTCGTAGCATCGAATAAATCCTCATCAATGGTCAACCAAGAGTCGTGCCATAGGACTTGTGCGTTGGGATTTCCAAAAAAGAAACGGGCCGCATCCTTGGCATTGGTATCAAAGAAACCATAGTGATTAACAAGTTCTTCTTTTAGTAAGGCATAGGTGTCTTTATCCGTGACTTCATTGATTTGGAAGTAGATATGGAATTTTGGTCTCGCAGCCTTATCTCCTTTTTGAACCATATGGTTTCGACTGGTCACTAAAGCAAAGTTGTAATCCGCAAAGAGTTCTTTAAGCAATTCCTCAGTTACCCACTCATCAGAGTTGTCCGTATGGTCATTATCAATGTCCATGACCAGTACATCTGAGGTGATGAAGTTGGCATTGGAGCGAGTGTTGTTTGTAAACAAGCCAGCCACATGGTCAAAGAGTGCTACCTTTTGGAGAGTTGTTTTGTCTGAAATCATTACTTGATGAGGATAGACCGTTGTCGTTTGAATACCCGTCTGTCCTGAATGAGATAAGGTAAATTGCATAAATCATAGCCTCCATTTGGGAAAAATAATCTGTGAAGGTTTCCCTTCCTACCTATTAGGGGAAGAATGAAGGCATTTAGTCCAAAAAGTTTCAAAAAATTTTTTCTTCTATAAATAACTATTGAGCGACTTCCCATCGCTCAATTTTTTATATTTTTTTGAATCTGTTTAGACTAAAACGCAAAAAAGTCCCCCTAGTAGGTGTAAGGGAAAGAATAACCCAAACAAACCTAAAGGAGGACTTTCTATGGAAAACACCATAAACCATCAAGAACAAGAAGACTTGACAGACACACTCATCGCCATCAGCGTTATCGCTAGGCTCTTAGCTCGTAAGTTACAAAAGGAGGAAACTAAATGAGTCAACATAAACAACTACTTGAACTAATTACAGAGATGGAAGGCACAGCTAAATACTACCTACGCTTGGTAGATGAGTTCAAGAAACTCCTCTCTAGCGAGGAAGAAACTGAAACAACTTCTGAAGAACCAAAACCAGAGCCACAAAAGGTACTTAAATTGGAAGATGTTCGAGCCGTTCTTGCGACTAAGGCCAAAGATGGCTACAAGAATGAGGTTCGTGCTCTTCTCAATAAATATGGAGCTGAATCATTATCTGCTTTAGCCACTGAGCACTACGCAGCTGTTCTTGAAGAAGCTGGAGGAATTGGTCATGACTAACCATGCCATCCTGTCTGCTTCTGCCTCACACCGTTGGCTCAACTGTCCACCGTCCGTTCGATTGACGGAAGACATGCCAGATGTGACCTTAGAGTTTGCTCTTGAAGGATCAGACGCTCACGAGCTATGTGCTTATCTTATTGAGAAGGCATTGGGTAGGAAGGTGCGTGATCCAACTAAGGACTTATCCTTCTACAATGAAGAAATGCAAAACTGTGCCGAGGAATATCGCAACTACGTCATGGAGCAAGTTGAGAAAGCTAAAGGCTACTCTCGTGACCCAACAGTTCTGGTTGAGCAACGACTGGACTTCTCTAAATGGGTACCTGAAGGCTTTGGAACAGGCGACTGTCTGATTGTAGCAGACGGACTGCTTCAAGTTATCGACTACAAACACGGACTTGGCGTTTTAGTTGATGCAGACCACAACCCACAGATGATGTGCTACGCTCTTGGAGCTCTGGAGATGTTTGTTGGGCTCTATGATTTTGACAAAGTCACTATGACCATCTTTCAACCACGGAAGAACCACATCTCCACCTTTGAGATAGATAAGGTTGAACTGCTTGATTGGGCGGAAAACGAACTCTCACCCAAAGCTGAACTTGCCTTCAAAGGGGAAGGGGAGATGACCTCCGGTAAACACTGTCAGTTCTGTAAGCTCAAGAATGTCTGTCGCAAACGTGCAGAGGATAACTTGGCACTCGCCAAGATGGAATTTGCGAACCCTGCTACTCTAGACTATGAGGATATTGCAGAGATTTTACCTAAACTGGACTTGCTGGTTTCGTGGGCAAATGATGTCAAAGCCTATGCTTTGAAAGAAGCAACTGAAGGATACAATATTCCAGGCTACAAACTGGTAGAAGGACGTTCCGTTCGTAAGTTTTCAGACGAAGTTGCCGTCAGTCAAGCTGTGATTGAAGCTGGCTTTGACCCTTACGAAAAGAAACTCCTAACTATCACTGCCATGACTAAACTCCTTGGCAAGAAAACCTTTAATGACCTACTTGGTGGTCTGATTGTAAAACCAAGCGGTAAACCGACACTCGTTCCTCTTGATGATAGTCGTCAAGAGATGAACCTAGCAACAAATGAATTTAAAGAGGACTAATCTTATGACAATGAAAGCAAAAACAACAAAAGTGATCACTGGTAAAAACACACGCTTCAGCTACTTGAATGCCAATGAACCAAAATCCATCAATGGAAGTACACCAAAGTACAGTGTCTCCCTCATCATTCCAAAGGATGATATTGAGACCATCGATAAAATCAAAGCAGCAATTGAACTTGCCTACAAGGAAGGCGAATCTAAGCTCAAAGGTAATGGAAAATCTGTCCCAGCACTTTCTATCCTTAAAACACCGCTTCGTGACGGAGACTTAGAACGCCCTGATGACGAGGCTTATCGCAATGCTTACTTCGTCAATGCCAACTCGCCACATAAGCCTGGGATCGTTGACGGTAATCGCCAAGAGATTATCGATACTTCTGAGCTTTACTCAGGCATCTATGGTCGTGCGTCTATCTCCTTCTATGCCTTTAACTCTAACGGTAACAAGGGAATTGCTTGTGGACTTAACAACCTGCAAAAACTCCGTGACGGAGAACCACTTGGTGGACGTACTCGTGCAGAAGACGACTTTGCGACCGATGATGACGATGATTTCTTGAACTAGGATGATCGTATCAGATAATACTTCTGGTGGCAGCACTCCTGCCACCTTTTATGAAAGGACAAGAATGGAAAATGAAAGAATTGAGTATTGATATCGAAACATATTCAGAAGTTGATTTACGAAAATCTGGTGTCTACCGCTATGCAGAAGATCCTTCCTTTGAAATCCTTCTTCTTGCCGTATCAATCGACAATGGACCAGTGAGGGTTTATGACTTAACCATGGAAGAACTTCCCAAAGAGATTATTCAGGCTCTCGTTGATGACACTATTATTAAGTGGGCTTTTAATGCTTCCTTTGAGCGTATTTGTCTGTCTAACTGGATGAAAAAACATCACCCTGATTTCTTGACTGAGGAGTTCCTATCTCCAAACTCATGGCGATGCAGTATGGTTTGGTCAGCATATCTTGGCCTACCACTCTCACTTGAAGGAGTCGGAACTGTCCTCAAGCTAAAAGAACAGAAACTTAAAGAAGGTGGAGACTTAATCCGCTACTTCTGTCTCCCCTGTAAACCGACCAAGGTCAATGGTGGACGAACACGAAACTTTCCCAGTCACTCACCTGATAAATGGTCTGCTTTTATCGATTACAACCAGCGTGATGTTGAGGTGGAATTGGCCATCAAAGACAAACTCCGTAACCACCCTGTTCCTGACTTTGTTTGGGACGAATACCATCAAGACCAGAGCATCAATGACCGTGGAATTGGTATTGATGTGGACTTTGTCAAAGCAGCTATTGCCATTGACGGGGAAAGTAAGACTAAAATCCAAGAAGAACTAAAAGAGCTTACTGGACTTGAAAATCCCAACTCCGTTCTTCAGATGATTGCTTGGTTACGAGAACACGGAGTGACCACCGATTCACTGGATAAAAAAGCTGTTAAAGAACTTCTCAAAACCGTCGATGAAAAGACAGCCAAAGTCCTTAAGTTAAGACAACAGGCAGCTAAATCCAGCGTCTCTAAATACCAAGCTATGATGAACTGCGTCTGTAAGGATGGCAGGGCTAGAGGCATGTTCCAGTTCTATGGAGCCAATCGAACAGGTCGTTGGGCTGGACGCTTAGTGCAACTCCAGAACCTACCTCAGAACCATCTTCCTGACCTTGAGGAAGCTAGAAAACTTTTCAAAACTGGGGACTTAGGAGCTACTGATCTACTTTACGACACGCAGGATACCCTATCACAACTTATTCGAACTGCTTTTGTTCCAAGTAAGGGTAAGAAGTTCATTGTGTGTGACTTCTCTGCTATTGAGGCGCGTGTTTTGTCTCATCTTGCAGGAGAGGCATGGCGGAGCAAGGTCTTTGAGCAAGGGAAAGACATCTACTGCATATCTGCTTCACAGATGTTTGGAGTTCCAGTCGAGAAACATGGGCAAAACGCAGACCTTCGTCAAAAAGGGAAAATTGCGGAGTTGGCTTGTGGATATGGCGGAGCAGTTGGTGCTCTTAAAGCAATGGGAGCTATTGATATGGGACTTGAGGAACAGGAGCTGCAACCACTTGTAGATTCATGGCGACAGGCTAACCCCAACATAGTTCTCTTTTGGTGGGACGTGGATAGGGCTGTGAAAACTGCAGTCAAAGAGCAAGTCCAAACCGAGACGCATGGTATTCAATTCGAAGTTACCAAAGGGATGTTATTCATAACTCTCCCATCTGGACGCAAACTATCCTACGTTAAACCTAAAATAAGCGAGAACCAATTTAGTGGAGAATCTGTCACCTACGAAGGTACAGGAACTGCTAAACGCTGGGAACGACTTGAAAGTTATGGTCCAAAGTTTGTCGAAAATATCGTCCAGGCCATCAGCCGTGATATTCTTGCCTACTCGATGAGACAACTTAGTGAGTTCAAGATTGTTGGTCATGTTCATGATGAAGTCATCATTGAGTGTGAGAAAGACCAAAGCCTTGAAGATATAGCAAGTCTAATGGGTATAGCACCTAACTGGATGTCTGATATTAACCTCAGAGCTGATGGGTATGAATGCTCATTCTATCAGAAAGACTAGACACAAAAAACGGTTCACTACTAATTCAGGTAGTGAACCGTTTTATATGTGATAAAAACTATTTCCTTAATTGATTGATGAAATCTTCCTTGGAAATTGCTATTCCCAATTCATCATGAAAGTTGCGTAGAGTGCTAAATCGGTATGGGGTCAATGTTCTAAAAGTGACAGTTTCTCCCTTTTCAATCTTTGAACAAATCTCAATATACTTATTTACGTAATTCTTAACTCGTGAGAAAATACGATTTGAATTTCTTAGATAAAAAATCTTCTCATTTGGATTTTTAAAGTGATATATTCTTGAATTGTCAATATATTTTTCCTCAATAATCGTCAACTTACTGAAATCTAAAGTCTTCAGACACATTCTTCCATCGTGACGTCTATAGGTTGTGTAAGGAAATAAATGACTTGCATTCCTAAGATGCTCAGGAATACCGGAGCGAAGCGGAATTGCAATCAGTTGATTATTGATATCAAGAACCATAACACCATGGCCACGCGCATTATCTTCTTGAAACTCATCTAAATATTGGTAAGTATCGAAATAGTCTTGAGTTAATAGATGAAAATACAGACTATTCTTATTGATTTTTGACATAAACTAAACCTCTATCATACGAAAAAAGGGCCTTTCTTTTTAGAGTCGCGACCCTTACGACTACATCAACTTTAGAGTATTTTCTTTTTAGAGTCGGTATTACTCTCCGACTACTTCTACTTAAATTATACCAAAAACATCGCTAGTGTCAAATATAAACACTATTTCGGATTTAATTCCTTCAATAAGGCCGCCACCAGAGCACGAGCTTTTGGCAAGCGATAAAATCCTGTAGAACGTTTGACCCCAATCTTAATAAACACATCCTCAATGCTCTCATCAAACTCTTTGGCGAGTAAGCCCAAAGTGATATCATACAAATCCTTATCGGCCTGTTTTACTTTCTCAAGTAAATCTTGCAGCATTTCTGCGAACATGAATTCTTCTAGTTCTTCAGTAGAGCTGTGAAGAGTAGATTCATTCGTATCAATCCATTCTTCGTATGAAATAATCTCTTCAATATTTTTGGACTTACGTGTACGAAACTCATTCAAAAAGTTCTCAACAGCATCTTTGTAGATACGCTCTGTTTGATTATATTCTTCAGAATATACTGGGATAAAAGCAACCAATACATAAACATTTAACCGTTTAGCTGGTCTCCAAGACCGAAGGGTATCTCTTTTGAGACGCATATCCTCAATAACTTGTTGGTTCTCAACCAACATAGGAGCTAGCACCTGCCCCTCTAAAAGTCCCACTTCTAGCGAGCATTCCTGCTTTTGACATTCGTTATAAATATTGTCCTTGTTTGTCATGTTTTCCACTTTCTGTCGTAAGCAGAGAAACGTGACAATACAAAGAACTCTTAACAAAATTTTCTGACCACATCAGCAATTCCTCTGCTAATTCATGGTCAACTGACTTTACAAGCTGAACTGCACACCTAATTTGTACTCTTAAAGTCACGGTAAATTAGATTTACTAATTTACAAAGTATCATCATTAGGCACCAACCATCTCAAATTACCTACTAGCGCTATTCGGCAATTGAAGAATTTTACATTCGCAAAACTTTTTATGCGTTCGCAAATATATTTTTGAACATCGCAATCCTGTCATGATATAATAAACTTAATCATTAACGATTACTTTGTTCGACTCTATTGTATTAAATGAGATTTTGAATTCGGGGACAGATTAGTACAATACGGTACAGCTTGGTACAAAAATGAAAAGGAGATAATCACTTGGATTTTCCCACTTATTTTAGAATACTGAAAAAATATCTTGGAGATGGCGCGACTATCCCAGAGTTTTTTCGAGAACTCATTGAAATGATTACTGATGATGACGCCGAAGATATCATTAGTGCTTCTGGTATTACATCTGACAAAGCAGATAGTACGCTTATCTCTTATACAAAGCCCAAAAGAGGCTTCACCAAGAAGATGGCAAATCAATTGCTCTACCGGGTCAATTCAGCTAATATGACGGAGTCTATTGAAAGTAGGCCAGATGAAACTATTCAGTTACTAGCTAATGAATTTAATACTTATTATCCTGATATTACTGCTGAAAATGCCTCGCAAAGAATTCCAGAAATTTTCGTTGACTTCATTAGAGAGAAAGCTGGGATGGGAATATCAACCACAGCTCAAAAAGCTACATTTATTAACCAGTCGAATCAACTCAAAAAACAATATGGACAATTCTTACTGACGGAAGCAAATAACTGTTGTGCATTCCCAGGCTGTGATAGACCACTCATTTTAACAAGAGGTGGTTTAGCATCGGAAAACTATGAGGTTTCAACCATTGAAAAAGATAAGGACGCTGAACCACTGAATCTGATAGCCCTCTGCCCAGATTGTTTTTTAACCTATCAAGCAGAAAGTCGCAAAAAAATTGTAACAGCTCTAAAAAATGTTAAAAAGATTCTAGTCTCTGCACATAACAGCCAACAATCGATTTCTGATATGAAGTTAGATAGTGGAATTGTCTCAGTTTTGACTAGTCTCAATAAACTAAAATTTGATGAATATGATATCTCCTATGACCCGAAGCAATTGACTGATAAGATATCACCTGAGAACAATCGTACGCTTTATCAATTGGTTAAGAACCAAGTTATTGATAACTACTTAACCATTCAAAAAATCATTATAAATTTAGATAAACAAGGAAGAATCGATTACGAGGATATCCAATATCAAATGCGATCGATGTACAAAAAGTTAAAGGCTGCCAAGCATGGTAATCTTGAGATTTTCAATACTATTTCGGAAAAACTCCATAAAGCTACACTACAGGACATCTACTTCTGCCAGATGATTGTCTCTTACTTTATCCAAAAATGCGAGGTACTTGAATAATGCAATTACCAAATAAACTTTATTCCTATCAAAAAAGCACCCTAGCCTATTTACCTAGAGTGCTACATGAAATTAAAATGGGGAACTCAAATGTGAAAGATATCTTTCATACTATCTCAGAAGAGTTGGAGGATCCGACAGATTTCTTATCCATCATGGATTGCTTATATACATTAAACGCCATTGAAATGACCAATGAAGGAGAGGTAACATTATGCTTATAGAAATGTGGTCGCCAGTCTTTAAAAAGGATGGACAAACTCGGGAACCGATTCAATTTCACCCTGGATTAAACGTTATCATGGGTATGGACTTAGCTAATAATTCTATCGGCAAATCCTCTTCTTTATTAGCAATTGACTTCATATTCGGAGGTAATAGCTATCTAAAATCAATTGCGGTTAAGAAATTAGGTGATCATCCTATCTACTTCTGCTTTCAATTTGAGAAAAAGTTTTATTTTTCAAGAGATACAGCCAATCCTGATATCATTATAGTGTGTGACAAGAACTACTCTCCAACTGGTGAAATAATGGACCTTGGAACGTTTCTTAACAAACTTAAGAAACGATATCATTTGGAATCCTCCGATTTATCATTCCGATTAGCTATGAGTGGTTTCTTTAGAATTGCAGGGAAAAATAATCAAAATACCGATTTCCCGTTACAAGTTTATGCAAGCCAAAAATCTTCCGAATCCATTACAACCCTTATCCAACTATTTAATTTGTATGATAACATTGCACGATACAAAGAAAGACTTAAGGATAAGAGTGACCAGTTAACAACGTTTCGCAATGCTCGAAAATATGAATTTATCTCCAACTTAGTTGGTGGTAAAAAGCAATTCGAGCTCAACGTCTCAGAAATTAAAAGATTGGAATATGGCTTATCACACCTTCAAGATACTTATCAAGACAACATTTGTTCGGATGACATTGAGAAACATCAGCAAAAACTCCAGCTTAGAAATACTAAGTTGGAGCTAGAAAGTATTCTCCGTGATAAACAAAGACGTCTTAAGCTATTAGATATCAGTATCGAATTTGGTTTATATCCTACTGAATCTGACTTAACAGAGCTTCAGCAATACTTCCCTGATACTAATCTCAAGAAATTATATGAAGTTGAGACCTACCACAAAAAATTGGCAACTATTTTAGATTCCGAATTCTCAACCGAACGTGAATCCCTAGTAGGTGAGATTGACGAATTAGAGAGTCAATTAGTAACTCTAAACCAAGAACTTCAAGAACTAGGAAGCATCCCAAATCTTTCAACTGAGTTCTTAGAAAACTACTCTAAACTAACAGCAACGATCAATGCACTCAAAGAGCAAAACGAAGCCTATCTGAAAGAGTCTGCTTTATCAAAAGAAAAGTCAGAAGCAGACTCTGACTTGAAGCGTAGCACCGAAGATATACTAATAGAGTTAGAAGGAAAAATCAATGCTAAAATGCGAGAGTTCAATAATATTCTGTATCCAGATATTCGCAAAGCCCCTCAAATCAATCTCAAAGCTCATAACAGCTACTCCTTCTACACCCCAGATGATGATGGTACAGGAACTAAGTTCAAAGGGATGATTTTATTTGACCTAACCATGCTCTATCTCACTAACCTGCCAGCACTGGCACACGACTCATTACTCTTGAGTAATATTAGCTACCAAGCAACCGAAGCTCTGTTGAAGCTATATGACCAATCAAAATCACTAAATAAGCAGGTGTTTTTAGCTTTCGATAAAGCAAGCTCATACTCTCCAGAAGCTAATCAACTCTTATTAGAAAATACTGTATTGCGACTCTCTAGTAACGGAAATGAACTCTACGGTATTTCATGGAATAAAGGAGAAAACTCAGATGAAGTTTAGCTACAATAAATTATGGAAACTTCTCATTGATAAAGATTGGACAAAAACAAAGCTTAGACAAGAAGCTGGGATTAGTTCTTCCACGATCGCAAAATTAGGAAAAGGGGAAAATATCACTACTGATATTTTATTGAAAATTTGTATTACACTTGATTGTAAGATTGAAGATATAGTAGAAATTATAGATAATGATGATTAATTGTAAGCGCCCAATAACAAGGTACCTATCCTCTCTTCCAGTAATTCTGCTATACTGTAGAAAATAAGAATACTGGGGGATATCTGAATGACCAAACAACCTATTGTTCCTTTGGAACAACTACCCATTTCTCGAAAATTTGAGAAAAAGCGAAGAATGCTCTTATCTTTCGTTGTAAAGTGAGAGAGCTTGATCTCTCTTTTTACTCCCCTATCTCATCTGAACAAGCTATCGCTATCTTGGATAAGGTATTGTCCTATGACCATTAACTTAAGTGATTTAGGCCAGGTCTATCTGGTTTGTGGAAAAACAGATATGAGACAGGGCATTGATTCGCTCGCTTATCTTGTTAAAAGTCAATTTGACCTAGATCCCTTCTCAGGTCAGGTATTCCTCTTTTGTGGGGGGCGGAAGGATCGCTTTAAAGCTCTTTATTGGGATGGTCAAGGATTCTGGCTCCTCTACAAGCGTTTTGAAAAAGGAAAACTCACTTGGCCAAACAATGAGTATGACGTTAAGGCTCTGACTTCTGAACAATTAAACTGGCTAATGAAAGGATTTTTCATCACTCCTAACATAAACTGTACAAAAAGTCGTGATTTCTATTGAAATCATGGCTTTTCTTTAGGTATAATATAGAAAACATTAGGAGGAGATCATTTATGGAAGAATTACTTAAAATCATTAAACAGCAGTCTAATGAGATTGCTCTCCTTCGTGAACAAGTCGTTTATCTGACACAAAAAATTTATGGCAAATCATCTGAGAAAACGATTCAAATTAATGGGCAACTCAGTCTTTTTGAAGAAGAACAATTAACTGAAGAAAAAGCGGACTTACCCAGGTGAACTTGAAACCATTACCTATCAGCGTAAGAAGGCTAAAGGAAAACGTCAAACCATTCTGAACCAATTTAAAGCCGAAGAAAGACATTATCACCTAACAGAATGTGCTTGTCCAGATTGTCATGGGGCTCTCAAAGAAATTGGTGCAACCGTTCAGCGTCAAGAACTGGTCTTTATTCCAGCACAGCTGAAGAGAGTTGACCATATCCAGCATGCCTACAAATGTCTGGCTTGTAGTGAGAAGACTCTCAGTGATAAAATTATCAAAGCTCCCGTACCTAAAGCACCACTAGCACATAGTCTAGGGTCTGCTTCAATCATTGCTCATACGATTCATCAGAAGTTTCATCTTAAAGTACCGAATTATCGTCAGGAAGAAGATTGGACTAAACTTGGTTTGCCTATAACACGCAAAGAAATCGCTAACTGGCATATTAAGGCAAGTCAGTATTATTTTGAACCACTTTATGAGCTTTTACACCAGAAATTACTAGAACAGCCCGTCCTTCATGCGGATGAAACCAGCTATCGCGTTTTAGAAAGCGATAGCCAGCTAACTTACTATTGGACCTTCTTATCTGGTAAGGATGAGAAAGAAGTAATCACTCTTTATCATCACGATAAGCGTCGTAGTGGGCTAGTTGCCCAAGAATTTCTAGGTGATTACGCTGGTTATGTTCATTGCGATATGCATGGGGCTTATCGTCAATTGGAGACTGCCAAGGCAGATAAGAGTTCTCTGGTGTTCAAAGGGCTGTGCTATTGTGATAAGATGTTTGCCTTAGAGGAGTCATGGGCTGATTTATCTTTACAAGATCGCCTGATGAAACGCCAAGATGAGTTAGAACCTTTGATGGCAGAGTTCTTTGACTGGTGTCGCAGGCAGGCTGTTCTTCCAGGCTCTAAGTTGGGACGTGCCATTGACTATAGCCTTAAGTATGAAGAAACGTTTAGAACTGTACTTAAAGATGGTAGTCTCGTCTTATCCAATAATATGGCGGAACGTGCGATCAAGTCTTTGGTTATGAGACGTAAAAATTGGCTCTTTTCACAAAGCTTTGAGGGTGCTAAATCAAGTGCTATCATTATGTCTCTATTGGCAACAGCTAAACGACATCACTTGGATAGCGAAAAATATATAGGTTACCTACTAGAGAATCTTCCGAATGAGGAGATATTCGCCAAAAAGGAAGTTCTAGAGGCTTATTTGCCATGGGCAGAGAAGGTACAACAAAATTGTAGATAACAAAATCTTCCAGAGTCAGTGAACTTTGGAAGATTTTAATATACCTTGTTATTGGGCGCTTACGTTATGACTGCTAAACAAATTCAAGAACTCCAAAAACGAAATGCTCTTACAAAATCAAAAGTCTATCTAGATTATACATCTAGATAGACTTTCCAAGCATGATGCTTGAACATATTGAATACTCTATTTAGGTTGGAGAGAGATAATTAAACATAGAGCATTCACACCGTAAAACGGAGAAAAGTTTAATGACATTTCAGGTCATAGGTCAAAAGATTTAATCCTCTTTTTTCTTAGAACCATACATAAGAGTGCTTATTAACAAAACAATTATTCCAAACAACGATAGATGAGTATTGATCTCGCCAGTAGAAGGAAGTTCAACAACACCATCTGCTTCAACTTCAGCTTTCTTATCTTTGCCTGCTTGGGCGGCATCTTCGGCTGCTTTCACGGCTGCTTCAGCTGCGGCTTCTGCGGCATCTTGGGAATCTGGTTTGCCGTTGCTATCCGCATCGTTGACGGTTACTTCTGATGTCGTTACTTGATCAAGACGTGCTTTCAACGCTTCTTTGACTGGGCCTTCTGGTAAGCTATCGACTAACGGAGTTGCTGTACCTTTCTTCTCAGTTGTGACATCGTTCAAGCCATCTACGGCTGATTTCTCATCTGGATTAACAACACCATCTGCTTCAACTTCAGCTTTCTTATCTTTGCCTGCTTGGGCGGCATCTTCGGCTGCTTTCACGGCTGCTTCAGCTGCGGCTTCTGCGGCATCTTGGGAATCTGGTTTGCCGTTGCTATCCGCATCGTTGACGGTTACTTCTGATGTCGTTACTTGATCAAGACGTGCTTTCAACGCTTCTTTGACTGGGCCTTCTGGTAAGCTATCGACTAACGGAGTTGCTGTACCTTTCTTCTCAGTTGTGACATCGTTCAAGCCATCTACGGCTGATTTCTCATCTGGATTAACAACACCATCTGCTTCAACTTCAGCTTTCTTATCTTTGCCTGCTTGGGCGGCATCTTCGGCTGCTTTCACGGCTGCTTCAGCTGCGGCTTCTGCGGCATCTTGGGAATCTGGTTTGCCGTTGCTATCCGCATCGTTGACGGTTACTTCTGATGTCGTTACTTGATCAAGACGTGCTTTCAACGCTTCTTTGACTGGGCCTTCTGGTAAGCTATCGACTAACGGAGTTGCTGTACCTTTCTTCTCAGTTGTGACATCGTTCAAGCCATCTACGGCTGATTTCTCATCTGGATTAACAACACCATCTGCTTCAACTTCAGCTTTCTTATCTTTGCCTGCTTGGGCGGCATCTTCGGCTGCTTTCACGGCTGCTTCAGCTGCGGCTTCTGCGGCATCTTGGGAATCTGGTTTGCCGTTGCTATCCGCATCGTTGACGGTTACTTCTGATGTCGTTACTTGATCAAGACGTGCTTTCAACGCTTCTTTGACTGGGCCTTCTGGTAAGCTATCGACTAACGGAGTTGCTGTACCTTTCTTCTCAGTTGTGACATCGTTCAAGCCATCTACGGCTGATTTCTCATCTGGATTAACAACACCATCTGCTTCAACTTCAGCTTTCTTATCTTTGCCTGCTTGGGCGGCATCTTCGGCTGCTTTCACGGCTGCTTCAGCTGCGGCTTCTGCGGCATCTTGGGAATCTGGTTTGCCGTTGCTATCCGCATCGTTGACGGTTACTTCTGATGTCGTTACTTGATCAAGACGTGCTTTCAACGCTTCTTTGACTGGGCCTTCTGGTAAGCTATCGACTAACGGAGTTGCTGTACCTTTCTTCTCAGTTGTGACATCGTTCAAGCCATCTACGGCTGATTTCTCATCTGGATTAACAACACCATCTGCTTCAACTTCAGCTTTCTTATCTTTGCCTGCTTGGGCGGCATCTTCGGCTGCTTTCACGGCTGCTTCAGCTGCGGCTTCTGCGGCATCTTGGGAATCTGGTTTGCCGTTGCTATCCGCATCGTTGACGGTTACTTCTGATGTCGTTACTTGATCAAGACGTGCTTTCAACGCTTCTTTGACTGGGCCTTCTGGTAAGCTATCGACTAACGGAGTTGCTGTACCTTTCTTCTCAGTTGTGACATCGTTCAAGCCATCTACGGCTGATTTCTCATCTGGATTAACAACACCATCTGCTTCAACTTCAGCTTTCTTATCTTTGCCTGCTTGGGCGGCATCTTCGGCTGCTTTCACGGCTGCTTCAGCTGCGGCTTCTGCGGCATCTTGGGAATCTGGTTTGCCGTTGCTATCCGCATCGTTGACGGTTACTTCTGATGTCGTTACTTGATCAAGACGTGCTTTCAACGCTTCTTTGACTGGGCCTTCTGGTAAGCTATCGACTAACGGAGTTGCTGTACCTTTCTTCTCAGTTGTGACATCGTTCAAGCCATCTACGGCTGATTTCTCATCTGGATTAACAACACCATCTGCTTCAACTTCAGCTTTCTTATCTTTGCCTGCTTGGGCGGCATCTTCGGCTGCTTTCACGGCTGCTTCAGCTGCGGCTTCTGCGGCATCTTGGGAATCTGGTTTGCCGTTGCTATCCGCATCGTTGACGGTTACTTCTGATGTCGTTACTTGATCAAGACGTGCTTTCAACGCTTCTTTGACTGGGCCTTCTGGTAAGCTATCGACTAACGGAGTTGCTGTACCTTTCTTCTCAGTTGTGACATCGTTCAAGCCATCTACGGCTGATTTCTCATCTGGATTAACAACACCATCTGCTTCAACTTCAGCTTTCTTATCTTTGCCTGCTTGGGCGGCATCTTCGGCTGCTTTCACGGCTGCTTCAGCTGCGGCTTCTGCGGCATCTTGGGAATCTGGTTTGCCGTTGCTATCCGCATCGTTGACGGTTACTTCTGATGTCGTTACTTGATCAAGACGTGCTTTCAACGCTTCTTTGACTGGGCCTTCTGGTAAGCTATCGACTAACGGAGTTGCTGTACCTTTCTTCTCAGTTGTGACATCGTTCAAGCCATCTACGGCTGATTTCTCATCTGGATTAACAACACCATCTGCTTCAACTTCAGCTTTCTTATCTTTGCCTGCTTGGGCGGCATCTTCGGCTGCTTTCACGGCTGCTTCAGCTGCGGCTTCTGCGGCATCTTGGGAATCTGGTTTGCCGTTGCTATCCGCATCGTTGACGGTTACTTCTGATGTCGTTACTTGATCAAGACGTGCTTTCAACGCTTCTTTGACTGGGCCTTCTGGTAAGCTATCGACTAACGGAGTTGCTGTACCTTTCTTCTCAGTTGTGACATCGTTCAAGCCATCTACGGCTGATTTCTCATCTGGATTAACAACACCATCTGCTTCAACTTCAGCTTTCTTATCTTTGCCTGCTTGGGCGGCATCTTCGGCTGCTTTCACGGCTGCTTCAGCTGCGGCTTCTGCGGCATCTTGGGAATCTGGTTTGCCGTTGCTATCCGCATCGTTGACGGTTACTTCTGATGTCGTTACTTGATCAAGACGTGCTTTCAACGCTTCTTTGACTGGGCCTTCTGGTAAGCTATCGACTAACGGAGTTGCTGTACCTTTCTTCTCAGTTGTGACATCGTTCAAGCCATCTACGGCTGATTTCTCATCTGGATTAACAACACCATCTGCTTCAACTTCAGCTTTCTTATCTTTGCCTGCTTGGGCGGCATCTTCGGCTGCTTTCACGGCTGCTTCAGCTGCGGCTTCTGCGGCATCTTGGGAATCTGGTTTGCCGTTGCTATCCGCATCGTTGACGGTTACTTCTGATGTCGTTACTTGATCAAGACGTGCTTTCAACGCTTCTTTGACTGGGCCTTCTGGTAAGCTATCGACTAACGGAGTTGCTGTACCTTTCTTCTCAGTTGTGACATCGTTCAAGCCATCTACGGCTGATTTCTCATCTGGATTAACAACACCATCTGCTTCAACTTCAGCTTTCTTATCTTTGCCTGCTTGGGCGGCATCTTCGGCTGCTTTCACGGCTGCTTCAGCTGCGGCTTCTGCGGCATCTTGGGAATCTGGTTTGCCGTTGCTATCCGCATCGTTGACGGTTACTTCTGATGTCGTTACTTGATCAAGACGTGCTTTCAACGCTTCTTTGACTGGGCCTTCTGGTAAGCTATCGACTAACGGAGTTGCTGTACCTTTCTTCTCAGTTGTGACATCGTTCAAGCCATCTACGGCTGATTTCTCATCTGGATTAACAACACCATCTGCTTCAACTTCAGCTTTCTTATCTTTGCCTGCTTGGGCGGCATCTTCGGCTGCTTTCACGGCTGCTTCAGCTGCGGCTTCTGCGGCATCTTGGGAATCTGGTTTGCCGTTGCTATCCGCATCGTTGACGGTTACTTCTGATGTCGTTACTTGATCAAGACGTGCTTTCAACGCTTCTTTGACTGGGCCTTCTGGTAAGCTATCGACTAACGGAGTTGCTGTACCTTTCTTCTCAGTTGTGACATCGTTCAAGCCATCTACGGCTGATTTCTCATCTGGATTAACAACACCATCTGCTTCAACTTCAGCTTTCTTATCTTTGCCTGCTTGGGCGGCATCTTCGGCTGCTTTCACGGCTGCTTCAGCTGCGGCTTCTGCGGCATCTTGGGAATCTGGTTTGCCGTTGCTATCCGCATCGTTGACGGTTACTTCTGATGTCGTTACTTGATCAAGACGTGCTTTCAACGCTTCTTTGACTGGGCCTTCTGGTAAGCTATCGACTAACGGAGTTGCTGTACCTTTCTTCTCAGTTGTGACATCGTTCAAGCCATCTACGGCTGATTTCTCATCTGGATTAACAACACCATCTGCTTCAACTTCAGCTTTCTTATCTTTGCCTGCTTGGGCGGCATCTTCGGCTGCTTTCACGGCTGCTTCAGCTGCGGCTTCTGCGGCATCTTGGGAATCTGGTTTGCCGTTGCTATCCGCATCGTTGACGGTTACTTCTGATGTCGTTACTTGATCAAGACGTGCTTTCAACGCTTCTTTGACTGGGCCTTCTGGTAAGCTATCGACTAACGGAGTTGCTGTACCTTTCTTCTCAGTTGTGACATCGTTCAAGCCATCTACGGCTGATTTCTCATCTGGATTAACAACACCATCTGCTTCAACTTCAGCTTTCTTATCTTTGCCTGCTTGGGCGGCATCTTCGGCTGCTTTCACGGCTGCTTCAGCTGCGGCTTCTGCGGCATCTTGGGAATCTGGTTTGCCGTTGCTATCCGCATCGTTGACGGTTACTTCTGATGTCGTTACTTGATCAAGACGTGCTTTCAACGCTTCTTTGACTGGGCCTTCTGGTAAGCTATCGACTAACGGAGTTGCTGTACCTTTCTTCTCAGTTGTGACATCGTTCAAGCCATCTACGGCTGATTTCTCATCTGGATTAACAACACCATCTGCTTCAACTTCAGCTTTCTTATCTTTGCCTGCTTGGGCGGCATCTTCGGCTGCTTTCACGGCTGCTTCAGCTGCGGCTTCTGCGGCATCTTGGGAATCTGGTTTGCCGTTGCTATCCGCATCGTTGACGGTTACTTCTGATGTCGTTACTTGATCAAGACGTGCTTTCAACGCTTCTTTGACTGGGCCTTCTGGTAAGCTATCGACTAACGGAGTTGCTGTACCTTTCTTCTCAGTTGTGACATCGTTCAAGCCATCTACGGCTGATTTCTCATCTGGATTAACAACACCATCTGCTTCAACTTCAGCTTTCTTATCTTTGCCTGCTTGGGCGGCATCTTCGGCTGCTTTCACGGCTGCTTCAGCTGCGGCTTCTGCGGCATCTTGGGAATCTGGTTTGCCGTTGCTATCCGCATCGTTGACGGTTACTTCTGATGTCGTTACTTGATCAAGACGTGCTTTCAACGCTTCTTTGACTGGGCCTTCTGGTAAGCTATCGACTAACGGAGTTGCTGTACCTTTCTTCTCAGTTGTGACATCGTTCAAGCCATCTACGGCTGATTTCTCATCTGGATTAACAACACCATCTGCTTCAACTTCAGCTTTCTTATCTTTGCCTGCTTGGGCGGCATCTTCGGCTGCTTTCACGGCTGCTTCAGCTGCGGCTTCTGCGGCATCTTGGGAATCTGGTTTGCCGTTGCTATCCGCATCGTTGACGGTTACTTCTGATGTCGTTACTTGATCAAGACGTGCTTTCAACGCTTCTTTGACTGGGCCTTCTGGTAAGCTATCGACTAACGGAGTTGCTGTACCTTTCTTCTCAGTTGTGACATCGTTCAAGCCATCTACGGCTGATTTCTCATCTGGATTAACAACACCATCTGCTTCAACTTCAGCTTTCTTATCTTTGCCTGCTTGGGCGGCATCTTCGGCTGCTTTCACGGCTGCTTCAGCTGCGGCTTCTGCGGCATCTTGGGAATCTGGTTTGCCGTTGCTATCCGCATCGTTGACGGTTACTTCTGATGTCGTTACTTGATCAAGACGTGCTTTCAACGCTTCTTTGACTGGGCCTTCTGGTAAGCTATCGACTAACGGAGTTGCTGTACCTTTCTTCTCAGTTGTGACATCGTTCAAGCCATCTACGGCTGATTTCTCATCTGGATTAACAACACCATCTGCTTCAACTTCAGCTTTCTTATCTTTGCCTGCTTGGGCGGCATCTTCGGCTGCTTTCACGGCTGCTTCAGCTGCGGCTTCTGCGGCATCTTGGGAATCTGGTTTGCCGTTGCTATCCGCATCGTTGACGGTTACTTCTGATGTCGTTACTTGATCAAGACGTGCTTTCAACGCTTCTTTGACTGGGCCTTCTGGTAAGCTATCGACTAACGGAGTTGCTGTACCTTCTTCTCAGTTGTGACATCGTTCAAGCCATCTACGGCTGATTTCTCATCTGGATTAACAACACCATCTGCTTCAACTTCAGCTTTCTTATCTTTGCCTGCTTGGGCGGCATCTTCGGCTGCTTTCACGGCTGCTTCAGCTGCGGCTTCTGCGGCATCTTGGGAATCTGGTTTGCCGTTGCTATCCGCATCGTTGACGGTTACTTCTGATGTCGTTACTTGATCAAGACGTGCTTTCAACGCTTCTTTGACTGGGCCTTCTGGTAAGCTATCGACTAACGGAGTTGCTGTACCTTTCTTCTCAGTTGTGACATCGTTCAAGCCATCTACGGCTGATTTCTCATCTGGATTAACAACACCATCTGCTTCAACTTCAGCTTTCTTATCTTTGCCTGCTTGGGCGGCATCTTCGGCTGCTTTCACGGCTGCTTCAGCTGCGGCTTCTGCGGCATCTTGGGAATCTGGTTTGCCGTTGCTATCCGCATCGTTGACGGTTACTTCTGATGTCGTTACTTGATCAAGACGTGCTTTCAACGCTTCTTTGACTGGGCCTTCTGGTAAGCTATCGACTAACGGAGTTGCTGTACCTTTCTTCTCAGTTGTGACATCGTTCAAGCCATCTACGGCTGATTTCTCATCTGGATTAACAACACCATCTGCTTCAACTTCAGCTTTCTTATCTTTGCCTGCTTGGGCGGCATCTTCGGCTGCTTTCACGGCTGCTTCAGCTGCGGAAACTCTTAGAGCAACTATACTATCAGTTATAATCTTAACTGCATCATCTACTTTATCTTGGCTTGTAAAACTATCGTTTACTACTACTTGACCTTTTTTGATAGAATCATCGTAAGCCGTTTGTTTTGTTTTATCTGCATTAACATATATATCAGTTAACTTCAAATTAGAATCATTATCTAAAAGTCGTTGTAATTCTTCTTCTCAACCTTTTTATAAGTATAGGTAATAGTTTGAATACCTGAATTGAAATTAATTGTGTTACTGTCCTGATATCCTACTGCAGTAGGAGCATTAGTCCTCTTAAATGTATAATTAGGTAACATCAATTTATCCGACAAATCTAGAGATTGATAAGTCAACCTGAGTATAGCTTTTCTTTAATAACATTTCCAGTTGAATCATCAACATACAATAATTTTATATAGCTACCACCTGAAGAATACTCAAACCTAGTTAAATCAAATTGTTGTAAATTTGTTCCTGACCCAGTAGAAGCAAAAATCGCAAAGCCCAACTCTTCTCTTCCCTTAGCCTGGTTAGTAGTTAGTCTACTTTTATCTAAATAGGTTTGAATATTTTTTGTGAATATTTGTCCATCATATGTCACTGTCATAGCCTTTGATTGTCCATTATAATCAACAATCACATTTTTAAATTCGTTATTATGCGGTTGTGACTCTAATCTTCGAGCATCTTGCAACAATGTAATTGCTTTTCCACTAGCATCTGTGCCATAAAAGGCCACAAAAGCCCCATTTT